>JAZRBW010000077.1:0-10131 GCA_045635305.1 Faecousia sp. | reverse complement strand
CCAGAGTGGAGGTCTTGCCGTGGTCAACGTGACCCATGACAACGACAACGGGTGCGCGGGTCACCAGCTCGTCGGCGGTGTCCACGTGATCGTCGATGATTCTCTCTTCGATGGTGACGGTAACTTCCTTTTCCACCTTGCAGCCCAGCTCGGTGGCCACAAATTCGGCGGTGTCGAAGTCGATGGTCTGGTTCACAGCAGCCATGACGCCGTTTTTCATCAGGCACTTGATAACTTCCGCGGCAGTCTTTTTCATGCGGCTGGCCAGCTCGCCGACAGTGATCTCGTCGGGGATCTTTACCACAGTGGGGGCCTTGCGGGCCACTTCCATCTGCAGGCGGCGCATCTTTTCCTGCTCTTCGTTGCGGGACTTGTTGCCCTTCTTGTTGTTCTGCTGCTGCTGCTTCTGCTGCTTGCCGCCCTTGCCGCCGCCGATGCGCTGCTTGCCGCCCTGGAAATTCTGGGCGCGCTCGGAGATCAGGTTATCCACATCCTCGAAACGGGCGGTGTTGACCTGAACAGCGGAGGTATCCACCACGCGGCGCTCCCGCTTGCGCTCGGGTTCGGGAGTCTTAACAGGCTGTGCCTGCTGCTGGGCGGGACGCTGCTGACCCTGCTGGGGACGGTTCTGCTGATTCTGGGCAGGACGCTGACCCTGGTTCTGGGGACGGTTCTGCTGCTGGGGAGCAGCGGGTGCCTTGGGGGTTTCCTGCTTGACGGGCTCAGCCTTGGGCTGCTCCTTGGGCTGGACGTTGAACACAACGGACAGATCCTTGATCTGATTGTTGCGGGTGATGTGATCAAATACGGCGTTCAGCTCGTCAGCGCTCAGCACCTGGGAGTAGGACTTGGGCTTTTCATAATACTTTCCGATGATCTCGGAAACTTCCTTGGGTGCCATGCCGAAGTCGGCAGCCACCTCTTTTACACGATACTTCACAAAACTCAAATAAACGCACCTCCAAATATGGTGAATGGAGAATGGAGAATGGAAAATGGAGAATGATGGTATGGCTTCGCTATGAATTGAAATCATTGCCGAATGCAATACATTCATTCTCAATTCTCAATTTTCAATTCTCAATTTGGATCAAATTACTTCTTCTTACCCACACGCACATTCTTTTTATGTGCGGCGGCTTCCTTTTTCCTCTGCTTTTGGCGTTCGGCTTTCTGGGTCAGCACAGCGATGCTGTCGGCATATTTTTCCTGGTCGGGCAGGGCTTTGACCAGCGCCAGCGCCATGGCCACATCGGTAATGGCGGCGATGGCCAAACTTGCGCGGCCGGTGGCAAGTCCCAGTTCGTCCTTGGTGTAGGGCAGGCGGATGGCCTGCTGATCGGTGCCGGCAGCAAAGGCTTTGGCTCTGCGCCAGGTGTGGTCGCCGCAATCGCTGGCAACCAGCAATGCGTATGCCTTACCGGCCCTGGCGGCTGCGCCTGCGGGCTCTTCGCCCAGCTCGGCGGTGCCTGCTTTGCGGGCCAGGGACAGGAAATTCAGCGCCTTATCCATGGTTTGCCACCTCGATTTCCCGGGAAAGCCGTTCATAAACTTCTTCGGGGATGGGAACTTCCAGACTGCGCTCCAGGCTCTTGGCTTTTTGCGCCTTCTTCAGACATTCCGCCTTGGGGCAGATGTAGGCGCCGCGGCCACCCAGCTTGCCGGAAAAATCCAGCTGCACATGGCCATCGGGTGTGCGCACCACGCGGATCAGATTCCGCTTGTCTGTCCGTTCCCGGCAGCCCATACACTGCCGCTGGGGGATCTTTTTTTGCATAAGCTACCTCCATTTCTGTCATTGCGAGGAGGGCAAAGCCCGACGTGGCAATCCCCTAAGGTTTCCAAATGGTTTGGGGATCGCCACACCAGCCTGCAGGCTGGTTCGCGATGACCTGTATTTGTAATTATTCTTCGATCTCAGCCTGGCTTGCGGGCTTGATGTCGATCTTATAGCCGGTCAGTCTGGCTGCCAGACGGGCGTTCTGGCCCTCCTTGCCGATGGCGAGGCTCAACTGATCGTCGGGAACCAGCACACGGCAGGCCTTCTGGCCGGAAATGGCCTCCACGCTGATGACGTCAGCGGGGCTGAGGGCTGCCTTGACATATGCGCAGGGATCCTCGGACCAGACCACGATGTCGATCTTCTCGCCGCCCAGCTCTTCCACAACGGCGCCAACACGGCCACCGCGGGGACCGACACAGGCGCCTACGGGATCAATGCCCTCCATAGCGGCACGAACGGCCATCTTGGTGCGGCTGCCAGCCTCACGGGCGATATTGCGGATCTCCACCTGACCCTCAGCGATTTCGGGGGTCTCCAGCTCAAACAGCCGGCGCACCAGGTTGGGATGGGTGCGGGAAACATGAACCAGCGGGCCACGCTGTGCCTGGCGAACCTCCAGCACATACACGCGCAGCATCTGGCCTTCGGTGTAGGTTTCACCGGGGATCTGCTCGGAAGTGCGCAGAACAGCGTCGGAAACCTCATTGCCCTGGCCGATGCGGACAAACACATTGCCGTTGGGGTCAATGCGCAGCACAGTGGCGGTCAGCAGCTCCTGGGCCTTATCGGCATAGCTCTCGTAAACCATGCCACGCTCCGCCTCACGGATGCCCTGGATCAGAACCTGCTTGAAGGTCTGGGCAGCGATGCGGCTGAACTTATCCACATCCACGGGGATGGAAACGGTGTCGCCCACCTGGGCGTCGGGGTTATAATTCTTCGCGGCGTCGATGTGGATCTCCAGAGCGGTATCTTCCACTTCCTCCACCACGGTCTTGACTACATGTACGAACAGACCCTTCTCGCTCAGGTCCACCACCACATTGTCGGCGGGGACGTCGCGGCGGTCTTCGCGATCCTTGCGGTAAGCGTTGGCCATGCCCTGCTTCATGCGCTCCACCATGTATTCTACGGGGATGCCCTTGGTCTTTTCCAGATCACGCAGTGCGGCGAACACTTCCATGCCGATGTCCACTTTGGGAGCAGCGACAGTCTTTTTTGCTCTTGCCATATTTTGTTTTCCTCCTATTAAATTGTGTATTTAGTTGTTAAAATTCAACACGAAGGCGCACCAGGGCGACTTCGGATTTTTCAAAGGTAATGGTTTCCTTGCCGGCTTCCACGGTGACTTTTCCGTCCTCGTAGCCCCGCAGAATGCAGGGAATTTCCTTCAGACCGTTGCGGGGGCGGTAGAGCTTCACCATGACAGGGCTGCCCATGAAACGCTCAAAATCGCCGGGCCGCTTCAGTGCCCGCTCCAGACCGGCGGAGCAGACCTCGAAATGATAGCTTTCAGCGATGGGATCTTTTTCATCCAGAATGGGGTCAACGGCACGGGAGATGGCTGCGCAGTCGGCAATATCCACGCCACCGTCCTTGTCAATATACAGCCGCAGGAAGCGCTCGCTGCCCTCCCGGACTTATTCCACATCCCACAGCGTGCAGCCGTGGGCAACTACGATGGGCTCGGCAAAGGCGGCAACCTGATCAGTAATTTTCATAAGAATCCTTCTTTCCACTAAAAAAGAGAGGGGTCTTGGCCCCTCTCTTTCGTATAGTATACGTTAGATTATCGATATTATAGCACCCTTTTGTGAATATTGCAAGAGGGTTTTCCATATTTTTTGTGACTTTTTTCGAACTTTTCGGAAGAAAATTGTTGTTTAGCGCAACAAAACAGAAGTGTCATTGCGAACCAGCCCGCAGGCTGGTGTGGCAATCCCCTAAGTATTTTAGGTGCATTTCGTCACATTTTCCGTCTAACCAGGGGATTCCCACGCCAGTGTGCGCACTGGCTCGGAATGACCTAAAACTGGTAAACAACATTTTAGCGTTCCAATATTTCCTCCAGCCGGGCAAAATCTTCTTCTTTCAGGCCGGAATAATTGACCACGATGCGGCTTTTGCTGGTCTCGGGGGGCTGAGCGAAATAGTAGCGGCTCAGGCACCGCACCCGCAGTCCCAACGCCGCGCAGAAATCCTCCAAGGCTTGGTCGCTGAAATCGGTGTCCACTTGCAAAAGAAAATGCAGTCCCGCGTCCGCCTCCTCGATGGTCAGTTTCTCCGCCCAGCGGCAGTGCCGGAGAATATCCAGCAGCCGATTGCGGCGGCTGCGGTAGAATTTGCGCATCCGGTTAATGTGCTTTTCAAAATGACCCTCCTGCAAGAATCTTGCCAGGGTGTGCTGTTCGAAGGCACTGACGGTGCAGCTGTAAAAACCCAGTTTTTCCCGGAACTGACACATCAGTGCCGGTGGCAGCACCATGTAGCCCATGCGGATGGAGGGGGCAAGGGACTTACTGAAGCTGTTGATGTAGATCACCCGGCCTTGCTCGGAGCTGGAGTACATGGCGCTCATGGGGTGGGCATCGAAGCGAAATTCTGAGTCGTAATCGTCTTCGATGATCCATCTGTCCCCTTCCGCCGCCCAACGCAGCAGGGCCTGCCGCCTGTGCATGGGGGTAATGAGACCGGTGGGAAAATGGTGGGAGGGCGAAATGTGCAGGACCTGCGCTTCCGGGATGGCTTCCGGAACGACACCGAAAGGATCCATGGGGGCGGGAATGCTGCTTGCCCCGGCAGCTTCATAAATTCGGCGAATTTTGCCGTAGCCCGGCTCTTCCAGAGCGTAAACTTTGTCCTGACCCAGCAATTGCAGCAGTAAATTGTATAAAAAGTCGGTGCCTGCGCCGATGATAATGTTCTGCGGATCTACCTGCATACCCCGAAAGCCGGCAAGATGCTGGGCAATGGCCTGCCGCAAATCCTGAATGCCCTGGTGGGGCATGGGCTCCAGAAGCTGATGACCGAAATCCAGCAACACCTGCCGCTGCAGCCGACTCCACACGGAAAACGGAAATTGTGCCGGTGCGTTGGCGGTCAGATCTACCAGTGGCTGGGGTGCTTTGCTTCGAAGGGTGTTCGCAGGCGCGGGAACGACGGCAGCGGTTTCCACCGCTTCTACAAAATAGCCCACCTTTTCTCTGGGGCTGATGTAGCCCTCGGCGGCCAACTGGGAGTATGCGGCCTCCACGGTGATCTTGCTGACCTCCAGATGGGCAGCCAGGCTTCGCTTGCTGGGGAGCTTCACTCCGGCGGCCAGCCGCCCGGAGAGAATATCGGCACGAATGCAGCGGTATAATGCTTCGTATAAGGGCACACCCGGTGCTTTTTTTAGCTCATAGGTCAGCATATCCGCCACCTCCTTTCAAATTTTCGTTTATCGCTACGTTTCAAACACGCCCGTAGGGAACGCTGTCCTCAGCGTTCCGAAACGATTTAGGGGGTTCGATGCCCCCTAAATCGTTAACTTGCATCAAAAAATGCCGCTTCGCGGTCGGAACGCTGAGGACAGCGTTCCCTACAGCACACCGCGAGGTGTGCGATAAATCCCAATTTATGGCAAGCCGTTTCCTTTGTCCCAGATCAGCAGCAGCGATCCATCGGTCACTTCCACTGCGGCTTCCCTGCCAATAAATTGATTGCTCACGCCCAAGGGAAATGCGCTTGTCAGCCGTCCGTTGGCAATTTCGTACTTTGCGCCCCGAATGCTGACGCCCTCAGCGTCATTTCCCAGGCAAAAGACACTGAAATAGCCTGTCCAATGGGCGGGAAAACGCAGTGTTGCGTTTTGCACCAGTGTTACGATTTGCTTTGTTCCCACCAGATAGCCTATTGCACCATGGGCGGCCAGATATTGCAGGGACTGGAAATTGGCTACAGTGTGATCCAGGCGAGGGCCGTCCAGACTGCCATAGAGCAAAAACTCCCTGCAGCCCAGCTCCAGTCCTTTTTTGATAGCCAGCATGGAATCGGTATCGTCTTTTTCCACGGGATGCACCTGAGCACCGTCGGGGATCTGTCCCAGGGAGTCAAAATCTCCCAGAATGATGTCCGGCCGCAGGCCCAAATACTGGGTGTGCCGCAGACCGCCGTCGGCGGCAATGACCAGTTCATCGCCCCCCAGCGGCTTTGTTAGTCCGGAAAATTCCCCGGCGCAAAAAATCACGCACTGATTCATAGCTTGCCCTCGTTTCGTCGTTTTTCCTATTATATAACGGATTGTACAATTTGTAAATCCTTTGCGCCCAACTGCAAATTGGGATTTATCGTTCCGATAGAACGGTCATCGCGAACCAGCGCGCACGCTGGTGTGGCGACCCCCAAAGGTTTTAGACAGTACTTTTCAATACGATTTCCCCCCTAACCGGGGGATTGCACCCCAAGGGCACTTCCTCGCACTTCGTGCTCAGGGCGCCACGTCGCCTTCGGCTCCTCGCAATGACCGAATAGGAGACCGATAAACGAAAAATTGACGGGGGCAGCAACCGCTGCCCCCGTCATGGGATGAATTATCTGTGCTTGCCCATAAAGAACACAGCCAGGGTGCCGGGGCCTGCATGGGAGCCGATGACAGCACCCAGATTGCCCACAAATACTTCCTTCGCACCGGCATCCAGCAATTTCTGCTCCAGAACCTTTGCTTCCTCCAGGCAGTCGCCATGGCACAGGAACACGATGGGGTTGTCGTATCCTTTGCCCAGCTCCTGGAATTTCTTCACCAGAATATCCATGGAAGCCTTGCGGCCCCGGGCCTTTTCCATGCTGACCAGCTTGCCTTCGTCGCTGACATGGAGCACCGGCTTGATCTGCAGCATGGTGCCCACCACGGCGGTGGCTGCGCTGATGCGGCCGCCCCGCTTGAGGAACATCAGATCATTGACGGTGAACCAGTGGCATAGGTGCAGCTTGTTTTCTTCGCACCATGCGGCCAGCGCTTCCAGACTCAGTCCCTCATCCCGCTTTTTGCAGGCGTGCCAAACCAGCAGACCCTGCCCCAGGGCGGCGCAGCCGGTGTCCACCACCAAAACCTTGCGGTTGGGATATTTTTCAGCCAGATCCCCGGCGGCGATGACGGCAGACTGATAGGTGGTGCTCAGGCCTGAGGAAAAGGCCAGCACCAGGGCGTCCTTGCCTGCTGCCAGAGCAGGTTCGATGACATTTGCCCAGCTTTCGGGATTGACAGCGGAGGTGGAGGTGGCTTCGCCGGCGCGCAGGCCGTCGTAAATTTCTTTCAGACCCTCGTCTACGGAATCCGGCAGATTCTCACCGCGAAACAGCACGTGCAGCGGCGTGACGGTTATATCCAGCTGCGAAAGCATTGCCTTAGGCAGATCGCAGGCAGAATCGGTAATGATTTGATAGTTTGCCATAGGTTTTACACTCCTGTGCTCAAATTTCGAAGCCTATCATAGCGGACAGAATCCGGAAAGTCACGGGAATCTTGGGAAATTTGTCCTACCAACGGTAGAAAAACCACTCTACTGCCGGTAGAGTGGCCAAAACACGCCAAATTTTCGTTTGTCGCTCTGTTGGAAACGGTATTTGTCGCCCCTCCGGGGCGACAGCGGCGAAGCCGCCACAGCTTCTCCCGGGGTAAGCGAAGCGCAGTCGGCGGGAGGGGATGGCAGCCCGGGGGGCTGTCAGAGCCGCCGACCGGGTGCTCTGCAGAGCACAAGCTGGCACAAAAATGGGCACTTCGGAACCCATTTTTGTGACTGATGTGGAATGCGGGCGGAAATGTTGGATGCGGTGCAGGTTCCGGACTTAGGAATGGGTAGCATTTCAGCAAGTCTTAGCCAATACCTCGCGGAAGCTTACTGCCCGCATTCCACATCCGCCTCTGGTCGCTACGCTCCCTCCGGCACCTTCTCCCCGGGAGAAGGCATGCGGCCTACGGCCGCAACAGTGCGATAAATCCCAATTTTTCGTACAAAAAACCGGGGGCATGAGCCCCCGGTGGATGTGGATGGAATTAAGCCAGGTAAATTGCCTTGCAGGCCAGCATGGTCTCGTAGCAGTCCAGCTTGGAAACCACTTCCATGGGAGCGTGCATAGCCAGCACGGGAACGCCTGCGTCCACGGTGACGATGTTGCGGTTTGCCATGTAAGCAGCCACGGTGCCGCCGCCGCCCTGGTCGACCTTACCCAGAGTAGCGATCTGCCAGATAACGCCTGCGTTGTCCAGGGTGGTGCGGACATGACCCATAGCCTCAGCGGAGGCGTCGGAAGCACCGCCCTTGCCGCGGGAACCGGTGTACTTGCAGATGGCAACACCGTAGTTCAGGGCAGAGTTGTTGCGGCGATCCTCGGTCTCAGCGAAGTTGGGATCGTGAGCGTTGGAAACGTCGGCAGACAGGCAGAAGGAGTTCTGGAAGCAGTGGTACAGATTGACGCCCTGTGCATCGCACAGGATGCCCATGAAGTACTCAAACACTTCGCTCTGCATACCGGAAATACCCACGGAGCCGATCTCTTCCTTGTCAGCCAGGATGCAAACGGCAGTCTTGTCGGGAGTGGGAATGTTGAAAATGGCTTCCATCTCGGCGTAAGCGCAGACACGGTCGTCGTGGCCGTAAGCACCGATCAGGCTGCGGTCCAGACCTACCTCGCGGCTCTTGCCGGCGGGCACGATGTTCAGCTCGGCAGACAGGAAATCCTCCTCGATGATGCCGTACTTTTCGTTCAGCAGCTTCATGATGTGCAGCTTGGTCAGGTCAGCGCCCTCGCCCTCCAGAGGCTCGGTGCCCATGATGATGTTCAGCTGCTCACCGGAGATGACCTGGCCGGCAGTCTTCTGCAGCTGATCACCGGACAGGTGGATCAGCAGGTCGGAGATGTACAGGATGGGATCGTTGTCGTCCTCGCCGACATTGACGGTAACAACAGTGCCGTCCTTGCGGTAGACAACGCCGTGCAGAGCCAGAGGCACAGTGACCCACTGGTACTTCTTGATGCCGCCGTAGTAGTGGGTCTTCAGGTAGGCGATCTCAGAATCTTCGTACAGGGGGTTGGGCTTGACGTCCATGCGGGGGGAGTCTACATGGGCGGCGCAGATGTTGGCGCCTTCGTTCAGAGGCTTGTTGCCAACAACGGCCAGCATAATGCTCTTGCCACGGTTGTTCATGTAGAACTTGTCGCCGGGCTTGGCGTCCATACCGGGCTTCAGTTCCACGAAGCCGTGAGCCTGCGCAGCGGCAACGGCCCAAGTGGTAGCTTCGCGCTCGGTCTTGGCGGCGTCCATAAAGTCCATGTAACGGCGGCAGTAGGCTTCCATCTCAGCGCGCTGTTCAGCGGTGATGCGGGTGTAGCCGTTCTTCTTGGTGGCCAGCAGGGAGTTGCGCAGTTCTTCGGTGGTCATGGGAATCGTCCTCCTTATAATATTATCCAGAGAGAATGTAGGGGCCGATGTCCACATCGGCCCTGCCCAGATGCGTGGGGTCGATGTGGGCATCGACCCCTACGGGCAGTTTTTTACACTTATATTATACCGAAACGGGCCAAAAAAGCAAGACATTTTGCCTGAAATTCACAAATCTCGCCGTTATTTTCCAGCGTATGGTCGCAAATTGCCGAAAAATCGGCATTGGAGCGCTGGGCAGCGAGCCGTGCGCGGGCGTATTCCTCGCTGATGCCGTCCCGGGCAATGAGCCGGCGAATCCGATCCTCTGCAGGCGCGGTAACGGCAACGGTCACATCGCAAATCGCAGAAAGGTTGCCTTCAAACAAGGCGATAGCATCAATGGCCGCAAGACCGTTTTGGGGCAAACGGCGCAGCACCTCCGCTTTCACGGCGGTATGGGTAATTGTATTCAGGTCAGCCAGGGCTTTTTCGTCGGAAAAGACAATGGCACCCAGCTTTTTTCGCTGGAGCTGGCCATTTTCCACCACGCCGGGAAACCGGGCTTCAATGGCGGCAAGCAGATTTGTATCTGTTGCCAGAAGTTGGTGGTAGATGGCGTCGCAGTCGAGGATGATGCCGCCTTTTTCCGCGATGCACTTCAGCAGCGTGGTCTTGCCGCAACCGCTGCCACCGGTGATGCCAATGATGAAGCGTTGTCCTTCCATATAGCCTCCTTAGTCATATAAATTGTTGTTTACCTTAGAAATGGTAACGAAAGAACTGTCATTGCGAGGAGCCGCCAAAAGGCGGCGACGTGGCAATCTCCCGGTACAACCTATCGAAAAGCAGCAACAGACCAGGAGGTTGTACCGGGAGATTGCCACGGCCCCTACGGGGCCTCGCAATGACACAAAATCCTTATTTGGATTTTGTGAATTGTGTAAAC
>JAZRBW010000076.1:0-6834 GCA_045635305.1 Faecousia sp. | reverse complement strand
TCCACAGGCAGGTTCAGCTCAGCGGCGATCTCCTCCACAGTGGGCTCACGGCCCAGCTCCTGCACCAGCTTGCGGTTGCAGCGGGTGGCCTTATTGATGACCTCTACCATGTGCACGGGAACACGGATGGTTCTTGCCTGGTCGGCAATGGCGCGGGTAATGGCCTGCCGGATCCACCAGGTGGCGTAAGTAGAGAATTTATTGCCCTTGGTCCAGTCAAACTTGTCCACGGCACGAATCAGGCCGGTGTTGCCCTCCTGGATCAGGTCCAGAATATGCAGGCCGCGGCCGGAGTACTTCTTGGCGATGGAAACCACCAGACGCAGGTTGGCTTCGGTCAGCTTGTTCTTGGCGTTCTGGTCGCCCTCAGCAACCAGCTTGGCCAGCTCAATTTCCTCTTCGGCGCTCAAAAGCTTTACCTGGCCGATCTCCTTCAGGTACATACGCACCGGGTCGTCCAGATTATATTCAGCAGCCAGGTCCACAGGATCGACCAGCTCTTCCTCATCCAAACCGCCCAGGTCGATGCCGTCGTCCATATCCAGGTCAATATCGTCACCCAGGTCCAGATCCAGCTCCGGTCCCAGAATCTGGATATTCATGGCCTCAAAGCGGTCATAGATCTCCTCGATCTTTTCAGCGGTCAGATCCAGCTTTTCCAGCTGGGCATTCAGATGGTCGGCGCGGATCATGCCCTCCTTGCGGCCCTGGGCGATCAGATCCTGCAGTGCGACCTGGACATCTTCGGTGGGCTTGGTGGTCTTTTTATTGTTGCTCATATCATTGTTCCCTCTTTATCTAAAAGCATTAGCCAATAGACTATAGCTTGATTTGCGACTTTTGGCAAGGGTTTTTGGTAAATAATTTATGAAAAAAGTAATTTTCGCCGCTTTTTGTCGTGCCGCAATGACATTTTTCCCGAAAAAACCGAAAAACATACAGTTTACAATCGTGGTAGTTTTATGTATAATAAGGAAAATGCGGTGCTATACCCTTTAACTTGGGATTTATCGTACGGTTACAATTTGCTTCGTAGGGGCGATTCACGAATCGCCCGTCGGGACAATGTTGCGAATTCGCCGAACGAGGGCAAATCCTGGGCATGTTTTACTGCGCGGGCGCATCGTGATGCGCCCCTACAATAAATACCGAACAGAGCGATAAACGAAAATTTGAATCTCACCAATGAGGTAACCAATATGACTGAACTTTCCAAAATTCGAAATTTCTCCATCATTGCCCATATTGACCACGGCAAGTCCACTCTGGCGGACCGCCTGCTGGAAGAATGCAGCGCCATTGACCAGCGCCACCGCGCCGAGCAGATCCTGGACTCTATGGAGTTGGAGCAGGAGCGCGGCATCACCATCAAAGCCACCGCGGCTACCCTCAACTACACAGCAGATGATGGTGAAACCTACGCCCTCAATTTGATCGACACCCCCGGCCACGTGGACTTTAACTATGAAGTATCCCGCAGCCTGGCCGCCTGCGAGGGTGCGATCCTGGTGGTTGACGCATCCCAGGGTGTGGAAGCCCAGACTCTGGCAAACACCTATCTTGCTATTGATGCCGGCCTGGAAGTGCTGCCTGTTATCAATAAGATCGACCTGCCCTCTGCCCGCCCTGCGGAAGTGAAGGCAGAGGTGGAGGACATCATCGGTCTGCCTGCTGAGGATTCTCCGGAAATCTCTGCTAAGAACGGCATCAACATCCGCTCTGTGCTGGAAATGATCGTGCGGGATGTACCTGCCCCTACCGGTGATCGGGAAGCACCCCTGCAGGCGCTGATCTTCGACAGCATCTACGATTCTTATAAGGGCGTTATCGTTTACACCCGTATCAAGCAGGGTACCATTCGCCCTGGCATGGATGTGAAGATGATGGCCACAGGTGCTGTGTACAAGGTGGTGGAAGTGGGTATTATGAATCCCATGGGCCTGATTCCCAAGGACGCCCTGGGTGCCGGCGAAGTCGGCTACATCACCGCATCCATCAAGACCGTGGCGGATACCCAGGTGGGCGACACCATCACCACTGTGGAAAACGGCGCCAAAGAGCCTCTGCCCGGCTATCGGCCTGTGCAGCCTATGGTCTATTCCGGCGTGTATCCCGCTGACGGCGCCAAGTATCAGGATCTGCGTGATGCTTTGGAAAAGCTGAAGCTGAATGACGCCTCCTTCGTCTATGAGCTGGAAAGCTCCATTGCTCTGGGCTTTGGTTTCCGCTGCGGCTTCCTGGGTCTTCTGCACATGGAGATCATCCAGGAGCGCCTGGAGCGTGAATATAATCTGGACCTGATCACCACTGCTCCCAACGTTGTATACCGCATTACCAAGAACGACGGCACTGTGCTGATGGTGGATAACCCCCTGGAATACCCCGATCCCATGGAGATACAGCTGGCAGAAGAGCCCTATGTGAAGCTGAACCTTATTGGCCCTCAGGACTATGTGGGCAACATGATGGATCTGGCCCAGCAGCGCCGGGGCGAATTCAAGGACATGGTGTATCTGGATGCCAGCCGTGTGGAGCTGCACTATGAAATGCCTCTGAATGAAATTATTTATGACTTCTTCGATGCGCTGAAGTCCAGAACCAGAGGTTATGGCTCTTTGGACTATGAGCTCATCGGCTACCGCCCGTCTAAGTTGGTAAAGCTGGATATTCTGCTGAACGGCGACATTGTGGACGCCCTGAGTTTTATCCTCTTTGCGGAAAATGCCTACCCCCGGGCCCGTAAGATCTGCGAAAAGCTGAAGGAGAATATCCCGAGAGCCCAGTTCGAGATCCCTGTGCAGGCGGCCATCGGCGGCAAGATCATTGCCCGGGAAACCATCAAGGCGGTGCGCAAGGACGTGCTGGCCAAGTGCTACGGCGGCGACATTACCCGTAAGAAGAAGCTGCTGGAGAAGCAGAAGGAAGGCAAGAAGCGTATGCGTACCTTCGGTACCGTGTCTGTTCCTTCCGAAGCCTTTATGGCTGTCCTGAAACTGGACGAGGACTAAATTTCGTGCGATGAATTGTTGTTTACCAGTTTTAGGTCATTCCGAGCCAGTGCGCACACTGGCGTGGGAATCCCCCGGTTAGACGGAAAATGTGACGAAATGTACCTAAAATACTTAGGGGATTGCCACACCAGTGACATCGGTCACTGGTTCGCAATGACCGAATATCTTAGCGTAAACAACAATTTATCTTAGAAAGGAGTGCCTATGACCTGGCAAGTCTTTTTTGAACAATATATCAACTTAGAACCCGGTATTGGTGCCATTGCCCTGCGGCTTCTGTGTGCCATGCTCGTGGGCAGTCTCATCGGTCTGGAACGGGAATACACCCACCGCCCGGCAGGTCTGCGTACCCATATTCTGGTGGCCCTGGGCGCTTGCGTGGCATCGGTCATGGGCCAGATGCTCTTTGCCCAGTACGGCGGTGGCTCCGATCCCGCCCGACTCAGCGCCCAGGTCATTACCGGCGTGGGCTTTCTGGGCGCAGGCACCATTATGAAAGAGGGTGCGTCCGTCAAGGGCCTGACTACAGCCGCCAGCGTGTGGGCGGTGGCGTGTCTCGGCATCGCCGCAGGCTTCGGCTATTACGCTCTGGCGTTGGTGGGTATGCTCTTTACCTTTGTGACGCTGACCATTTTCGAAAATTTGCAGCGCAAATTGATCAACAACCGAAGCGCTGAGGACCAGTACACCCTGCTCTGCAAGGATGTGGAAAAGGCGCTGGAGCTGGTCACAGGCTATGCCAAAGACCCAAAAATCACGATTTTTGACCTGCAGGTGACCCAGGAAGAGACGCTCTGCCGGGTCAGCTTCCGGGTTTGGTTCACCGGTCGCAGGCAGGAGAAGCTGCGTACCGTCTTTTTTGCCGCCCTTGTGAAAGCGGAAGGCGTGCTGACGGTGAACAATTCTTCCGCTGAAACGAAAGTATAACATACAAAGGAGAACCGCTATGAAAAAACTGTTTGCGCTTACCCTTGCCCTGCTGATGCTGCTGCCGCTGGTTGGCTGCAGCAAAACCGAACAAGGAAAAGGACCACAGGACGAAAAAGAGATTACTGTTTATCTGCCCGCAACCTGTCAGCTTGCCTGGGAAACCAAATTCGATAGTCAATCGCATACATATTCCTATGAATACGATGACAGAGGCAGATGTATCAGCATTCATGCAACAGGCATTCAAGATACTTACGGAGAGAAAGTAGACTATGAAAGGCAACTTTCTCGTGTTTTCGATGAAAAGGGAAATCTGGTCGAGGAAACAGAAATAAGAAAGTATAATCAAAATGGCGTGATCACCGAAGGCACAACGAAAACACAGTATGCCTATACCTATGACCAAAAAGGCCGGCCTACCCAGTTGACGGTCACCACCATCAATGACGGTAACCCCGGCAACAGCAAGACTTATGATTTTACCTATGACGCAAAGGGCAATCTGATCCAGGCTTTTCAGGAAGATTATGCGTACTATTTTTTCAAATACGACTTGAATAACCGGCTGGTGGCTGAGTATAAAGCGACGTTAATCCCTACAGATGCGACTATGGAAAACATGGTTTGGAGATATATCAAGGTAACCTATTCCTATGATAACCATAGTCGCGTCAGCCGTGCGGTCAGTTATGCTGGCAATCATTCAGTTTTACTGACCTATGCTCTGCTGGATACAGTTCCCTATCAGCCTGCCCATGAATATTATGGCTTTCCCTCCTCCGAGCTGTTCGATCTTTCGTTCCTCTACGACCAGCAGGGCCGACTGATCCAGATGGGAGTCAGCGAATATACCTACGACGAGAATGGCCACTTGGTACGTCCGAACTATTCTGAAAATTATATGGGACAAGAGCGTTATGAGCATTATGCTTGCGATGAAAACGGCAATGTGACCCGGCGTGAAACCCATAATCAGACGGATATATACACCTATGTGAAGCTGACGCTGACGGAATCGGATACCAGATACGCCCAGCGACAGTTCGGAATTCCCATTGGTCATATGCGCTTTTACGATCCCTCCTATGGACTTAGCCTGGAGTATCCTGCCTGCAGTTGGCTGGAGTCTAGTCGCAATTACTTCCCTGAATTCTATTACTGGATTCCCAACCCAGTTTGGTAACGCTCCTCACAACAAGTAAATACACAAGGAGAACTGCTATGAAAAAACTGCTTGTGCTTACCCTTGCCCTGCTGATGCTGCTGCCGCTGGTCGGTTGCAAAAAAGAAGAGAATACTGCCGATGATGGCGCACTGTATGTCATGACCCGGGCAGCCTACTACGATGAGGATGGCATTTGCACCAGACGCTTTGACTATACCTATGACAATGCCGCCCAAATGTTGGAAATGAATGTATATCTGATTGAGTATTCGCAGAAATACGATCCTGCTTTGGATTGTTATGTACATTCCTATGATGCCAACTCTCCGCTGAATCTTCGAGGAACTGTGCAGCGGGAATACGACGAAAAGGGCAACCTCACAGTCTATCGTGATCCAAAAAGTATGTTCCCGGGCATAAACGGCACCTATGCGTGGGACTATAAAAACGGCAGACCGGAAAGTTTCACAATTACATACCAGAATGCAAATACCAGTCTTGAACCGGTGTGTTTTGAATATGATAAATCCGGAAATATCATCCGAATCTACAGTCAGAGAGAGTACGGTGATGTAGATTACGCCCTGTACGAATATGATAAGGCTGGCAGACTCACCCAGGAAATCAGTGCCACTAGAGATGGTTCTGTTGTTGAAAAAATCTATACCTATGAAAACAGCTGTCTGAGCAGTGTGCAGTTAAGCCGCGGTTCTTGCTACTGGTCAAATGGCAGCGCGCACTGGGCAGATAATCTGTCTGTCATCCGTACTTACAAATTCCGCTATGACAGCAACAAGAACCTGACCGAACTGGAATACTACGATGCAGACGGCAACTGCGTCGAGACGGCGAAATATTACTACGACGACAACGGCTATCCCACCAAAATGAAATCCGGCGGTGAAACCCAAATGGTGTTTACCTGCGACGAACACGGCAACATCACCAAAATCGAATATGCCGACGGCACTTCTGTGGAATATGAATACAAAGCCATGAAGGTCACCGGCCAGCAGGCCGCCTATTACCGCCGCCGACTGGGTATTGATAACCGGAGTTATGATGCCACCTCTGTGCACACAAACGTCAACTACGATGTTGCTTACTACATTCTGATCCCCAATCCCCTGTTTGATCTGCCCTATTTCCTGCAGTTTCTGGGCGATTAAGAACCGCTATATCATGAAATGAGGTAATCATTATGGAAAACTGTCTGTTTTGCAAAATTGTAAAGGGTGACATCCCTTCCACCAAGGTTTATGAGGACGAGCTGGTGCTGGCTTTCCGGGACATTGCGCCCATGGCGCCCACCCACATTCTGGTGATCCCCAAGACCCACATCGGCTCTGTAGCGGAGGTGAATGGGGAAAACGCGGCCATCGTTGCCCACATTTTCACTGTGATCCCCAAAATCGCCGCGGCTGAGGGTCTGGAAAACGGCTACCGTGTGGTATCCAACTGCGGCCCGGACGCCGGTCAGACGGTGCACCACCTGCATTTCCACATCCTGGGCGGCAAGACGCTCCGCACCGAAATGGCATAAGAACCTGCGCCCGGGTACGCCCCGGGCGCAGCTTTTCTCGAGTTTTTCAAATTTTCGTTTATCGCTCTGTTGCTAATTGAAATTTGTCGCCCCTTTGGGGCGACAGCGGCGAAGCCGCACTACCTTCTCCCGGGGAGAAGGTGGCCGAGCGAAGCGAGGTCGGATGTGGAATTCGGGCAGAAATG
>JAZRBW010000075.1:0-5301 GCA_045635305.1 Faecousia sp. | reverse complement strand
AGAACGGTCATCGCGAACCAGCGCGCACGCTGGTGTGGCGATCCCCAAAGGTTTTAGACAGTACTTTTCAATACGATTTCCCCCTAACCGGGGGATTGCCACGTCGCCTTCGGCTCCTCGCAATGACCGAATAGGGGAACGATAAACGAGAATTTGCATTTCTGACACATATATGCTATAATTTCCAAAAAGGGGGTGGAACCATGGCGAAGCTATCCGATCCGATTACCATATTAAAGGGTATCGGCCCTACCAAGGCCAAGCAGTTTGCGAATTTGAATATTTTCACCCTGCGGGATCTGATCTGCCACTTCCCCCGGGGATACGAGGATCGCACCAGGTTTGTTACTATCGACAAGCTGGAAGTGGACACACCCGCCTGTTTCAAAGCCATGGTGATGAACCATCCCCGCACTAACCATATCCGCAAGGGTCTGGACATTACCAGGCTGCAGATCGCCGATCACACCGCCCGGTTGAGTGTCACCTTTTTCAACAACAAATATGCCGCCGAACAGCTTCAGTATGGCCGGGAATACATTTTCTACGGCGCGGTGTCCGGTGATTTTGTTGGTTACAATATGACCAACCCCATCTTTGAAGGTTTGGACTCCCAGCCGGTCACCACCCGCCGGATCCTGCCCATTTATCCGCTGACGGCAGGACTGACCAACGCCGCCATGCTCAAGGCAGTACGGCAGGCATTGGCAATCTGCGATCCCCCGGCAGAGATTTTGCCGGAGCCGGTGCGTCGGCAGTATGGCATTCTGCCCGCGGAGCGAGCCTACTATGCCATCCATGAGCCTGCCACCATGGCAGAAGCAGAGCTGGCAAAGCGCAGACTGATTTTCGAGGAATTCTTTGTATTCTCTGCCGGTCTTTCTCTGATGCGTGCCGCCCGCAGTGACAAGAAGACTGCGCCCTATGAAAATACGGATTTACGTCCCTTCTATGCCGCCCTCCCCTTTACTCTCACCGGTGCACAAAACAGAGCCATCAGGGAAATCATGGATGATTTCCGTAGGGGCGTGCCCATGAACCGGCTGGTGCAGGGCGATGTGGGCAGCGGCAAGACCATGGTGGCCGCTGCTGCCGCCTACTGCGCTGCCACCAACCGCAAGCAGGCCGCCATGATGGCGCCCACAGAAATCCTGGCAGAGCAGCATTACCAGTCCCTTTCCCGATTGCTGACACCCCTTGGGCTGCAGCTGGGACTGCTGACCGGCTCCATGAAGGACAAAGAGAAAAAGGCTGTCAGGGCCGCATTGGCCGACGGCAGCATCGACTTGGTGATTGGCACCCACGCGCTGATTACCGATGCCACCGTATTCAACGATCTGGGACTGGTGATTGCTGACGAGCAGCACCGTTTCGGTGTAGCGCAGCGCTCCAAGCTGTCGGCCAAGGGACAGGACCCCCACCTGCTGGGGATGTCCGCCACCCCCATCCCCCGCACTCTGGCGCTGATCATGTACGGGGATCTGGAGGTATCCATTTTGGACGAACGTCCCCCCGGGCGGGAGGATGTGGATACCTTCCTTGTGAATGAATCTTACCGTCCCCGGATCAACGCCTTTATCCGCAAGCAGGTGGCTGAGGGGCACCAATGCTTCGTAGTGTGCCCCGCGGTGGAGGAAAACGAAGAACTGGGCATCAAAGCTGCTGAAGTTTGGGCACAGACCCTGCAGCAGACTGTATTCCCGGATCTGCGGGTGGCGCTGCTCCACGGCCAGATGAAGGGCAGCGAAAAAGAGGGCATTATGGCCGCTTTTGCACGCGGTGAGGCAGATATTTTGGTAGCCACCACCGTTATCGAAGTGGGCGTGGATGTGCCAAACGCCACTTTGATGGTCATTGAGGACGCGGACCGATTCGGTCTTTCCCAGCTCCATCAGCTCCGTGGCAGAGTGGGACGCGGCAGTGCGAAAAGCTACTGCATCCTAACCTCCCAAAGCCGAAACGCCGAGACACTGAACCGCATCAAGGCCTTCTGCAAAACCAACGACGGCTTTCGCATTGCGGAAGAAGACTTGAAGATGCGTGGTCCCGGTGATTTCTTCGGCTCCCGGCAGTCCGGTCTGCCCGCCTTCCGTGTTGCTGATCTGAGCATGGATCTGCAGACGCTGAAAGATGCGCAAGCCGCTTCGGCTGCATGGATCGAACAATTCGGAACCGCAGACACCCCGGAGGCACAGGCCCTGCGCGGGCGCATTGGCGACCTGTTTACCCGGGCAGAAGGAACCATGAACTAAGAAATGCTCTCCGATCGTCTTCGGAGAGCATTTTTATATCCTTTTTTAACCCTTGGGCAGAATCGAAGCAATCCCCTGCTGCAGGGTTTCTCTATCGATCATGCCTGTATAACGTTTCACCAGATAGCCTTCTGCATCGATAAAATAAGTGGCAGGAATGGAATTGATTCGGTATGCATAAACGGCAGAATAATCCTTGTCGTAGTACACCGGGAAGGTGTATCCCTGCTTGGCAATGTAGGCAGAAGCAGTTTCCACCGTCTCCTGGGTGCCATCGGTCAGATTGACAAACAGGAACTGCACCTGTTCGCCCCAAATATCATATTCTGCCTGGAAATCCGGCAGCTCCGCCTTGCAGGGCGGACACCAGCTGGCCCAGAAGTTCAGCACCACCGGCTTACCCAGAAAATCCGACAGTTTAACAGGGTTGCCGTCCTTGTCGTAGGCAGTAAAATCCTTCGCCAGGTATCTTTTTTCCTCGGTAGGAGGGGTGGTGGGCTCAGTGGGTTCGGTGACAGGGGTCGTAGTAGGTACAGCGGTCGTGGGTGCCGCGGTTGTAGCAGGCGAAGCGGTGGTGCCAGGCTTAACGGTAGTACCGGTGCTGCCCTCCGGATTTCGATCGCAGCCTGCCATGGCCATCAGCAAGAAAATTGCCAGGATAACAGCTGTCAGTTTCTTCATTTTTCTTCCTCTTTCCCATATGGATTCTTAGCAATTCACTCCGGAGAACACTCCGGAGTGAATAGAAATTACACTTCCTTGCCCTCTTCCAGCAGATCAGCCAGGGTAATGCCTTCAAAGAAATCGTCGATCATCTTCTCCAGGCGTTCCCACATGGGCATAGCCTTACAGCAGGTGGGGCGGCTGCAGCCCTGGCTGGTACAGGTCACGGGTGCCAGATTGCCCTCGGTCAGCTTCAGGATCGCGCCAACGGTATAGTCAGCGGCAGGTCGGTTCAGGCGATAGCCACCACCCTTGCCGTGGACCGCGTCCACAAAATTTGCTTTGGAGAGAATCGCCATGATGGATTCCAGATACTTCTGGGAAATATCCTCTTCCTCAGCAATCTGCTTGAGGGGCACAAATTCTTCCCGATCCTTTAAGGCCAGACCCACCATCACCCGCAGGGCGTAGCGTCCTTTGGTGGATACGATCATAGTTTATTCTCCGTGAACAGCGGCGTGGAGCTCGTCGTGGTCGGTCTCCTTGAACTTGTCGGCATCATAGGGAATACCGTTCTTGTCGAAATAGTCCTTCAGAGCGTTCTTGATAGCCTCCTCGGCCAGCACAGAGCAGTGAACCTTGTGCGCCGGCAGACCGTCCAGCGCCTCGCAAACAGCCTTGTTGGTCAGCTCCATAGCCTCGTGGATAGACTTACCCATGATCATCTCGGTTGCCATGGAGGAAGAAGCGATGGCGCTGCCGCAGCCAAAGGTTTCAAACTTACAATCGACAATGATGTCGTTTTCGATCTTCAGGTAGATCTTCATAATGTCGCCGCACTTGGCGTTGCCGACTTCGCCTACGCCGTCGGCGCCTTCAATGGAACCCACATTCCGGGGGTTCATGAAATGATCCATTACTTTTTCGCTGTAGAGTGCCATAATTTCTATCTCCTAATTACAAAATATATTCTCTTTTGCCGGTCTGCAAGTCACGCCAGACAGGGCTCATATTACGCAGGTACTGCACCACTTCGGGCACGACCTTCAAAATGTGGTCAATTTCTTCCTCGGTGGTGTACTCGCTGAGGGAAAGGCGCAGAGAGCCGTGGGCCACATCGTGGATTCTGCCAATGGCCAGCAGCACATGGCTGGGGTCCAGAGAGCCACTGGTGCAGGCAGAGCCGGAGGAAGCGGCCACGCCCTTCATATCCAGCAGCAGAAGCAGCGCTTCACCCTCGATGCCTTCAAAGCAGAAGCTGACATTGTTGGGCAGGCGGTTGACCCGGTCGCCATTGAGCGCGCAGTGCGGAATCTCAGACAGGCCGGCAATCAGCTTGTCCCGCAGGGCGGCGACCCGGGCAGTGTAGGCATCCAGATTGGCTACGGCGTGCTCCAGAGCCACGGTCATGCCCATGATACCGGCCAGGTTTTCCGTACCGGCACGCTTGCCACGCTCCTGGGCACCGCCATCAATAAGATTCGTCAGCATCAGGCCACGGCGGCAGTACAGGGCGCCCACACCACGGGGTCCGTGGAACTTGTGACCGGAAAGGCTCAGCATATCAATGTTCTGTGCCTTCACATCAATGGCCAGATGGCCGACGGCCTGGACAGCATCGGTGTGGAAAATGACACCGGCTTCCTTACAAACAGCGCCGATTTCAGCAACGGGCACTACAGAGCCGATTTCATTGTTGGCGTACATCACGGTAACCAGGCAGGTATCCGGGCGGATAGCATCCTTAACCTGCTGGGCGGTGATATTGTGGTTATTGCGCACATCCAGATAAGTGACCTCAAAGCCTTCCTTCTCCAGCCGCTGCAGGGTGTGCAGAACGGCATGGTGCTCAAAAGCGGTGGTGATGATGTGCTTCTTGCCCTTCCGGGCACCGATGGCGGCGGCAGAGCGGATGGCCTGGTTGTCGGCCTCGCTGCCACCGGAGGTAAAGTAGATTTCTCTTGCTTCACAGCCCAGGCACTTGGCAACACGGTCTCTGGCATCCTCCAGATGCTCCTTGGCTTCCTGTCCAACGGAGTGCAAGCTGGAGGGATTGCCGAAAACATCGGTAAAATAGGGCATCATAGCCGCCAAAGCCGCTTCGCTGAGCTTGGTTGTGGCAGCATTATCTGCGTAAACGTACATAGAAAACCTCCAAATGGTATTTACCTACTAAATCTATGGGTAATATAGCACCACTTACCTACTTTGTCAATAGGTAAATCGTGCGCTATGGTTGGAAAGCTAAATTGTTGTTTACAATAGAACTGTCATTGCGAGGAGCGTGGTGCTGCGCGCAGCGCATCCAAATATAAATGATTGCCGGGGGCAATCATACCTTGATTCACGCGACGTGGCAATCCCCAAAGGTTTTAGATACAGGATT
>JAZRBW010000074.1:0-4469 GCA_045635305.1 Faecousia sp. | reverse complement strand
AGGAAGTGCCCTTGGGGTGCAATCCCCCGGTTAGGGGGAAAATCGTATTGAAAAGTACTGTCTAAAACCTTTGGGGATCGCCACACCAGCGTGCGCGCTGGTTCGCGATGACCGTTCTATCGGAACGATAAATCCCAATTTAGGGCGTGGTTTCCTCCTCGTCCCGCTTGCTGTAGAAGTGGCTGCTGTAATACTCCGATTGCTGCGCAAGCTGGTCGCACAGCGCGTCGTAGCCAATTTTCTCCATCAGCGTCGGCGTGTTGGAGAACAGATTGGTGCCCAGACCCAGCCGCTCGCCCTCGATGGTGCAGCCCATGGCCGCCAGGGTGGTGGGGAACATATCCATGGCGCAAAACTGCCGCTCGTTGGTGCGGTAAGGTGTTGCGGCGGCGTTGATGAAGCAGTTGTAGACGTGGCGCTGATAACCGGGTTCTACATTACGCTGGAAATAGCCATTGTCCATGGAGCAGTGGTCGCCGGTAATAACAATGGTAGTATTCTCATAAAAGGGCTGTTCCATGAGCCACTGCACAAATTCGTAGACCTGGCGGCTGGCGCAAGCGATGGCATTTTCGTAGCTTTCTTCGTAATTACTGCCGCATTTTTCACAAACAAAGCCGCCAATGTGATGGGTATCCACAGTCAGCATGGTAAAGGCAAAGGGCTGATCCTTCTGAGAGATTTCTGTCAGTTCCTGCTTGGCATACTCAAACAGATAAAAATCCTCAAAGCCCCACCAGTCGTTCCAGTAGTTATAGGGCACCAAACCGTCCGCACGGCCGGTGACCAGATCGTAAATTTTGTCAACACCGTGGTTTTTGTAGAAGGTATCCCGGCCGCCAAAGCTGACCACGGAGCCAACCATCAGGGTCTGGTAGTAGCCCTGCTCCTCCAGAACGGAGGTGATGGTGGTCAGCCCGTCCAAAAATTCGCCATCCGTACCGTAGCCGTTCTGCCAGTCCTCAATATGATCGGGCACCTTCAGCGGCACGCCACCGGTGTGGGCCACCATGGCGCCCACGGTCCAGCTTGCACCGGTGACCTGGCGGAAGCCACCCACGTGCTCATTATGGGAAAAATTGATATTATCCAGGGCCAACTGGGTCAATTCGGGAATCAGATTGTATTCCAGCGCACCGCCCATGTTCTGGGAAAGATAGCTGGTTTCCATGGACTCCAGATAAATATAGATCAGATTCCGCTTTTCCTCCGGGAACGTGATGTTCACTTCATTGGGATCCCGGTATTCTTCCTCGTACAAACAGGTGACGCGGTGGCTGTTGATGATATACTGCACCATCTCCACATTGAAAGCCGCATGAATAACCAGGCCAACGCTCAGCAGCAAACTGAGGGTGACAGGTATCCACCGCCGCCAATTCCAGCGCCGCAGCAGCAAAAAGCCCACCAGCGCCGCAGAAACCAGGGCAGGTACCGCCACGCCAACCAGAAAGCTTCTGACCAGGGTTCCGCTGACGCCGCCCAGGCCGCCGGTGAGGGTAAAGATCACCGAGTCAAAGCCGGTGTTCCCGAATACCTCCACATACCAACAGGCTGCAAAGAAGCACAAAAAGGCAAACAGCAGCAATATACTCAGGCCGATATTGGCCAGAATCCGCGGCAAATGTTCCCGCAAGGAACATTTTTCCTTGATTTTCATAGCACAAAACCTCGTTTTTCGGAATTTGAAGCCATTATACTGAACATTGGTTGAAAAATCAATCGGGAGGGAGTGGAAACATAAATTATTGACACTTTGTTCAAATTTTCGTTTATCGCTCCGATCTTCCTGTCATTGCGAACCAGTGACCGTGGTGCCCGCGCAGCGAATTGAAAATATCTATGATTGCCAGTGGCAATCATACCTTGATTCGGTCACTGGTGTGGCAATCCCCAAGGTTTTATATACCTTTTCGCCTCTAACCGGGGGATTCCCACGCCAGTGTGCGCACTGGCTCGGAATGACACAAAATTTGAAACGGAACGATAAATCCCTATTTTATGACTGTCGCAAAGGTCGTTTCCGGGATAAACACAACTGTTTTTGCGGAAAAACTGATCAAAATTGCAAAATTTACGAATTTCACAAAAAAAGCATTGCTATTTTCATGCCTTTCGTGTATAATGTCTTTTGTTCCGGTGTTTTGGGCACCGAAGAAAGGAATGGAGGGCAAAAGCCTTCCCGAAAGGAGATTTTTTCATCATGTACACCGTAAATTCTATCCGTAACGTCGTTCTGCTGGGCCACAGCGGCAGCGGTAAGTCCGCCCTGGCTGAGAGCCTGCTTTATATGACCGGCGCCATCGTCCGCATGGGCAAGAACGCTGACGGCAACACCGTCGCAGACTTCGACCCCGAGGAGACCCGCCGTAATATTTCGATTGCTACTTCCGTGATTCCCGTGGAGTACAATAACCACAAGATCAACCTGTTGGACGCTCCCGGCGCCTTCGACTTCTCCGGCGCTGTTGTGGAAGCTCTGCGCGCTGCTGACGCAGCCATCCTGGTTCTGTCCGCTAAAGACGGCATCACTGTTGGCTTCGAGAAGGCCTGGAAGTACTGCGAAGAGCGCAATATGCCCCGCTTCATTTACATCTCCAAGGTCGACGAGGACAACGCCGACTACAACGCCACCTTCGAAGCTCTGCGCGAGAAGTACGGCAACAAGATCGCTCCCATCGTTGCTCCCATCTGGAACAGCAGCAAGAAGATCACCGGCATCATCGACGTGCTGAACAAGCGCGCTTACGAGATGCAGAACCTGAAGCGTGTTGAGATCGCTGTTCCCGCTGACAAGGAAGCTGTGATCGAAGAGTTCAACGACGCTCTGAAGGAAGCTGTTGCCGAAACCGACGAGGCTCTGATGGACCGCTTCTTCGAGGGCGATGACTTCACCTATGCTGAAATGATCAACGGCCTGCACCAGGGTGTTAAGGATCTGAGCCTGTTCCCCGTGCTGTGCGGCTCCGGCGTCACCTGCCTGGGCAGCCTGATGCTGATGGATCACATCATCTCCCTGCTGCCCAACCCCGAGCAGGGCAACTACCATAAGGCTACCACCGCTGACGGCAAGGAAGAAGCCTTCGTGGTTTCCGCCGGTGGTGTTCCCTCCGCTTTCGTTTTCAAGACCGTTTCCGATCAGTACGGCAAGTACTCCTTCGTGAAGGTCCTGTCCGGCGTCATCAACTCCGACACCACACTGGTCAACGCCCGTACCGGCGAGACCGAAAAGCTGGGCCGTATGTACGCTGTCTGCGGCAAGAAGACCAGCGAAGTTAAGGAACTGGTCTGCGGCGACATCGGCGCTATCGGCAAGATGGACAAGGTCAAGACCGGCGACACCCTGTGTGATCCCCGTAAGGTGGTCTCCCTGAAGAAGCTGCCCTACGCTCCCGCCTGCTACTCCCAGGCCATCTCCCCCAAGACCAAGGGTCAGGAAGATAAGGTCGCTGCCGGCCTGACTCGCCTGAACGAAGAAGATCCCTCCTTCAACCTGGTCAACAACGCTGAGACCCACCAGCTGGTTCTGTCCGGCTCCGGCGATCAGCACCTGGATGTGCTGGTTTCCAAGCTGAAGACCCGCTTCGGCGTGGATGCTACCCTGTCTCCCGCAAAGATCGCTTACCGCGAAAAGATCAAGAAGACCGTTCAGTCCCATGGCCGTCACAAGAAGCAGACCGGTGGCTCCGGCCAGTTCGGTGACGTCTGGATGCGCTTTGAGCCCCAGGACGAGACCGATGAGCTGATCTTTGACGTGGAAGTCGTGGGCGGCTCCGTTCCCAAGAACTTCAACCCCGCTGTTGAAAAGGGTATCCAGGAAGCTATTCTGCGCGGCCCCCTGGCCGGTTATCCCATGGTCGGTCTGAAGGCCGTTCTGTACGATGGCTCCTACCACCCCGTCGACTCCAACGAAATGGCCTTTAAGCTGGCTGCTATCCTGGCCTACAAGGAGGCTATGCCCAATGCTATGCCCACCCTGCTGGAGCCCGTCGGCACTCTGAACGTCACCATCCCCGACAGCTACATGGGCGATGTCATCGGCGATCTGAACAAGCGCCGCGGCCGCGTCATGGGTATGAATCCCGACAGCGACGGCAACCAGATCGTGGAAGCCGAAGTTCCCATGGCCGAAATGAGCACCTACGCCATCGACCTGCGCGCTATGACCCAGGCCCGCGGCTCCTTCACTCTGGAGTTCGCCCGCTATGAGGAAGTGCCGAAGCAGAACCAGGCAAAGATCATCGAGGACGCCAAGAACGACGAAGAGTAATAATATATATAATGTATCAGCGGTGCAGGACAACCTGCACCGCTGTTCTTTTCGCGGGATAAATTGGGATTTATCGTTCCGATAGAACGGTCATCGCGAACCAGCGCGCACGCTGGTGTGGCGATCCCCAAAGGTTTTAGACAGTACTTTTCAATACGATTTCCCTCTAACCGGGGGATTGCCACGTCGCCTTCGGCTC
>JAZRBW010000073.1:0-37680 GCA_045635305.1 Faecousia sp. | reverse complement strand
AAAAGCAGATGGCGCATACCGAAGCCATCATCCTGTCCATGACCCCCAAGGAGCGGGAAAATCCCAATATCATCGGCGCCAGCCGCAAGCGGCGGGTCGCCGCCGGCTGCGGACTGAAGGTGGAGGATGTGAACCGGCTGTTGAAATCCTTTGAACAGATGCAGAAGCTGATGTAGCAGTTCTCCGGTCCCGGTGCCGGCAAGAAGATGAAGCGTATGCGCGGCTTCGGCGGCATGGGCGGCTTCCCCGGTTTTTAATGGTTCGTTATAAGCAAAAAACGCTTTACGATATAGAAAAATAATAACATTTTTGAAATTTTTATGGAGGTGAATTCTCAATGGTTAAGATCAGACTGAGAAGAATGGGTGCAAAGAAGGCTCCTTACTACCGTATTGTTGTCGCTGACGCTCGTTCTCCCCGTGATGGCCGCTGCATCGAAGAGATCGGCACTTACAACCCCCTGACCGAGCCCGCAACCATCACTGTTGATGCCGAAAAGGCACAGACCTGGATCAAGAACGGCGCACAGCCCACCGACACCGTTCGTGGTCTGCTGAAGAAGGCTGGCGTGCTGTAATCCCCAAAAGGAGATTAGCGCAAATGAAAGAACTTTTGCTGTATATGGCAAAGAACCTGGTCGATAACCCCGACGCTGTCACCGTTACTGAGATCGACGGCGAAGAGGGCAAGATCCTGGAGTTGCGTGTTGCCGAAGGCGACATGGGCAAGGTCATCGGCCGCCAGGGACGGATCGCCAAGGAGATCCGTACCGTTATCAAAACCGTTGCCCAGCGCACCGGTGAAAAAGTCACGGTGGAAATCGTGGATTAAACGATCATGCGTGGCATATCGCCACGCATTTTTCGTTTCAAAAGAACTGTCATTCCGAGCCAGCGCGCACGCTGGCGTGGGAATCCCCAGGTTCTTTCGGCAACCCCCTCTGCTGGGGGGATTGCCACACCAGTCTGCGGACTGGTTCGTAATGACGTGAATTTTTAGGAGGTACCCTATGAAACTCCAATTTGTAAAAGCCGGTGAGATCGTCACCACCCACGGCGTCCGGGGCGAAGTCAAAGTGTTCTGCTGGCTGGACGATCCGGAAATGCTCTGCGAATTTGACCGCTGCCATATCAGCGGTAAAGAATATACCATGACCGAGGTGCGTGTGCAGAAAAACTGCAACCTGGTGAAGCTGCAAGGTATCGACACCATGGATGCTGCCCAGGCCATGCGTGGCAAGGTCATCGAACTGTACCGCGAGGACATCGATGAGGAAGTGATCTTTGCTGATGAACTGATCGGCATGGAGGTTTTTGCCGATGGCGATTGCATCGGCAAAATCACCGAGGTGCTGGATTACCCCGGCAATGCCGTCTATGTGGTCAAGGGGCAGCATGAATATATGATCCCTGCTGTCAAGTCCTTCATCCTCATGACCGATGTGGACGCTAACCGCATGGAAGTGCGGCTCATTGAGGGTATGCGCAGCGATGAGAATTGATATTCTGACCCTGTTCCCGGAAACCCTGGGGGATGTGCTGAGTGAAAGCATCCTTGGCCGCGCCCAGGAGCGGGGCTATATCCGCATCGATACCCACCAGATCCGGGACTATACCGCCAATAAGCAGAACCAAACCGATGACTACCCCTATGGCGGTGGCCGTGGCGCGGTGATGACGGCAGACCCTTTGTATCGCTGTTGGGAAGCGGTGTGCGACGAGGCCGGTGGCCCGGTGCATACCATCTATATGTCCCCCTGCGGAAAGACCTTCAAGCAGGAAGACGCCATTCGCCTGAGCAAGATGGAAAATATCATCATCGTCTGCGGCCATTATGAGGGCATCGACCAGCGCTTTATCGACGAGTGCGTGGACGAGGAGATCAGCCTGGGCGACTTCGTGCTGACCGGTGGTGAGATCGCCGCCATGGCGGTCACCGACGCAGTGTGCCGCATGGTGCCCGGCGTTTTGGCAGATGCGGAATGCTTTGAGGATGAGAGCCATTTTAATGGCCTGCTGGAATATCCCCAGTATACCCGCCCCGCAGTCTGGCATGGCAGGGAAGTGCCCCAGATCCTTCTTTCCGGCAACCATGAAAAGGTGCGCCAGTGGCGCAGAAAGCAGTCCCTGCGCCGCACGAAAGCCCGCAGACCCGATATGTACGAAAAGCTGGACCTGTCCTCCAAACAGGATAAGAAGCTCCTGAAGGAAATGGAAGAAGAGGACATGGAAAATGGATCTGAAGCTTGAGAAAGTAACGGCAGAAAACTGGCGAAGGGCTGCATTTCTGACAACCGACCCGGATCGGAAAATTCCGCTGGATGAGCAGTGGATCGCCAATAATGCATTTTCCTTGTTGCAGTGCAAGTATGACGAGGACTGGGATTGCCGTTTGCTGATGGATGGAGAAACGGCGGTGGGATTTGTGTTCTACGGGTTAGATAGAGATACAGGCCACTACCTGCTGTGCCGCTATATGATCGATGTAAAGTATCAGAACAAGGGGTATGGCAAGGCGTTTTTACCTATGGTTGTGGAATTGATTCGCAATCAGTATGGATGTCGGGATGTTTATACCTCTGTGCATGATGACAATGCCCATGCGCTGCACTTGTACACAAGCTTCGGCTTCCAGCGGACAGAGGAAATGGACGCAGACGAACGGTTCTATGTTCTGTTCGGCTGACGCAATAACTTACACCCACCGAATCATCGGTGGGTGTTGCTTTTTTGTCAAATTAGCGGTATGATGTTAATAAGATAAATTGTTGTTTACACTAAGATATTCGGTCATTGCGAACCAGTGCGCACACTGGTGTGGCAATCCCCCGGAATATGGGGAAAATGCTCCGAAATCCTGTGTCTAAAACCTTTGGGGATTGCCACGTCGCTTCGCTCCTCGCAATGACAGTTCTATTGTAAACAACAACTTACATTACCAAGGGGGCATGGTTATGGAAAAGCTGGAAATCTTAAAAAATTGGATTGAAGAAAGCAAGCGCATTGTTTTCTTCGGTGGCGCAGGTGTCAGCACCGAATCCGGCATCCCGGATTTTCGCAGTGTGGACGGCCTGTACCGCCAGAAATTTGAATATCCGCCGGAAGTAATCATCTCCCACAGCTTTTATGAGCGCAAGCCTGCGTATTTTTTCGATTTCTACCGGGAAAAGATGCTGCCACTGGGCTTCGAGCCCAATATCACCCACAAGGTGTTGGCCCGCTGGGAGCAGGAGGGCAAGCTTTCTGCCGTAGTCACCCAAAATATCGATGGTCTGCACCAAAAAGCGGGCTCCAAAACCGTCTATGAGCTCCACGGCTCCGTCCTGCGCAATTACTGCGTCCGCTGCGGAAAATTCCACAGCGCGGAATTTATAAAAAATGCCGCCGGGGTGCCCCGCTGTGGCTGCGGCGGAATCGTCAAGCCCGATGTGGTGCTCTACGAAGAGGGATTGAACCAGGACACCATGGAAGGCGCGGCTGCTTTTATCTATGATGCGGATATGCTGATTGTAGCCGGTACAAGCCTGACGGTCTACCCGGCGGCAGGGCTCATCGATTATTACCGCGGTAACCGCCTGGTGCTCATTAACCGGGACGAAACACCCTATGACAGCCGGGCAAATCTGGTTTTCCATGACAGTCTGGGCAATATCTTTTCCAAACTCTAAATAAAAATGGGCACCCGACGGGTGCCCATTTCAATTACTTTTTGTGCTCGAATTTCCAAACAGTCCACATTCTGACGGAGGTAGAAACCAGCAGCACACCGGCGGCCATCAGACCCGCCAGCACGATTGTGGTCATTCCCTTGCTGGCAAACAGGTCCATTTCACCACGAACGGCGTAGTTCATGGTGTAGTACAGCGCAGAGCCGGGAATCAGCGGCAGCAGCGCCAGGATCAGGAAACCGATGGCGGGGCATTTGCGTATACGGGCCATGATCTCCGCATAGATGGCAGCAAACATGGAGCCAATAAACATGGCTGCGTTGTCATCACCGCCGCAGGTGATCACCAGCGTATATACGCCCCAGCAAAGAACGGATCCCACAAGGCACAGCACAAGCCCTCTGCCGCGTACGTTAAACAGATAGGAGAAGCCAATGCTGCCCACACAGCAGGCCAGAGCCTGTATCCAGAAGCCGTGATCGATGGCTGCCACACTGACCGGCTCTCCCCAAATGCTGGCTGCGGCATTCCAGGCAAAGGAAGTGCCGCAGGCGATGGCCAGGGCGATCAGCAGCACCTGCACAATGCGGTTGACACCGGAATTGGTATCGCCGAAAATGATGTCGCGCATAGCGTAAGTAAACAGCAGGCCGGGGATCAGGGTCATGACCGCGCCGATGATGGCGGCGTCCGGATTGTGAATGAGTCCAAGCGCGCCAAACAGGTAGGGGATAAAGGCCAGCGGGAAAGAACCAAGCATGGTTTTGAAAAAGTTATTGGCTTTGAAGCGATCCATCAGCATGATGCTTCCGCCGGAGAGCATACCGCCAAAACCGCCAACCAGCGCATCAAGCAGCGTGCCGCCGAAGAAAACACCGAAAGCGGCAGAGCCCAGGAAATAACCCAACAGAACAGACAGCCAGTGGTGGTCCCGGCGAGCTTCCCGGCATTCCTGCAGCAGCGCCATGGCTCTGACAGGATCCGGCTTCTCCGCACAGATACGGCGGCTGAGTGCGCTGTAGCGTTCTACGCTGTCCAGGTCGTTTCCGTGGACGCCCATGCGCCGCATATAGGTTAAAGGATGCCCCTCGGGGCTGGTGATGCTGACGATCAGGCAGTTGGGAACGGCATATACTTCCGCTTCCACGCCATAGGCAGTGAGAATGCGGTATACACTTTCCTCAACGCGGTAAGTTTCGGCACCGCTCATACTGAGCTCATAGCCGAAATCCGTGGCGAAATCCAGTAATTTATAGTAATCCATAGTCTTTCCTCACAGGAAAAAGAAGTAGTGCAATCAGTATAACATAGCTACTGTAAAAAGCAAGTCCCCGGGGAAAAACTTTGTGTTGGAAAATTGTCGTTTTCAGCAGCGTAAGCCTTCCCCTCAAGGGGAAGCCTTTGGTGCATCAAACAACAATTTACCGCGTCAAAGAGAAAGCAGGCCGCTTTGCGACCTGCTTTTATCCTTACTTTCTAACAAACAGCACACCCAATGTGCCAGGGCCGCAGTGGCAGGAAACGGTGCAGCCGGCCAGTGTTTCATACACAGTCTCGAAATTGCCGTATTCCTTCACAGCAGCCATAACCGCGGCATATTCCTCATCGGACACGCTGGTTTTGGTGACGAACAGCACATCCCGGCGAATATCATCCCGGTCAGCCAGCCGCTCTTTTACATAGTCAGCCAGGCACTTGTGATACTTGCCGCGGTACTTCTTGGAAACGCCCATTTTACCGTTCTTTACATCAATGCAGGGCTTCAGATTCAACAGGTTTGCGCCCAGCGCCGCAACCGCAGAGCAGCGGCCGCCCTTGGCAAGATAGTTCAGCTTATCTACCAGGAAGCTGGCTTCCACTTTTTCTGTAAAAGCCTGTACCTGTGCCTGAAGCTGGTCCACAGATGTACATTCCTTGGCAAGGCGGCAGGCCTCCAGCACCACCAAACCCTGACCGGTAGAAAGATTCTGAGAGTCAACAACTCTGACATTCTCAAAATCCTCCGCAGCGATGCAGGCGTTCTGATAGCAGGAGGAGAAGCCGGAGCCGATATTGATATGCAGTACGCCGTCGTATTCCTTGCTGTACTGGGCAAACTTATCTTCATATTCGCCAACCGATACGGCAGAAGTGGAACACAGGTCACCGCCGGCTGCCACATGGGCAAAAATGTCCGCGGGGGTGATGGTAACGCCGTCTTTGAACTGTTCGTTGTTCTTGACAACAGTCAGGGGTACAAGTGTGATGTCATACTTGTGCAGAATGTCCTGGGATAAGTCACAGGTGGAGTCAGAGAGAATCTTGATATTCATACGTTGACTTCCTTTCATTTTAATCGCTAAAAATCTGCCTTTATTAATAGAATTTTAACATGGTAGGCATATATTGTCAAATAAATTATCCTTGATTTTTCTCGCCTGATAACCGATAATAGAGGCAGAAAGAAGGGGTCATATGAAACTGAAATACGATGTCACCGGCATGACTTGCGCCGCCTGTTCCGCCCGTGTGGAAAAGGTGACAAAAGCTGTGTCCGGTGTAGAAAATGTGGAAGTCAATCTACTGGCGGGCAAAATGACGGTAGAAGCTGTTACCGATGTGTCTGCTGCCATCGAAAAAGCGGTTGTGGACGCAGGCTACGGTATTGCCCACCATCAGGAAAAGAAAAGGCAAGAAACCCCCAATGAGGAAGCGCTGAAGTCGATGAAGATCAGGATCATCGGCTCCGCTGTTTTTCTTGTAGTTTTGATGTATTTTACCATGGGTCACATGGTGCATTTGCCGGTGCCCCATTGGTATCATAACAATGGCATGATTGCGGCGCTGCTGCAGTTTTTCCTGACACTGCCTGTGGTGTATCTGAACCGTGTTTATTACATAAGGGGTTTCAAGTCCCTGTGGCACCGTGCGCCCAATATGGACTCGCTGATCGCGGTGGGCTCCTGTGCTGCGCTTGTGTATGGTGTGGCGGTGCTGTTTTTGATGGCGGATGCCATGGGTCGCGGCGACGCTGCTGCGATGGCGGTCTACAGCAAAAACCTGTATTTCGAATCCGCTGCCATGATCCTGACCCTGGTGACCCTGGGAAAATTCCTGGAAACCCGGGCGAAGGGCAAAACCGGCGATGCCATCCGTCAACTGATGGATCTGCGGCCGAAAATGGCCACTGTCCGCCGTGATGGCGCAGAAGTGGAAATCCCTGTGGAAGCGGTCAAGGTTGGCGATGTGATCCTGGTTCGTTCCGGTGGCAGCATCCCGGTGGACGGCGTGGTGATCGGCGGACGCGCGTTCGTAGATCAGAGCGCGTTGACCGGCGAAAGTGTCCCTGTGGAAAAATCCGCAGGCGATACCGTTGCGGCGGCCACCACCGTCAGCGCCGGATTTCTGGAATTCCGGGCGGAGAAGGTTGGCGAGGATACAACCCTGGCGCAAATCATCCGCATGGTGGAAGAAGCAGGCGGCTCCAAAGCCCCCATTGCCCGCATGGCGGACAAGATTGCCGGTATTTTTGTGCCCACAGTGATGACCATCGCGGCCGCCGTATTTGCTGTGTGGATGGTGCTGGGAAGCGGATTGGAATTCTCTTTGTCGGCTGCCATTTCTGTGCTGGTCATTTCCTGTCCCTGCGCCTTGGGTCTGGCTACTCCTGTGGCGATCATGGTGGGTACGGGGCGCGCAGCCAGAATGGGCGTGCTGTTCAAGAATGCCGCTGCGTTGGAAAACCTGCATCGGGTACATACGGTGGTGCTGGATAAGACCGGTACGCTGACCACCGGCAAGCCGGTGGTGACCGATATTCTGCCCGGCAGCACCGACGCGGATCGGCTGCTGGCCATCGCCGCTGCCCTGGAAGAGAAAAGCGAGCATCCCTTTGCCAAGGCCATTGTGCAAAAAACCGGAAAAAAGCACAGCGCGCCTGCCGATGGGTTTGAGACCCTGCCCGGCATGGGTGTGACCGGTGTGATCGACGGTGTGCGCTACTATGGCGGCAATGCCCGCCTGATGGCAGAACGAGGGATTGCAGTCCCCGCCTATCCGGAGCTTGCCCAGCAGGGAAAAACGCCCCTGTATTTCGCCGCGGAAGACGGAGATTATTTGGGCGCCATTGCGGCTGCCGATGTGCTGAAAACGGATTCTGCAGAAGCCGTCCGCGCTATGCGCGATTTCGGCCTGGAAGTGGTTATGCTGACAGGAGACAATGAAAAGACTGCCAAGGCCATCGCCTCCGCGGCTGGTATTGACCGGGTCATTGCCGATGTGCTGCCCGCTGATAAGGCCAACGCTGTGAAAAAACTGCAGGCTGAGGGTCACCGTGTCCTGATGGTTGGTGACGGCATCAACGATGCCCCCGCCCTGGTTACCGCCGATGTGGGTATGGCCATTGGTGCAGGCACGGATGTGGCTGTGGAGTCTGCGGATGTGGTGCTGATGAGCAGATCGCTGTGCGGCGTATGCAGCGCGGTGGAGCTGAGCCGGGCAACCATTCGCAATATCAGGCAGAACCTGTTCTGGGCGTTTTTCTACAATTGTCTGGGCATTCCTGTGGCAGCTGCCGGCTTGCTCAGCCCTATGATTGGCTCTGCCGCCATGAGCATGAGCTCTGTATTTGTTGTTACCAACGCTCTGCGTCTGCGGCTGTTCAAGCCTAAGACCCAACTGAACCGGAGCGAAATTCAAGAACCGATGATCATCAAGGAGGAACCCAAAATGGAAACTGTTATCAAGGTAGAAGGTATGATGTGCCCCCATTGCAAGGCTATGGTAGAGAAGGTCTGTAAGGCCGTTCCCGGCTGTGTGGATGCTGTGGTGGATCTGCAGGCGAAGAATGTCACCGTACAGGGCAATGCAGAACCGGAAGCGCTGAAGAAGGCTATCGTGGATGCTGGCTACGAAGTGATCGGTTGAGGATATGACAATGCGTGCTGATTTTTACTATCCTTCCTGCGGTGCAGGTATGATCCATGGCTGCCGCTGGGAGCCGGAAGGCGAACCCATTGCGGTGCTGCAGATCGTTCATGGAGTTGCCGAACACGTTGCCCGGTATGATGAATTTGCCACCTTCCTGGCTTCCAAGGGCTTTTTGGTAGTGGCGGAAGACCATATGGGTCACGGTGATTCTGTGGATGCCGAAGGCAATCTGGGTAAGTTTGTGGGCGGTTGGCACAAGGCGGTGGCGGATGTCTACCGGCTGCTGTGCTATACCCGTATGGAGCACCCGGATGTGCCTTATATCCTGCTGGGTCATTCCATGGGTTCGTTTATGGTTCGTACTCTGCTGTGTAAATATCCCCAGTGCCAGGTGGATGGCGCCATCATCAGCGGCACTGCCTGGATGCACCGTGCCATTCTCAATTCCGGCATTGCCGCTGCCACGCTGGTGGGCAAGCGCAACAGTGTAGATGCGCCCAGCAAATTCTTGAACGATATGATGTTTGGCGCTTATTGCAAACATATTGACCATCCCAGAACCCCGTTTGACTGGCTCACCAGGGATGAACAGGCTGTCGATGCCTATATTGCCGATCCGCTGTGCGGATTTACCGTAAATGCCGGTCTTGCTAAAAATATGCTGTCAGGCATCAAATATATTCAGGAGCCTGCCAATCTTGCCAAAATGCGCAAGGATCTGCCGGTGCTCTTTGTTTCCGGCAAAGAGGATCCTGTGGGCGGCTACGGCGCAGGTGTCAAGCGGGCTGCCGAGGAATTTGCCAAAGCCGGGATGCAGCAGGTATCCCTGCGGCTGTACCCCTTGGGTCGCCACGAGATGCTCAACGAACTGAACAAGGAAGAAGTATATGCCGATCTTCTGGATTGGCTGCAGAAGCAGGGATTCTATGCGTAACATACGGCTGAACATTTGCTATGACGGCACCCGCTACCGGGGCTGGCAGCGTTTACCCGGCAAGGATGACACCATCCAGGCAAAAATTGAAAATACGCTTGGCAGGATCCTGGGGGAACCTATCGAGATCTCCGGCAGCGGACGCACCGATGCGGGCGTGCACGCCATGGGGCAGGTGGCGAATTTCCATTGTGAAAGCACCGTGCCTTGCGATGAAATTCTGGCGCAATTGCGAAAGTTCCTGCCTGAGGATATTGGGATCCTTACCTGCAAGGACTGCTCTGATCGGTTCCATGCCCGGCTCAATGCCAAGGAAAAAACCTATCGCTACCGCATTTGGAACAGCGCTGATCCCTGTGTGTTTGCCCGACGCTATGTGGCGGTGATCCCGGAAAAGCTGGATATGGCGGCGATGCGGCAGGCGGCTTGCTATTTGGAAGGAGAACATGATTTTTCTGCCTTCTGCGGCAATCCCAAGTTCAAAAAATCCACGGTCCGGTTTGTCCGTTCCGTGCGGATCTTCGAAGCAGAAGGAGAATTGCGCATGGAGTTTACCGGAAACGGATTTATCCACAACCAGGTGCGCATTATGGTTGGCACGCTGATCGAAGTGGGCAGGGGAGTGCGCAGTGCGGACAGCATTCCCGACCTGTTTGGCGGCAAGCGCAGCGAGGCCGGTTTCCTGGCACCTGCCCAGGGGCTGTGCTTAATGGAGGTAGTCTATTGAATATTCAAATTTTCGGAAAAGGCAAGTGCTTTGACACAAAAAAGGCAGAGCGTTGGTTCAAAGAGCGGCGAGTGAAATTCCAGTCCATTGACCTGGTGAAGTACGGTATGTCCGGCAAGGAATTTGACAGCGTTTTGCGTGCCGTAGGCGGCATTGACAATCTCATCGATTGGGATAACAAGTCCCAGGAGATCACCAATATGCGCTATATGGACGATAAAATCGCCAAGGAGGACAAGGTTTTCGACAATCCTTCCCTGATGAAAACCCCCATTGTCCGTAACGGCAAACAGGCCACCGTAGGCTATTGCCCGGAAATCTGGGCCACATGGGAATAATATGCAAAGCGGGCTGCTTCTTCGGAAACCGCCCGCTTTTGTGTAAAAAGCTTCAAATTTTTGTTTATGGCTGATTTTCAAACACGCCCGTAGGGAACGCTGTCCTCAGCGTTCCCTACAGCACACCGCAAGGTGTGCGATAAATCCCAATTCATCATAGAAAACCAGCCTATCCGGCCGCATAGAATTGTAGCAGTCTTTTTCTGCAAAGCGCTTGCAAATTGTGGAAAAAAGTGATACTCTATGGGAGGAATTGGATGAGAATTCTGCAATCGGTTTACAATACGGTTTGGGGTGCGCCTGCGCTGATTTTGATTCTTGCTGTAGGCATTTATTTCAGTATCCGCACCCGGTTTGTGCAGCTGCGATCTCTGCCCGGGGCTTTGAAGCTGTTCGGCTTGCGGATGTTTGGAAAAAGCGAATCCTGCAACGGTGTCAGCTCCTTTCAGGCCATGTGTACCGCTCTGGCGGCCACCGTAGGTACGGGGAATCTGGCCGGTGTTGCGGGTGCGATTGCCATCGGCGGCCCGGGTGCTGTATTCTGGATGTGGATCTGCGGTGTCATCGGCATGGTCATCAAGTTTGCCGAGGCCACTTTAGCTGTGCTCTTGCGCACCAAAAATAACCGGGGCGAATACGTTGGCGGCCCTATGTATATGATCCGCAGGGGGCTTCCCAAGGGGTTTCGCTTTTTGGCTGGCATCTATGCTTTTTTCGGCGTTGTTGCGGCATTCGGAGTGGGTAACGCCACCCAGATCAACACCGTGACCGCCGGCGTTGCGGACACTCTTTCCGCTTTCGGCTTTGCCATGCCCCGTTGGGGTCGATTGCTGCTTGGCATTTGCCTTGCGATTTTAATTGCCGGGTTGCTGCTGGGCGGTGCGAAACGGATCGGCCGCATTGCGGAATTGCTGGTGCCCTTCGCTGCCGGACTGTATCTGATATTGGGCATTTTGGTGCTGCTCTTGCGCTGGCGTTCCATTGGCGCTGCCTTTTCTTCCATTCTTCTCGGAGCCTTTTCGCCCACCGCAGTGACCGGTGGTGTGGTTGGCTCAGCGCTGATTGCTCTGCGTACCGGTGTTTCCCGGGGCGTATTTACCAATGAAGCCGGCATGGGTACGGCATCTATCGCCCACGCCGGAGCGAATGTTAATCACCCTGTAGAGCAGGGAATGATGGGCATCGTGGAAGTATTTCTCGATACCATCGTTATTTGCACAGTTACCGCGCTGGTGATTCTGGTCAGCGGCGTGCCGATTCCCTACGGCTTTGATGCCGGTATCCGTCTGACCAATGCCGCGTTCTGTGCTGTATTGGGTAACTGGGTGGGTGTATTTATTTCCCTGTCGCTGTGCCTGTTTGCCCTGGCAACGGTGCTGGGGTGGGGCCTGTACGGTATCCGCTGCGCCCAGTACCTTTTCGGAGACGGTGTGTGGAGAAAATTTGTATTTCTGCAGGTCGCTGTCGTGGTGGTTGGCGCTGTGGTTCGCGCCGAAACGGTTTGGCTTCTGGCAGAAATAATCAACGGTCTTATGGCCATTCCCAATTTGATTGCGCTTTGGGCATTGACGCCCGAATTGATCGCTATATACAGAAATTATCTAAATGGAGGCACTTATGAAGATTTCCATCAATGCCAATCGCTGCGAATCCTCTCCCATGCGTATGTTCCATCCTCTGGCGGTGGCGGCCAAGGAGCAGGGTAAAACCATCTATCACCTGAATATTGGTCAGCCGGATCTGCCCACACCTCCGCAGTTCTTTGAGGCGATTTCCAAATTTAAGCCGGAAACCTTGGCGTATTCCGCTTCTCCCGGCCTGCCGTTTTTGATCGATACCATCCGCGACTACTATAAAACCAATCTGGGCGTGGAGCTGGAGGCCAATGATGTGCTGATCACCACCGGTGGCAGTGAAGCTTTGCTGCTGGTTTGCCTCAGCATTCTCGATCCTTACACCGAGATCATTGTACCCGAGCCCTATTACCCCAACTATGCAACCTTCGTCCATGCTGCCGGCGGCATCATCCGCGCCCTGTCCACCTGCCCCGAAGAAGGCTATCGCTATGCCATCCGGGAGCGTATTGAGGCGCTGATCACCCCCAATACCCGTGCCATCATGATCACCAACCCCGGCAATCCCACCGGCGTTGTCCTCACCGAAGAAGAAATGCGGATGATCGCCGACGTTGCCAAGGAACACGATCTGTACCTCATCAGCGACGAAGTCTACCGTGAGTTCTGCTACGGTGAGAATGCCGGCGTGCCCACCATGGGGCGCTTTACGGACATTGCCGATAACCTGATTATCACCGACTCTGTTTCCAAGCAGTTTTCTACTTGCGGTGCCCGTGTTGGCTGTGTGGTAACCAAGAATAAGGATCTGCAGCGGGCACTGCTGAAATTCTGCCAGTCCCGACTGGCGGTTGCCACCATGGATCAGGTGGGTGCTGCCGCCCTGTACTCCGTGGGTCAGGATTTTTATGAAGCAAACCGGGCAGAATATGTCCGTCGCCGTGACCTGGTGTATAACCGTTTGAAGGCCATTGATGGCGTTCTGGTGCAGAAACCTGAGGGCGCCTTCTATATCATGGCGGCGCTGCCGGTGGATGATACCCACAAGTTCCAGAACTGGCTGCTGACCAGCTTCGATGATAACGGCGATACCGTTATGTTTGCTCCCGGTGGCCCCTTCTACGAAACTCCCGGCAAGGGTGTGAACGAAGTGCGTATTGCCTATGTTCTGTGCCTGGAGGACTTGACGAGAGCTATGGATCTGCTGGAAAAGGGCATCGCCCGTTACCGTAGGGAAGTTATGGGTATCCAATAATGTCTATGTAGGGCGGGGGCTTGCTCCCGCCGCTACTTGTTGCTGAGGTGCTGCCTATGCCAAGAAAAGCAAAAAAGAAAATACACCCCATGCCGCCGCTTTCTTTTGTGGATCAATGCATTTATTGGCTTGGCTTCATCTTGATGATGGCATTTAATATTGGTATTTGGGTGGTTCACAGCCATATGCGCCGTGCGATTGCGTTTTCGGACGAGTCCGTTCTGGCCAGTGGCGAGGCTACTGGAATTGTGTGGATATTTCTCCCTTTCTTTGTTACCTTTGCCATTACACTGGCTTTGTGGGCGACGGCCTATTCCGGCCGCAGGCCTATTTTCGGCTTGAAAAATTTTCGATACGGACCCCCGGGCTGGCCTCGGGTGTATCCCCTGTTCATGCGCAATAAGCCTGTGGGGAAAGCTGATGCACAAGAGAGAAAAATGCGAAAAGCGATGGCATGGATCCTTGCTGCGGTATTGCTTGGGGTTTGGCTGCTGTTTCCCATGTCCCTCTACGGCCGCAGCTGCCTGCATTGGGATGGGAGCATTGTACAGTACAATGTGTTCAATCAGGAAAAACGCCATTTTTCTGCCGGGCAGATGGAATCCGTGGAAATTGAGGCATATCTATACCGATCCGGCAGAGCCAGACATAAGCACTGGGGTGTGCGTGTGATCCTGACCACAGACACTGGCAAGGAGTACAGCTATCCCATTGGTACATTCCGTGAGGACGGACAAGTCGATACTGCCTGCTGGCTGACGGATATGATCCAGTTGAAAAAACGCTATGATCCAGCAGTCATACATATCAAGGGAATAGAAAATTTAGGGAAGGTCATAGAGGATAATCATTTGTCGCAGGAGGAAGTGGCGCTGCTGTATCAGCTCTTTGCGCTGCAATAGTTTTTTCAACATTCCGCCCCAAAACCTTGACATTTTCTATTCCTTCGTGGTAAAATACAAGTAATATCGCGAAGATCGGAAATAGTAACAGGGGACACCCACCAGAGAGCCGGGGCCATCGGCTGGAAGCCCGGGCAGGGAAGAAACTGCGAATGTGCGTCCGGGAGCGATGAACTCAATATCAAGGTATAAATAAGAGTGGAACCGCGAGTTTTTTACCCGCCTCTTGTACGAAATGTGCAAGGGGCGGTCTTTATTTTGAGGTGAAAAAATGAGAAAAGGAAAATATCCTATTTTGCGTATGCTAAAACGCAAAGAAACCATGTCAGCGGCTGTGTTCTGGTCTGAGCTGTGTCTGAAGATCATCAGCTATTTCTGTGCGGTGATCATTATGATTCTGATCTTGTCCTCCGTGCTGGACGAAACCACAGAAAGGCTGACCCTGATCGTGGAGTATGTGGCCCTGGGTATGGTGCCGCTGTGGTGCATTCCCATTGCCCGCAATACCCGCTGCCGTCTGCGCGATGCAGGCTACACCGCAAAAGCCTACCTGTGGCTGCTGCTGCCCATCGTGGGCTGGATCGTGTTTATTGTTTTGATGTGCGCCAAAAGCCTGCCCCGCACGCCTGACGGAACATTCTTACCGAAAAAATAACATTTGGAGGAAACCAATATGTATCTGTATAATTCTTTGTCCCACAAAAAGGAACTGTTTACCCCCAACAATCCCGACCTTGTAAAAATGTACACCTGCGGCCCTACCGTCTATCACTATGCCCACATCGGCAACCTGCGCACCTACATCATGGAGGATGTGCTGGAAAAGGCCCTGCGCTACTGTGGCTATAATGTCAAGCGCGTCATGAATATCACCGACGTGGGTCACCTGGCTTCCGATGCCGACACCGGCGAAGACAAGATGGTCAAGGGCGCCAAGCGGGAAAATAAGACCGTTATGGATATCGCCCGTTATTACACAGAGGCCTTCAAGTCCGACTGCGGCAAGCTGAACATCAAGTGGCCCGATGTGGTGGAGCCTGCCACCAACTGCATCGATGAGTATATCGAAATGGTGCAGAAGCTGCTGGACGAGGGCAAGGCCTATTTCGTGGGCGGCAATGTGTATTTCGACACCTCCACCCTGGAAAAGTACTATGTCTTCAACGACCATGACGAGGAAGATCTGGCTACCGGCGTCCGTGAGGGCGTGGAAGAGGACACCAATAAGAAGAACAAGAATGACTTTGTTCTGTGGTTTACCAAGTCTAAGTTCGAGGACCAGGCCCTGAAGTGGGATTCTCCCTGGGGCGTGGGCTATCCCGGCTGGCATATCGAGTGCTCCTGCATCTCCATGAAGCACCTGGGTGAAGAGCTGGACATCCACTGCGGCGGCATCGACAATGCCTTCCCCCACCACACCAATGAGATCGCCCAGAGTGAGAGCTACCTGGGTCACAAGTGGTGCAACTACTGGTTCCATGTCCACCACCTGAATACCGATACCGGCAAAATGAGCAAGTCCAAGGGCGAATTCCTCACCGTATCCCTCTTGGAGAGCAAGGGCTATGACCCCATGGCCTACCGCCTGTTCTGCCTGCAGAGCCACTACCGTCGCAATCTGGTGTTCTCCTGGGAGAACCTGGATAACGCTGTCCAGGCTTATGAAAAGCTGATCGCCAAGATCGCCACCCTGAAGCAGGACGGCGAAGTGGAGCAGGAAGCCTTCGATCAGCTGAAAAATCGCTTTGCAGGCGCGCTGAACGGTGATTTGAACACCTCTGTTGCCGTCACTGCCCTGTACGATGTGCTGAAGGCCAAGGTGGGTGATGCCACCAAGCTGGCGCTGATCGCTGACTTTGACCAGGTGCTGAGCCTGAACCTGCTGTCTGCCGCCGAGACCCTCAACAAGAAGAAGGCGGAGGAAGAAGCCGCCAACGCCGATCCCGAGATCGACGCACTGGTTGCCGCCCGTACGGAAGCCAAGAAGTGCAAAAACTGGGCCGAGGCTGACCGCATCCGTGACGAACTGAAGGCCCGTGGCATCGAGATCATCGATACCCCCCAGGGCACCAAGTGGAGAAAAGTATGAAACTGATGATTTTAGACGGTAACTCCGTCATAAATCGCGCCTATTTCGGTGTCAAGCCCCTTACCAACCGGGAGGGGCTTTATACCCATGCCATCTATGGTTTTCTGAACATTCTGGAGCGGATGGAAAAGGAAGAAATGCCCGATGCGGTCTGCGTTGCCTTTGACCTCCACGGACCCACCTTCCGACATTTGCAGTACGATGGCTACAAGGCTACCCGCCATGGTATGCCGGAAGAGCTGGCTATGCAGATGCCGGTGATGAAGGAAGTCCTTGCCGCCATGAACATCCCCATCTATGCCTGCCAGGGCTGGGAGGCGGATGACGTGATCGGTACGGTGGGTCGCATTTGTTCCAACAACGATTGGGAATGTGTGGTTGTCACCGGTGACCGGGACAGCTTGCAGCTCATCGACAAAAATGTCCATGTCAAACTGGTGATCTCCAAGCCCGGACAGACCACAGCTACCCTCTATACCGAGGAAAAGTTCCGGGAGGAATACGGTTTTGAACCCAAGCGGCTCATTGACCTGAAAGCCCTCATGGGTGATTCTTCCGACAATATTCCCGGTGTTAAGGGCATCGGCGAAAAGACCGCAAAGACCCTGCTTCAGACCTTTGGCACGTTGGACGGGGTCTATGAAAATCTGGATGACAAGATCATCAAGCCGAAACAGCGGGAAAATCTGGTCAATTACAAGGATAATGCTTACCTTTCCTATGATTTGGCCACGATCCGCTGCGAAGCACCCATTGATTTTGAGCCAATGGATGCCGTCATTCGACCCTACAACAAGCCGCAACTGTATGCTTTGTTCCAGCGGCTGGAATTTGTGCGGCTGATCGATAAATACGGTCTACGTGGCGCTGCCATGGCTGCCCCCAAGAAAGAAGAAAACAAGCGGATTTCACTGCCTAAAGTGGATCGCCTGCCGGAAAAAGCGGAAAACTGTGCTGTTTACCTTGCTGAGGACGGCAGTCTGGGCGTTGCCTGGGCGCAGGGTGTGTGCGTGCTGACCCCTATGGAAGCCCAAATGGGCGTTTCCCTTGGCGATGGCCTGATCCTGCATGACAGTAAATCTACCATGCACCGACTGGATAGCATGGGCATCGCCTATGGCCAGTGCGCTTTCGATACGGCCCTGGCTGCTTATGATCTCAATCCCAGCCAGTCGGATTACCCGGTCAACAAGCTGGCGACGAATTTTCTGGGAATGGAAGCCAATGATGGCGACGCTGCCGCCTGCGCGGAAGCTATATGGCATCTGCGCCCCGTTCTGACGGAGGAACTGGCGAAAAATGGCATGGAAAGCCTGTATTTTGATATGGAGCTGCCTCTTTGCGCTGTGCTTTACCGCATGGAAAAGCGGGGCATCGCCATTGACCGGGAGCAGCTTTTCCAGTTTGGTCAAATGCTCTCCCAGCGGATTTCCGACTGCGAAGGGCTGATCTATTCCTATTCCGAAGAAAAATTCAATACCAATTCCACCAAGCAGCTGGGCGAACTGCTTTTCGACAAGCTGGGTCTGCCCCCGGTGAAAAAGACCAAAACCGGCTATTCCACCAACGCCGATGTACTGGAAAAACTGAAGGGTAAGCACCCCATCATCCCGGCCATTATGGACTACCGGATGCTGACCAAGCTGAAATCCACCTATGCCGACGGTTTGATGGCTGTCATCTGTGACGATGGCCGCATCCGCACCACCTTCCAGAATCTGGTCACCGCTACCGGCCGCCTTAGCTCCACCGAACCCAATCTGCAGAATATCCCTGTACGCACCGATCTGGGTGCGGAGATCCGCAAGATGTTTATCCCCAAGGAAGGCCATGTGCTGGTGGATGCGGACTACAGCCAGATCGAGCTGCGTGTGCTGGCCCACATTGCGGATGATACGGTGATGCAAAATGCCTTTATTTCCGGCCAGGATGTCCACACTGTTACCGCATCCCAGGTATTCGGTGTCGCGCCGGAGCAGGTTACCCCGCTACAGCGCCGCCATGCCAAGGCCGTCAATTTCGGCATCGTCTACGGCATTTCCGAGTTCTCTCTTGCGGAGGACATTGGTGTTTCCCGTTGGGAAGCCAAGGACTATATCGACAGCTACCTGGCTCATTACAGCGGTGTTCGCGCCTATATGAAAAATGTGGTGACCGATGCCCGGGAAAAGGGTTATACAGCCACCCTCTATGGCAGAAAACGGTATATCCCGGAGCTGAGCGCCAGTAATTTTAATATCCGCAGCGGTGCGGAGCGTATTGCCTTGAATACGCCTATCCAGGGCACGGCCGCCGACCTCATTAAACTGGCCATGATCCAGGTGGAAAATGCGCTGAATCAGCATTTTCCGGAAGCAAAGCTGCTGCTGCAGGTGCATGATGAACTGATCGTAGAATGCCCGGAAGCCATTGCGCCCCAGGTCGCCCAACTGGTCAGCAGCCAGATGCAGGCAGTGGCGCAGCTTGCCGTGCCGCTGCAGGCAGAAGCAAAAATCGGAAAGAGCTGGTACGACGCAAAATGATTGAAATTGTGAAAATGGATGAGTCCCATGTGGCTGCCATCGCGCAGATCGAAAAGCTGTGCTTTTCTGATCCCTGGAGTGAAAAATCCATTGCAACAGAGCTGAACAGCCGCCTGTCTTACTGGCTGGTGGCATTGAAAGACGGTGCGCCGGTGGGCTATATCGGCTCCCAGAGTGTGCTGGGGGAATCGGATATGATGAATGTGGCGGTCCACCCGGATCACCGGCGCGCAGGTATTGCCGAAAGCCTTGTGGCGGCTCTGGAACAAGGCTTGAAGGCGGGGGGAAATATCTGCCTTACATTAGAGGTTCGCACCTCCAATGCACCTGCCATCGCCCTGTATGAAAAGCTGGGCTTTACCCAGGTTGGCCTGCGGAAGAATTACTACCGCAATCCCAAAGAGGATGCCCTCATCCTCCGCAAACCCCTTTGATCCGTAGGGGCCGATGCCCACATCGGCCCAATATGTATGGATGACCTGCGATAGGGCCGATGCCCACATCGGCCCCTGCAATACGGTGAACACTATGAAAAAGAGAATGATCAAAATCCTTTGCTTCTTCCTTTGCTTTGGCCTGCTGTGCGGCCTGGCGGTGCTGGGTATCAACGGTATTGTTACGCTGAGCACCAAAAAACAAATACTGACTGCCGAAGAGGCGGCAAAACTGACGGATGTGGACTGTATCCTGGTCTTAGGCTGCGGTGTTAAAGCCGACGGCAGCCCCAGTGATATGCTCCATGACCGCCTGCGTCGTGGTGTGGAGCTCTACGAATTGGGAGCAGCGCCTAAGCTGCTGATGACCGGTGACCATGGGCAGGAAAGCTACAACGAAGTGGATGTGATGAAAACCTTCGCCGTAGACAGGGGTATTCCTTCCGATGATGTATTTATGGATCATGCCGGCTTTTCCACCTACGAAAGTATGTACCGGGCAAAGGAGATATTCCAGGCGAAGAAGGTCATCATCGTGACCCAGGAATATCACCTCTACCGGGCGATCTATATCGCGGAAAGTCTTGGCCTGGAAGCCTATGGCGTGGCGGCAGACTATCGCAGCTATACCGGCCAGACGGCACGGGACGTGCGGGAAATCCTCGCCCGGGTCAAAGACTTCGGAACCTCCCTGTTTAAGCCCAAGCCTACATATCTTGGCAGCGCCATTCCCATTTGGGGCGATGGCAATTTGACCAATGATGAAAATTCCAATTTTACATAACTATGTCATCCTGAGCGAAGCATAGCGGAGTCGAAGGATCCGCTCCTTTTCTCGATGAAAGAGGAGAACGGATCCCTCCGTGCGCTTCGCTTAGCCGGGATTGACAAGGTTTTAGATTTTTCTTAAAGGAGAGAAATCATGAACATTTTAGCAATCGAATCTTCCTGCGATGAAACCGCCGTTGCCATCGTCCGGGACGGACGGGAAGTGCTTTGCGACTGCATCGCCTCCCAGGTGGCCCTCCACCGGGAGTACGGCGGCGTTGTGCCGGAGATCGCGTCAAGAAAGCATATCGAAGCGATCTACGGCCTTGCAGATCAGGCGCTGACTGAAACCGGTCTCAGCCGTGATGATATTGATGCAGTGGCGGTAACCTATGCCCCCGGCCTGATCGGTGCTGTCCTGGTGGGTGTGAACTTTGCCAAGGCTGCGGCCATGGCCCTGGGTAAGCCCCTGATCCCTGTCCACCATATCCGTGGCCATATCGCAGCCAATTATATTGCCTATCCCGAGCTGAAGCCGCCGTTCCTGTGTTTGGTGGTGTCCGGCGGCCATACCATGATGGTTCACGTAAAGGACTATACCGAAATGGAGATTTTGGGCGGCACCCTGGACGATGCTGCCGGTGAATGCTTCGACAAGGTGGGACGCGTGCTGGGTATGCCTTATCCCGGTGGCGCAGCTCTCGACAAAATGGCTCAGCAGGGCGATGAAACCAAATACGATCTGCCCCGGTCGAAACCCGGCGAGAATCCCTATAATATGAGCTTCTCCGGTCTGAAAACTGCCGCGCTGAACCTGATCCACCATGCCGATCAGATAGGGCAGACGCTGGACATTCCCAGCCTCTGCGCCAGCTTCTGCGCCGCTGTCAGCGATACCCTGGTGCCCAGAGTGGAACGAGCCATCCGGGAAACAGGATGCCTGCAGGTGGCTGTGGCAGGCGGTGTGGCGGCCAATTCCCGTATCCGTCGGGATGTGATCGCTGCCGCGGAAAAGCTGGGCGCAACGGTCTATCTGCCGCCGCTGAAGCTGTGCGGTGACAATGCCGCCATGATCGGCGCACAGGGTTATTATGAGTTTCTGGCAGGCAACACCGCCGGAATGGAACTGAATGCCTACGCCACCAAATCCATCCTGGGAGAGAAGATCTGATGCTGATCATTGCCATGAATCTTCGTGAGCTGGACTTCGGAAAGCTGATGGCGGTCTACGGGGAAAGCAACCGGGAAAACGGTGCGGAATTTTATCCCCATCTGCCCGAAGGTCAGCAACTGCTGGAAGCGGAACAGGATTTCTACAACTACCTGCGCACCGGTTTTTTCACAGAGCCGGGTGACCGCTACTGCGTCTGGGAGGAATCTGGCTGCTATCTTAGCGCCCTGCGCTTGCAGCGCTATCAGGACGGCCTGCTGCTGGAGGCGCTGGAGACCCACCCGGAATACCGGGGCAGGGGATATGCCAAACAGCTGATTTTGACTGTCCTGGAAACGGTGGAATGTGATCGGGTCTATGTCCATATCAGCCGCCGCAATGCCCCTTCCATCGCTGTCCATACTGCCTGCGGCTTCCGAAAAATCTTAAATCATTCGGTCTATGCCGATGGCTCTGTCAACAGTCATTGTGCCACCTATCTATACGAAAAACCCACGCTGTAATCCAGCGTGGGCTTTTCGTTAATTATCTTAAGGCTCGTTGACAACACCTGCGAACAGGGGCAGGTTATCCCGGCTGCTGACGATGAACAGGAAGGGCCGATCCAGTACAAAGTCTATTTTGTCAGGTGCTGATGGCATTCCGCCGGGCTCCACCATGATGACGGTAAATCCAGCGCCTACGCAGCCCTTTTCGTCAATGGCGACCCGGGCGGCATGGTTGATTTGGCTTACAAACAGGTCGGGCGTGTCGGTGATGGGGGTAAAGTTGGATACGGTGTAATCGAAAACATCGGTCACACCCATGGCTTTCATACCTTCGATCAGATCCTTTTGGTCAGCTACATCGAATTTGGGCAGGCTCAAATTGATTTCGTAGATCTGCTTGTTTTCCCATGCTCCGGGATTCATGGTCATCTGCAGGTAATCTTCGCTATCCAGAATGTCCGCAACGGTATAGCCTTCGTCCGGCAGTATGAGCCACATTTTGTTGCTACCCGTCAGATTCAGATAAACGGCGGTAAAATTATCTGCCCAGTAGACCATATGGGTAGACAGCGTTTGGTTCATAAAGGGTACGGTCACATCCGCCTCCGGGCTGTGGAATATGGCTTCGGAGGTCATGCTCTCAGAGAAGTCATCGGTCCAGGATGCGGTGAAATAAACGGTGGAAGCAAGGGCAAAAACCGTCGCCGGTTCCAGCTTCACGTTTTCCGCCTGCTCTTTCAGCAAACCGCCGGTGTTCTGATTCAGCCAGGCGCGAAGCTGTTCATTCATTTCCTCGGTGCCCAGATCGCCGCTGAAGGAGGAAGCGTAGTAGTGATTTGCCAGCAGATCGGCCGTGGGCTTATTAAAAGCATAGGCATCATCCAGCCACAGAGAATTGGCCAGCAGCAAAGCGGTCTGCCCATCCTCGCAGTAATGGGCGTTCCAAAGGTTGGATGCCTGCTCCCGCAGCTGTTCTATGGTATCCAAACCGAACAGCTCCAGGATTTGCTGTCTGGAATTACCGTCGGTGGTTTCGGCCAGCATAGCCATGGCAAGATACACATTCACAGGGGAATAGGTGGGGTTGCCCTCGCCCTGCAGGAACTGGGCAATGCTTTCGTGGAAGAAACCCGTTAAACTGCCTGCATAGCCTTCCGGCTGATCATACTGCTTCCGCTGATCCTCCAGCCAGGCATCATAAGCGGCATTGTATTCCTTCCAATCAGGATAGTCGCTATAATTTGGATAAGCAGTCATATAAGGATAGACCGGATCGGTCAGCAGACTGGTAAGTGGCACGATTTTGGGAATGCCTGCAGGAAACAGCTTTTCCCAATAGAAGCCGGACAGATCCATCTCGCTGGGATCTGTGGTATTTGCCCACATGGAAGCCACCTGCTGCCCAATCTGGAAGTTTGCAAACAGCCGTCGGCCGGTGCCGTAGCTGCCCTCCCGTAGCTCGGCAGATACACCGTCAAGGGTGACGGTGGTGGCTTGGTCGCCGTCCGGGTTCCATGCGGGAAAGGTATCGATAACAAAGCAATACCGCATACCGTTTACATCGTAAAAAAGGTCGATCGATCCTGTGCCGGGATAGTAGTACAGTCCGTAAAATGTGTTCTCATAATCGTCCCGGCAGGGGAGTAATATGGTGTCTAAAAGCGTGGCAAATTGCAAAATATCTGCCTGGGTTGAGAAATTGGTTCCGTAGTAAGAAATATTTGCGTCCAGAAACTGGGTCAACGCTGCCTGACCTTGGGAGGCAGCAGTAAATAAGGCCTGGAGTTGTTCTACACTGTCGAAATAAATGTTGGACGGCACAGAAGGATCGGGACCTACCGGACGAGTCGGGGTAATAGCCGGATTGCTTCCAAGCTGTGCAGGCCCGGTGGTTGTACCGGGAACGAGTATGCCACCGGCCAGTATACCAATGCCGATGGCCAGCGCCAGCAGGGCCGCAACAGCAGCGAACCAATAGGGTTTCGTCCGTTTTTTCTTTGGCGGCTCATCGGCTTTCTCAATGAGATCCGCATCAATGTATTCCATGGCATCTAAAATCTTATCGCCTGTCATAGGGTGAAGCCCTCCTTTTCAAGATACTTGCGCAGGGCGTTGCGGCTGCGCAGCAGCATGGATTTGACCTTGCTTTGGCTCATACCAAAGCGGAGGGAAATGTCGGAAACAGAGTCTGTGTACCAGTATCGGCGGAGAAACACATTGCGGGCCTCCTCCGACTGCTGCCGCAAAAACGCGCTGATCGCTTGCCCCAGGGCGATGGCTTCCATCCGCTCTTCGGTATTCTCCGGGCCGGGGACGCAGCATTGCAGCTCGCTTGACAGCTCCTGTATGTGGGCGCTGCGGCAAAGGCGCTGCTGATAGCGGCAGCGGTCAATGGAAATGTGACGGATGATGCGGGCAAGATACGCAAACAGATAGCTGTGGGGCGCGTTGGGCGGAATGGTGTTCCAGGCCTGCAGATAGGTGTCGTTTTCGCATTCTTCGGCAGTGCCATGATCCTGCACGATGCCGTAGGAGATCTGCTGCAGCCGTACACCGTAGCGGGTAGCCGTGTGGCTGATAGCGGATTCATTGCGCTGCAAGAACAACGCCACAATTTGACTGTCTTCCATGTTTTTCCCTCCTTTCACCCTATATAGCGATATTTTATCATATTTGGTTGCATTGGGCAAGAAAAAACCACGCCGAATTTTTCGGCGTGGTACAAGGCTTATTCCGCTTTCCTCACGGGACGCACCAGAATGATGGGTGTGCATTCGCCGCCCTGACCGGCAGGGTTGTCCCGCACGATCTCGGCAAGGGTGCGGTCATCCATAGCCAGACCCTTGGATTTGCCCAGAACTTCCACAGAAATATCGCAGGCATCCACGATCATGCAGGGGAAGCCCAGCTTTTCCTCGATCTCAGTGCAGACACCGCTGGGATTTTCCGGGTTCAAAATGCCGTAATTGACATATTCCTCGTAGGAAATATCATAGTCAATGAGACCGTCGATGCCGTCCACATTGTGACCGCAGACCTTGTAGAAAACACCCTTCTTACCAAAGAGCTTGGTCACGGCAGAGCAGGCGGCGGCGAACAGAACTCTGGGCAGGCCGCACAGCATGATGATCAGCTGCATCTTGTAGGGCGTGCCGGCACCGGGACCAGCGGGGGTGACCCGGACAAACTTGCACAGCAGTTTTGCCCAGAAGCCGGGGTGAATATCTTTGCGGTAGACGATCCGCTTCTGGCACAGGGCAATGATCTTTTCACTGATGGACAGGAAGTCGCCTTCTTGCATATGGGGCTGGGCAAATTCCCGCATGAATTCAATATAGTCATCACCGATGTTGACAAAACGTGTGGGGATAGCGTAGCGCTCATAGGTTACACCTTCAACCTCACGGCAAAGAACCTTATTTTCGTTTACTCTAAGTTCCATAATTTCCACTTCCTTGTTAATTGAGCATGATTCTGCGAGTTATTTTATCTTACTACCACATTTTTGTCAAGTGCTGCTGTCTTTTATACCGGGAAAAGGGAAAAATTAGGGTTGACAAAACCGCCGGGAGGGCATATAATACTATGGCACTTGCGAGAGTGTTGGAATGGTAGACAAGCACGTTTGAGGTGCGTGTGGTTACGCCGTGTGGGTTCGAGTCCCATCTCTCGCACCAAAAAAAGAGGACGCCATAGGCGTCCTCTTTTTTTGGTGCGAGAAGGGACTCGAAGAGGGCGACCTCGCCGAAGGCGAGGAAAAAAGTGTCCGGTGGACACTTTTTAAGCCCGGGGGAGAGTCCCTTGGCCTGTGGATGCGCCCGGTACGGGTGTGGACACAGGCCAAGAACAGTGCAGAAGGCGCCATAGGCGTCCTCTTTTTTCATGCCGAAGGCGCGTTCTCAGAATATGGATGCGATACCTTACAGCAACGGAGCAAACAGTCGCAGCACCTCCTGGAAGAGCACCGTCAAAGGGTTCTTGTAGCAGGATTCGCTTGTAATAGGCTTGCAGTTGACCAATGTCTGCAGGTAGTCCTGCTTCATTGCGTCCACTGCGCTGCTGCCGTACATCCAGGTGCCGCACTCGAAGTGATGGTAAAGACTTCTGTAATCCAGATTGGCGGTACCCACCGTGGCGATCTTGTCGTCACAAACAAAGCTTTTTGCGTGGACAAATCCGGGGGAATACTCATATACCTTCACACCGCCTTGGATCAGCTCCCGGTAATAGGAGCGTGTGGTCATATGGATGGCCCATTTGTCCCATTTGCGTGGTGTAAGGATTCGTATATCCACACCGCGTTTTGCCGCCAAACAAAGGGCAGCCACCATGGAGTCATCAATGATCAGATAGGGCGTGCTGATGTAAACGTAATCCTGTGCTTGATTCAGAATTTGCAGATATACTTGTTCGCTGACATTTTCTTTGTCCATGGGACTGTCACAGTAGGGAATCACGAAGCCGTCGTCTGACACTGGGCAGGGAGTGTTCCTCCACGGATAATAGGATGATAAATCTTCTGTTTCTTTGCCACTGCTATGCCACATTTCCAGAAACATCAGCGTAAAGCTCCAGGCGCCTTTTCCCTCCAGCCGAACGGCGGAGTCTTTCCAGTGCCCATGCTTTTCGCAGGCATTTATGTATTCGTCTGCCATGTTTATGCCGCCCGTGAATGCGATTTTGCCGTCAATTACAGTAATTTTTCGGTGATTCCGGTTGTTTTGCTCTGCGGTCAGCAGGGGATGGAAGGGGTTGAATACTTTGCATTCGATACCCATGGCGGCTAATTGCTTTGGATAATCCGCAGGCAGCAGAAGAAAGCAGCCCAAGTCATCGTAAAGAATGCGCACCTTCACGCCTGCTGCGGCCTTATGCTGCAGCACATCCAGAATTTGCTCCCACATGGTGCCATGCTGAATGAGAAAATACTCCAAAAAGATGTAATGCTCTGCCTGCTTCAAATCCTCCAGTAATGCTGCCAAAAAGTCCTCACCGGGACAGAAATACTTGGTTTTTGTGCCGTTCAATACGGGGAAATGGCAGGTATCCTGCAGATAGCGCACCTGTGGGAAATAGCTGCCGGTGCGTTGCTTTGCATTTTCACAGGTATCACCCGGTAAGCCGTACAGAGGCGCGGTTTGTGCGCTGACTGCCCGAAGGTTGGACTGTATTTTGTTGGGACGTGTTTGCAGCTTGATAAACAGGTACAGCAATCCGCCAAAAATGGGAAACGACAGGATCAACAGAACCCACAGTGTTTTGAAGCTGCCTGTGCCGCCCTTCGACACGATGTACAGCACCGCCAGTAGACTGAGAAAATGCAGTGCGGTATTTAATCCGTGTGACAATGCGCTGCCACTGGCAACCATCCAGAATAAAAAAGTCGCCTGTAAAATTATCAGAATGCTAATGACTAACCTGCGACGGAATAATTGATAAAACCAACGTTTTTCCATATGCTGCCTCCCATTCGTTTTCCATATTCTAGCTTGCCAAGTTCAACACAAGCTCAATTCAAACTCAATTATTATTGAGCCAGCAATTGCGAAATAGGGATAGCATAATCCATTAAACTGTGATAAAATAAGGAAAATGTCACAGGAGGTTCTGCGTATGCTGAAAATTCTGATTGCTGAAGATGATTATGAACTGCGCCAGCTGTTTTCCCATGTGCTGGTGAAGAGCGGCTATGCGGTGAAAGGTGTCTCCAATGGCCGTGAGGCGCTGCAGGCCATGCAGCAGGAATACTATGATCTGATTATTTCCGACATTATGATGCCGGAAATGGATGGCTACAGTCTGGTCAGCCGTCTGCGCGGCGAGGGAAATCTAACGCCGGTGCTGATGATCACGGCCAAGGATGCCTTCGACGATATGCGCCAGGGCTTTGTTTCCGGTACGGATGATTATATGGTCAAGCCCATCAATGTAAACGAGATGGTTCTGCGCGTCAGCGCACTGCTGCGCCGCGCCCAAATGATCAACGAGCGTCGGCAGGTGGTGGGCGGCACAGTTATGGAATGCGATTCGCTGACCATCACCAATGAAACAGGCAGCTTTGTGCTGCCTCAGAAGGAGTTTATGCTGCTTTACAAAATGGCATCTTTCCCGGGCCGTATCTTTACCCGGCAGCAGCTAATGGATGAGATCTGGGGCTACGATTCCGATTCCGACACCCACACGGTGGACGTGCATATCGGCAGACTCCGGGACCGCTTCCGCGACAGCAAGGATTTCAAGATCATTACGATCCGTGGTGTTGGCTATAAGGTGGTGAAACCGTGAAAACCAGAGAGATATTCCAGCAGATACGTAACCAGAAGGGCGGTAACAGCCTGCGCCTGCGGCTGACGCTGCTGGTTTCCGTGGAAATTGTTGTGAGCATTTTGCTGGCGCTGGGATTGTATTTTCTGCTGGCGGATGTGATCCCCATGGAGGAAACCTGGCTGCTGCTGCTGGCGCTGGTGGCAATCAGTCTGTTGGTCGGCAATGTGGTGACCATTTTTGTGGCAAAGTTTTTCTTTGATCCGATCAAGAAGCTGGGAAAGGCCATGGAACAGGTGGCAGACGGCGATTTTTCCGTCCGTTTGGAGGAAAAATCCTCTTCCAAAGAGATCATGGAGATCTATTCCGGCTTCAATATGATGGCCCATGAACTGAGCGTTACGGAAATTCTGCAAACGGATTTTGTATCCAATGTTTCTCATGAGTTTAAAACGCCGATCACAGCCATTGAAGGCTACTCCATGCTGCTGCAGGATAATGAAAATCTAAGCCCGGAGCAGCAGCAATACATTGATAAGATCGTGTTCAATACCCGTCGGCTTTCCAGTTTGGTCGGTAGCATTCTGTTACTGAGTAAGCTGGAAAATCAGCAGATCCCTACCGGCCAGACCCTCTTCCGTTTGGATGAGCAGATCCGTCAGTCCGTCGTTGCGTTGGAGCCAGCCTGGGAAAAGAAGGAACTGGAATTTGATGTGGAACTGGATCGGGTGGAGCATACAGGCAATGAAGCGATGCTGCGCCATGTATGGGATAATTTGATCAGCAACGCCATTAAATTCAGCCCACAGGGCGGCATGGTGCGCATGACGCTGAAAAAGCGGGGTAATGAATTGGAATTTGTCATCAGCGACCAGGGCCCCGGCCTGTCTGATGACGCGCTAAAGCACATTTTTGACAAATTCTATCAGGCTGACAATTCCCATAAGCAGGAGGGCAACGGCCTGGGACTGGCGCTGGTAAAGCGCATATTGGCCTTTGAAGGCGGCTCCGTTCATGCTGTAAACCGCGTTGAAGGCGGTGCGGAATTTGTAGTAAAGCTGCAGCGCAAGTAAAGGAGGGAAATTGCCATGACAAAGTTTTTTGTAGAACCGGCGCAATTGGAGTCGGATTACCCTACCTTGGAGGGAGAAAATGCAAAGCACGCCAAGGTACTGAGGTTAAAAGCGGGCGAAGAAGTGCTGCTGTGCGATGGGGAGGGCAGAGAATGCCTTTGTGCTGTGACAGCGGTCAGCGACACCCGGATTGACCTGTCCGTTACGGCACGACGTACCAGCGAAACGGAAGCGCAGGTTCAGGTCAGCGTGTATATGGCCTTTCCCAAGGCGGATAAGCTGGAGCACGTGGTTCAAAAGGCTACCGAGCTGGGAGCCTATGAGATTGTTGCATTTCCCTCTGGGCGCTGTATCTCCAAGCCGGATGAAAAGAGTTTGGGAAAAAAGCTGGAACGCTGGCAGAAGATCGCCGCCTCCGCAGCAGAGCAGTCCGGTCGGGGCAGGATCCCTCAGGTGCTGACCCTGCCCAGCTACAAAGCCGCGCTGGAACGGGCAGCGAAGGCGGATAAGGCACTGCTATTTTATGAAAATGAACGGGCCACCACATTGCGGATGGCCTTGCAAAGCAGCCCCTATGCAACCGTCAGCCTGCTGACAGGACCGGAGGGCGGTCTGGAAGAGAAGGAAGTGCAGCAAGCCTTGGATGCCGGACTGCGGGTCTGCACCCTTGGCAGGCGCATCCTGCGCTGCGAGACAGCACCTCTGTGCGCCCTTTCCGCTGTGATGTACGATGCCGGTGAATTCTAATAACAATGCCTCTGCCCGAACGGCAGAGGCATATTTTTATTTGTGATATTTGCTGCCGGCCTGGATGGCTTCCGCCCGGTAGATCTGCTCCAGCACCATAATCCGCGCCAGATGATGGGGGAAGGTCATGGGGCCCATGCTCAGCTTGAAATCCGCGGCCGCCTTCACCTTGGGGGAAATACCGAAGGAGGAACCGATAAGAAAACACACGCTGCTTTTGCCCGCCAGCTTCACCTGGGCCAGCTTTTCCGCAAAGCCTTCGCTACTCAGCTCCTTACCCTCCGGAGTGAAGATGCACAGATATGCGCCCTTGGGAATCTTGGAGAAGATGGTCTCCGCTTCCTTATCCAATCCTGCGGCGATCTCGGCAGGGGAGGGGTTCTCCGGAAGTCTGACCTCCGGCAGCTCCACGAGATGGAACTTGCAGTAGGCACCCAGCCGCTTGGCATACTCCTCCGCGGCGGAAATATAGAATTTTTCCTTCAGCTTGCCCATAGCAAGCAATGTGATCTCAAACATACGATGCTCCTTAAGATTGATATTACGGCTTTTCACCATCTATGAAACAGTCAAATTGCTCCACTGCAGAGGTTGGATAAATTGGAATTTCCGATTCATATTCTGTTATTAATGGCAGAATTAATGGCGTTTTTGCAATTATCATAATAGATGATACGAACATTAATGTGTTCAATGATGTATTGCTCTATCTCTGGAGTGTATGAGGTTATATTGGTTGTGGCAGGCCGCTTGAATATAATATTGTTTTCTTTTGTAGTTCTATTTAGCGCCCGAGGCGATGGTACCATAATAAGTTCAATCTCAGAAATATTGATTTCCACAGAAGGCGCAATATGATTTATAAATACAACCTTATCCTGTTGGAATTCAATATAGTTATTGCTCATACTATATCCCATAAAATAGAAAAATGGTGGCAGTAATATGCAAGTCAAAAACAGTCCCAAAACATCTGCATCTCGCGTTATGAAGAAAAATACACCCAACAGAATCGGTAGAAGTAAACAGAGTTGCCCTATTCGCTTAAACAATTTTTCCTCATTGTGATTGCGGCGGAATCTCATATATGTCTACCTCCTATTATTCGACAAATTCCAATTTGTGGAATTGTCCTTATTATCCTATCACACTTTTCACAAAAAGGAAAGATTGATTATCGAAAATCTGTGGGCGCAACGATTGCATAAAAAGCCCTGGGCGTTACCGCCCAGGGCCGAAACTCGGTTTTCTTAGAAGTTCTCGATGATGGAAACGATCTCGGTGCCGATGCGCTTCTGAGCCTCGCTGGTGGAAGCACCGATGTGAGGCAGAGCGGAAACGGCGGGATGCTGGCTCAGCTCGGTGTTCTTGGTGGGCTCTTCTGCCCAAACATCCAGACCGGCGGCGCGAACCTTGCCGCTATTCAGAGCGTCCAGCAGAGCGGCTTCGTCGATGTTGCTGCCGCGGGAGGTGTTGATGATCACAACGCCGTCCTTCATCTTGGCGATGGACTCGGCATCGATGATGGGCTTGCCCAGCGCGGGAGTGCTTAGCGCGATGATGTCGGACTTTTCGATCAGCTCATCCAGGGTAACGAAGTGCATGGTGTCGCACTCGTACTCAGGCTTGTAGGTACGCTGATAAGCGATGACGTTCATGCCGATACCCTGTGCGATGTCACCGATGCGCTTGCCGATGCGGCCATAGCCGATGACGCCCAGGGTCTTGCCGCCCAGCTCGAAGCCCTTGCCGTAGGCCTTCTTTTCCCACTTGCCCTCACGCATGGTGTGACCGGCATGGGAAACGAAACGGGCGCAGGAGAACATCAGAGCGATGGCGCACTCAGCAACAGCGTTGGAAGAAGCGTTGGGGGTGTTGCGCACAGCAATGCCCATGGCCTCAGCGTCAGCAACGTCGATGTTGTCAACGCCAACACCGCCGCGGATGATCAGCTTCAGCTGGCTGTCCTTGGCAACCTCCAGCTGTGCCTTGCGGATCTTGGTGGCGGAGCGAATCACGACACAGTCGAAATCACGCAGAGCGGCGCCCAGCTCGGCGGGCTCGTAGAACTGCTCAACGACCTCATGACCATTGGCGCGCAGGGCGGCCATGGCGGACTTATCCATACCGTCAGTAACGAGAATTCTCATGATCCAATATCCTCCTAATTACTTGTGTTCCGCTTCGAACTTCTTCAGGCACTCCACCAGAGCCTCAACACCCTCGATGGGCATGGCGTTGTAGGTGGAAGCGCGCAGACCGCCAACGGACTTGTGGCCCTTCAGATTGTCAAAGCCGGCCTTCTTGGTATAGGCAACGACCTCGGCATCCAGCTCCTTGGACTCGGTGACGAAGGGGATGTTCATCAGGCTGCGGAATTCCTTGTCAACAGTGCCCTTGAACATCTTGCTCTCATCCAGATAGTCGTACAGGACCTTGGCCTTGCGGATGTTGTAATCGTCCATGGACTCCAGACCACCGTTGTCCAGCAGATACTTAAAGACCTTGCCGCAGCAGTAGATACCCCAGCAGTTGGGGGTGTTGTACATGGAGCCGTTCTCAGCATGGGTGTCATAACGCATATAAACGGGGATCTTGGGATCCAGATCCTTGCGGATCAGATCCTCACGGATGATGACGATGGCCATACCGGCAGGGCCGATATTCTTCTGAACGCCGCCGTAGATCATGCCGTAGTCAGCAACGTTGCAGGGCTTGCTGAGGAACATGGAGGACTGGTCAGACACCAGGATCTTGCCCTTGGTGTTGGGCAGCTGCTGGAAGGTGGTGCCGTGGATGGTCTCGTTCTCGCAGATGTAGACATAGTCTGCGTTCTCACGGATGGGCAGATCGGAGCAGTCGGGGATGTAGGAGTAGTTACGATCCTTGGAAGTGGCAATGCACTGCACGTCGCCATACTTCTTGGCTTCCTTGTAGGCCTTGTCGGACCAGGAACCGGTTACAATGTAGTCAGCCACACCATTGACCATCAGGTTCATGGGAATCATGGCGAACTGCAGGGTAGCACCGCCCTGGATGAACAGGACCTTGTAGTTCTCGGGAATGTTCATCAGCTTGCGCAGATCGGCTTCAGCGTTGTCGTAAATCTCCTGGAAAACCTTGGAACGGTGGGACATTTCCATGACGGACATACCACTGCCGCGGTAGTTGAGCATTTCGTCGCGAATTTCTTCGAGAACGGGTACGGGCATAGTGGCGGGGCCGGCAGAGAAATTATAGCTACGATTGTACATTGGTCTATACCTCCATAATCTTGCTGCTTAGGCGCAGCATACTATTTTGAGTATAGCACACAAGTTGGTCAATAGCAACAAAAATTTGTTATATTTTTACAGGAATCATGAAAAGATTCAAGGAAAAACTAGAGTATTCGCCAAAAACCATTTGTAACTATCCGCAGGACAAAAACGGTGTATTTCAAGCAAGGAGAGAAAATAAAATGAAAAAAGACGGATACGAGAAAAAAACAGTGTTGCGGCCCAAGGCGCCGGATCAGGTTCAGCAGTGCCCTATTATCACAGATCCCCAGGGCTGCTATACCGGTAAGCCCATTGAGCAATGGGAAACACCGGTCCAGGACGCAGATGACCTGTAATTGGGATTTATCGCACACCTTGCGGTGTGCTGTAGGGAACGCTGTCCTCAGCGTTCCGAAACGATTTAGGGGGTTCGGTGCCCCCTAAATCGTTAAATTTATTCTATTTTGTTCCGCTTCGCGGTGGTCACGCTGAGGACAGCGTTCCCTACGGGTGTGTTTGAAACGCAGCGACAAACGAGAATTTGAAATGCAGAACGCCGGCAAGCATTCTGCATTCTTTTCTTATTCGCCCTTGTATTTTCTGCGCGTTGCAAGACCACCGCGGATATGTCGTTCCTGTTTGTTCAGCTCCAGCACAGGCCGTACCTGGGCGTACAGCGCCGGGTTACATTTGCGCAGCCGTTGCTGCAGATCCTTGTGCACAGTGGATTTGGAAATGCCGAAGTGACTTGCGGCGCTTCTGACAGTGGCGCCGGTTTCGATAATGTACACAGCAAGAGCGCAGGCTCTTTCCTCAATGGTTTGCGGCATAGCGTTCCCTCCGATGCTGTGTAGTGCCATGAAAACCTATGAGTGAATCGGATGGTTTATGCCAAGAAATTATTGTGCAAATTCATGTGATATTCCCTTTACATTTTCTCTGATTGCCGATATAATGGAACCAGAAGGAGGGATGTCCGTGAAGATTGAGAAAAAGACAATCTACAGGGTGTTTTTTTGCGTTTTAGGCTGCATTGCCTTTTACTGGCTGTTGCATGAAACGGATCGGGTCAAGCAGGTCCTTAGCTTCTTAGGGGATATTTTTTCACCCTTTATTCTTGGCGGCGTGCTTGCGTTTATTCTGAATGTACCCATGCGTGCCATTGAAAGCAGACTGAAATTCATTAAGAGCGAGAAGCCGCAGCGCATTGTTTCCATTTTGTTGACACTGGTAGCCATCATTGTTGTGATTGCCGGCATTATTATGTTGATCGTTCCGCAGCTTGTTGAGACTGTGGAGCTGTTGATCAGCCAGCTGCCCGCATTTTTTGAACGGATGGAACTCAGCATTACAGAGTTCATGCAGGATAATCCGGAGATGCTGAAGTGGTTCAATGAAAACATGGGCCTGCAGGAGTTTAACTGGAGTGGCATTCTGGAGAAGGTTGCTGGCTTTGTCAGCAATGGAGTGGGTGTTGTTTTAGCCGGTGCCGTTGATATGGTGCGAAATGCGTTCGGTGCTGCCTTTAATCTGGTGATCGGTGTGGTGTTTGCATTCTATTGCCTGGCTTGCAAGGAAACCCTTGCGCGTCAGGGCAGACGCCTGGCTTATGCGCTGCTGAAGGAAAAAAGTGCAGACAAGCTTGTGCGCGTATTGCGCATGACCAATTCCTCCTTCTCCAACTTCCTGACCGGACAGTGTCTGGAAGCGATTATCCTGGGTCTGCTGTTTGTGCCCGCGATGGCTATCTTCAAAATGCCATACATCCCGCTGATTTGTATCCTGATCGCGATCACAGCGCTGGTTCCTATGGTTGGTGCCTTTGTTGGCTGCGCCCTGGGTGCATTCTTTATCCTTGTGGATGATCCCATGCTGGCACTGATTTTTGTGGCGATGTTCCTGGTGATCCAGCAGTTTGAGAACAATGTGATTTATCCCAGAGTGGTTGGTAAGTCCATTGGTCTGCCCGGTATGTGGGTGCTGCTGGCCGTTGCCGTTGGCGGTGGATTCTTTGGCGCGGCAGGTATGTTCCTGATGGTGCCTGTGGCTTCCGTGATCTATACACTCCTGCACGAGTTTACCCATAAGAGACTGGATGAGCGTAGTATCGATCCCAGCAAGCTGCAGGAGCAGCCGCCGGAACTGCAATCTCATTTCAAGATGAAACGGGAAAAGCGAAAGGAAAAGCGGAAAGTTCTCCGTGACGAATGCAAAAAAAAGCGTGTTGCAAGAGTCGAAGTTAAGGACGATGATGATAACTAAATAGAAACGGGGCTGCCCAAAGGGTAGCCCCGTTTTTTATTCCATTGGGATGTAAACCCGCATCTCGTTTTCTCCCCGATTGCCCCATTGGTAGTAGGGGATCAGCCGAATTTCAGTCGGGATCCGGGTTGGCTGTGTCCAGACTGCGTAAAGCTGCCGGTCGGGCATTTCTCTGGAGCCGGATACTAAAATGCTGTCGCCATCCATGCGGATCCTGGCATCCCCGGTGATCCGCAGAAGATGCAGATTCGCACCGTTGTCAGCCTCCTCCGCACAGTAGACGAAGGGCCCTCTGGTCACCGCTACTTGTCCGATATTCGCCCGGACACGGTTAGAGCAGCGTATCAGTTTCGGTTCAAGGTTAAATTGCACCTGCAATGTGCAGGCTTCTTCCATGTGGAAATAAGCGTAGCTATCTTCAATCCGGCAGGGAAGAGAAAACCGGTATTCCTCGCACCAGGCCGGGATCCGCACCGCCAACGTAAAGGGAGCATTGGGGTCGACCTTCAGGGTCACGCTGCCATCCTGAAGGTAATTTGACATTACCCGGATCTGCCCGTGACGGCTGTTGATCTGACTTCCGATCCACTGGTGCAGGTAAAGCGTGTCATCGCTTTCGGTGGAGCAGTATTCGCCCAGCGAGCTGATCAGCCGGGCCAAATTGGGCGGGCAGCAGGCACAGCCGAACCATTTTTGTCGTACAGGCTTCACGTGCCGTACCCGTTCATCCTTGTGGCAGGCCTCCGGCAGCACCTCCAGGGGATTCACATAGAAGAAATGCCTGCCGTCGGCGGCCATGCCCGCCAGCACGCAGTTGTACAGAGCCCGCTCAATGCAATCGGCGATTCGGGCATCCGGCCGAAGCTGAAGCATCCTGCGACAGAAGAAGATCAATCCGATGGAGGCGCAGGTCTCGCTGTAAGCCAGGTCATTGGGCAGATCGTAGTCATAGGAAAAGGCTTCGCCGTGGTGTGTTGCGCCAATGCCGCCGGTGATGTAGAGCTTTTTGTCCAGAATATTGTCCATCAGGGCGCTGCAGGCTTTATACATTCCATCGTCATCGCAGCGATTGGCAATATCCGCCATACCGCTGTATAAATAGACGGCCCGGACAGCGTGTCCCACCGCCTCGGTCTGTTCCCTGGGGGGACAGTGGGCCTGGTGATACCGATAGGGGGTGCCGTCGGTTTTGGTGCCATGTTCATGATCATAGTAGAAGGGCTGTTTGCCCCGCTCCTCAAGGAAGAACTGGGCGGTCTGTAAATAAGCCTGGCAGCCGGTCACATCATAAAGCTTTGCCAAGCCCATTTCCGCGATCTCGTGGCCGGGATAACCCCGGATCCCATTCTCTCCGAAGGTGCGGCAGATCAGATCCGCAAACCGGCAGGCCGCCTTCAGCAGATGATCCTTTCCGGTTGCCCGGTAGTAGGCCACCGCCGCTTCGCAAAGATGACCGAAACAATACAGCTCATGAAAATCCCGCAGGTTTGTAAAGACTCGCTCCCGGTCGTTGATGATGTACAGGGTGTCCAAATAGCCATTTTCCAGCTGAGCCCGGCAGATCAAATCGATGACCTCGTCAGCCTCCTGCTCCAGAGCGGCATCCGGGCGGACGATCAGGCTGTAGGCCACGGCCTCTAACCACTTGTAGGCATCGCTGTCCTGAAAGACCCAGCCGTGAAATGCATCCTTTGGGGCATTTTCTTCGGTATATACCCATTGATCGGTTGGGTGGGTAGGCACAGTTTCCCCGTCACGGATAGCCTTGGCAACGGCACCGGCCTTTCGGAAATTTTCGATGCAGTAGCTCTTTTCCGCACCGGGGATCTGATCCTGAAGAGCCAAATATTGATAGGGGATCACTTCCCGGCGGACAAGCTCCATTTTATCTGACCAGAAAGGGTCGGATATTTGAACCGAACGGGCAGGGATCGGACAGCTTTTTTGGAAGGTAGGCATGAAAATCCCTCCAGACAGAACTCAAACGAGCGTAAACTCGTAGTTTTCAAATTTCAGCCGATCACCCACATCAATGCCAAAGGGCAGCAGGGCAATGGCTACCTCGGAAACGACCCCGGTGTCATCGTATTTGACAAAGGCGTAATCTCCACGAATGTCGATCACAGTGCAAAGCATAAATGTATCCTTTCCTGAGATAAATTGTTGTTTACACTAAGATATTCGGTCATTGCGAACCAGTGACAGATGTCACTGGTGTGGCAATCCCCTAAGTATTTTAGGTGCTTTTCGTTGCATTTCCCGTCTAACTGGGGGATTCCAACGCCAGTGTGCGCACT
>JAZRBW010000072.1:0-6360 GCA_045635305.1 Faecousia sp. | reverse complement strand
ATGCCCGGCGACAACGTTGTTATGAACGTTGAGCTGATCACCCCCATCGCTATCGAGAAGGGCCTGCGTTTCGCTATCCGTGAAGGCGGCCGTACCGTCGGTTCCGGTGTTGTTACCGAGATCTACGAGTAATTCTTAGCTGCAAAGCATCATAACGATCCCCCGAGCTTCGGCTCGGGGGATTTTTTGCATTTTGCTGTAATCGAGCTGTGGATTTTTGTCTACTATTTATAGTTTTTTTGCTTCCATTTTCCCACAAGATGTGGTAATATATTTGTGACCAATTTTTTAACAGGAGGCTAAGCTATGAAAAAACTCATTTGCGTGATCATGATCCTGTCAATGCTGCTGATCCCTGTCAGCAATGTTTGGGCAACGGAAGCTGCTCAGCAGGATGAGGTCGTGATCTTCTTCACCAACGACATTCACACCTACATCGACAGCAGCATTACCTACTCCCAGCTGGCAACCTTGAAGCAGAGCGTTCCCGGCTCTCTGCTGGTGGATGCCGGCGACCATATCCAGGGTACTGCTTACGGCTCCATGGATAAGGGCAAGACCATCATCGACCTGATGAATGCCGCCGGCTATGATTTGGCAACATTGGGCAACCACGAGTTCGACTATTCCATGGAAGGTACCAAGAATGTGATTTCCTGGGCTAACTTCCCCTATGTTTCCTGTAACTTTGTCAATGTTGAGGGCGATACCGTTCTGGACCAGGTTCTGGAAAGCTACAAGGTCTTTGAAGTGAACGGTGTGAAGATCGCTTTCATCGGCATCACCACCCCCGAAAGCTTCACAAAGTCCACTCCCGCTTACTTCCAGGATGAAAACGGTAATTACATCTATAATATCCTGGGCGGTGAGGACGGCAGCGAGCTGTATGCCGCTGTGCAGACTGCTATTGATGCAGCCAGCGCTGAGGCTGACTATGTCATCGCCATTGGCCACCTGGGTGTGGATGAATCCTCCAAGCCCTGGACTTCCAAGGAAGTTATCGCCAACACCACCGGCCTGGATGCCTTCATCGACGGCCACTCCCATACCACTATGCCTAATGAGCTGGTCACTGACAAGGGCGGCAATTCCGTTCTGCTGACCCAGACCGGCGAATATCTGAATGCAGTGGGCCAGATGACCATTTCTGCTGATGGCACCATCACCACCACTCTGCTGACCGACCTGTCCGCTTACGAAAAGAACGCTGAGGTCGAGGCTATTGAAACTGCATGGATCAATGAGCTGCAGGCAAAGCTGGGCCAGGTCATCGGCAGCACCGAACTGATCCTGGATAACTACGATGCCGACGGCAACCGTCTGGTTCGTACCCAGGAAACCAACACCGGTGACTTCTGCGCTGACGCACTGTACTATCTGTTTGACAACATGGGCATGGATGTTGATATGGCCATCATGAACGGCGGCGGCGTCCGTAACAAGGCCATCACCGGCGAACTGACCTATCAGTCCTGCAAGGAGATCCACACCTTCGGTAACGTGGCCTGCCTGCAGACCATTACCGGCCAGCAGCTGCTGGATGCCCTGGAATGGGGCGCCCGCCAGGCACCTGATGTTCAGGTTGGCGGCTTCCTGCATGTTTCCGGTGTTACTTATGAAATCGATGCTTCTGTCGTTTCCAGCGTACAGGCTGATGATAAGGGCGTCTGGACCGGTGGCCCCACCGACGGTTACCGTGTGAAGAATGTGCAGGTTTACAATAAGGAAACCGGTACCTATGAGCCTCTGGATCTGGAGGCTAAGTATAATCTGGCAGGTTACAACTACACCCTGCGTGATCTGGGCGACGGCTTTGCCATGTTTGATGGCGCGGTCAACGTGCTGGACTATGTCATGGAAGACTACATGGTTCTGGCTAACTATATCGGCGGCTTTGAAAACGGTGTTGTTGCCGCTACCAACAGCCCCCTGCTGGCCAAGTACCCCGGCATGAAGCTGGACTATAGCGAGACTACCGGCAGCGGCCGTATCACCATTTCCGGTGTTCAGGAAGAAGTTTGGGATGGCGTCGTTACCATCGGCGGCCTGACCAACAATGTGTGGATGACCAAGTACGGCAATGTCTACACCGACTGCGAAGCTGAAAACTTCGTGGAGATCCTGGGCCTGACCTGGGGCGACCTGGTTACCGTCAAGTTCCTGGATAAGGAACTGGTACTGCCCGTTGTTCCCACCTACTCCTATGTCGATTCCGGCAAGCCCGCCATCATCCTGGGCAAGACCGATACCGGCGCACCCACCGGCTATGTTTCCCTGGCTATTAACATGGGCAACTTCGCTGAAGTCTACGGCATTGCCTACAAGGGCACCGATGAAAACGGCGACTGGTTCTGGACTGCTTACGAAGGCGTAACCTTCCCCATCCAGGTTACCTATGAACTGGCAGAGAAGGAAGGCTACATGGCCGAGTATCTGCTGCATGAGCTGAATCGCACCAACAACCGTGAGGACTATGCCCACCTGACCGACGAGGCCTTTGCCAACGCCCGCTTTGTCACTACCACCGGCATGGGTAAGGGCAGACTGTTCCGTTCCTCCTCTCCCATCAACCCCGAACTGGGTCGTAACGAGTATGCCGATGCCGCCATCAAGGCCGCCGGTGTTACCGTCATCATGAACCTGGCTGACTCCGCTGAGGACGCAGCTAACTATCCCGGCTTCGCTGACAGCTACTATGCCGGTCAGAAGGTGATCTATCTGAACCTGGGTGTTGACTTCGCTGCCGCTGATTTCAAGGCAGGTCTGGCGGACGGTCTGCGCTTCTTCGCTGAGAACGAGGGCGTTTACCTGGTCCACTGCACCGAGGGCAAGGACCGCGCCGGCTTCGTCAACGCACTGCTGCAGTGCCTGATGGGCGCTACCTATGAGGAAGTTGTGGCTGACTACATGGTGACCTACTCCAACTACTACGGTGTGGAAGTTGGTTCCGAGAAGTACAACGCCATTGCAAACAGCAACATCATCAAGTCTCTGGAGACCGCTTTCGGTGTGGAAGACCTGAGCAAGGCTGACCTGGCTGCCGAGGCTAAGGAATATGTCCTGTCTCTGGGTCTGACTGAGGCTGAGGTTGCCGCGCTGATGACCAACCTGGGTGCCGATGTTGGCGAACCTGTCCCGCCCACCGGTGACCCTGTCATGCAGATCACTGCTGTGATGGTGCTGTCTCTGGCTGCCACCGTGGCGCTGCTGCCCAAGCGTAAGGAAAACTAATCAAATCAGGAAATCATTCGGGAGAGGCCGCAAGGCCTCTCCCTTGTTATGTGCATAAAAATACTGAAATAATGCATATTTTGAAAGAAAGTTGGTAAATATACAATAAAAAATGGAAACTTTTTGTAAATGGACTTGAGTATACCTTTCAAGTTTGCTATAATCATTTCAGAAAGTATTTAAGAAATGAGTGATGGAATTGAAGGAACTTTGGGAGAAGATCAAGGAGGCGCTGATATCAGCTTTGCCAGTCACGCTGATCGTGTACATACTGGCACTGACGCCGCTTGTGGATCTGACTGCCGCAGAATTGATTACCTTTTCTGTGGGTGCGGTGCTGCTGATCTTGGGCATTGGCCTGTTTAATCTGGGTGCGGATCTGGCCATGACCCCTATGGGTACCCATGTGGGCGCGGGTCTGTCCCGGCAGAAGCGGCTGTGGCTGTTGCTGGCGGTTTGCTTTGTGCTGGGTATGCTGATCACCATTGCCGAGCCTGACCTGCAGGTGCTGGCAAACCAGGTATCTGCCGTGATGAACGGCACCGTGCTGGTGTATGCGGTTGGTGTTGGCGTAGGCGCGTTCCTGATGGTGGCGATCCTGCGCATTGTTTTCCGCGTGCGTCTGGGCAGCATTCTGATGCTGTTCTATATGCTGCTGTTTGCCCTGGCGCTGATGCTGGTCGTCAGCGGTAATGAGAATCTGTTGCCCTTGGGCTTTGACTCCGGCGGTGTTACCACCGGACCGATTACTGTACCCTTTATTATGGCCTTGGGTGTTGGTATTTCCAACGTGTTGGGTGATCGCCGCAGCAAGGAGAACAGCTTCGGTCTGGTAGCTTTGTGCTCCGTCGGCCCTATTCTGGCCGTATTGGTGCTGGGTATTTTCTCCCGGGGTGGCATGACCTATCAGGTGCCCGATTACGCTGTCAGTCAGGATATTGTGGGTACATTCCTGCACGCTGCTGTCCATACCTGCAAAGAGGTTGCCATTGCGCTGGGCATGATCGTGGTTTTCTTTATGATCTGCCAGATCATTTTCCTGCGTTTGCCCTGGCGTAAGCTGCTGCGGATCGCCATTGGTGTGGTGTTTACCTTTGCCGGACTGGTGATTTTCCTGACCGGTGTCAATGTGGGCTTTATGCCCATCGGCTATAAGATCGGCCATGCGCTGGGCAATAGCCATCCTGGTGTTATGATCGGCTTTGGCCTGGTGATCGGTGTGATGGTGGTGCTGGCAGAACCTGCCATCCACGTGCTCAACTCCCAGGTTGAAGAGGTTACCGGTGGCCTGGTTCGCAAGAAGAGCATGATGCTGGGCCTGTGCATCGGCGTTGGCGCGGCCATCGCGCTGAGCATGGTGCGTATCGTGTTTGATTTCTCCCTGGTGTATTATGTTGTCCCCGGTTATTTCCTTTCCCTGGCTTTGAGCTTGTTCGTGCCGCCGGTGTATACGGCCATCGCGTTTGACTCCGGTGGTGTGGCATCCGGCCCCATGACCTCCGGCTTTATTCTGCCCCTTGCCACTGGTGCCTGTGTGGCTATGCAGGGCGCGGATGCGGTTATGCGGGATGCCTTCGGTGTGGTAGCCCTGGTTGCTATGGCACCGCTGATCACTATTCAGCTGTTGGGCTTCAAGGGTATCGTAACCGAAAAACTCAGCGAGAAGCGGGCAATGAAGAAGATTCTGGATGCGGATGATCAGCAGATCATCAACTTTATGTAAGGAGGAGCGGATATGACCAATACGATCAATGAATCTGCCATCAAAAAGCTGAAGCTCCTGTTTACAGTGGTGGATCGCAATAAGGGCGAATTTTTCCTGGATGTGCTGAGTCAGTTCCCTGTGAACTGCCAGATGGTGCTGCCCGGTATGGGTACTGCCACTTCCGAAATTGTTGAACTGCTGGGTCTGAACCGTCACAAAACGGTGCTGCTCAGCGTGGTGCGGGAGGATCTGGTGGACAAGGTGATGAATACCCTGGAAACAAAATTTGCCACCGTGAAAAATGGTAAGGGCGTAGCCTTTGCTGTGCCGCTGAGCAGCGTCATCGGCGTGAATATGTATCAGTTCCTCAGCGACAACCGCATGAAGAAGGGAGAATAATATGAAGACAAATAACCATGAGGTGATCTTCACCATTGTCAATTCCGGCTATGCCGAGGAGGCCATGCGGGTAGCAAAGGAGCAGGGCGCCAGAGGCGGCACGATTTTGGGTGCCCGTGGCGTGGTCAATGAGGATGCTGCCGCATTCTTTGGCATTGCCCTCCACGCAGATAAGGAAATTCTGATGATGGTTGTGGATAAGGGCATCCGTGATCAAGTGCTGAATGCGCTGTACAAGGAAATGGGCCTGGGCAAAAAGTCCCAGGGCATCGTGTTCAGCCTGCCGGTCAGCGATGTTGCCGGCTTGGCAATGCCTATGGAAGAGCCCAAGACAGGAGAATAAAGGTTATTATAGAACCCAAAGAAACCGCACCGCTTCAGAATTGAAACGGTGCGGTTTTTATGTTGCGACGCGGGTCTATAAGCCGGGTTCTGTCTTGACAGCCATCTATCTAGGCCCAAAATTGCTCTTGGGCTCAAGCCGCCTCCTCGAAACGGTCGGGCAGACCTATGTGTTTCTCCACGGCGTTGCTTCGGATAGAGTTTACATCGTAAAACCTGTATCTCTACAGGCCGGGTGGGCTCTTACCCCACCTTTTCACCCTTACCTTGCGGCGGTATATCTCTGTTGCACTTGTCCTGGGGTTTCCCCCGGCGGGCGTTACCCGTTATCCTTGCCCTGTGAAGCCCGGACTTTCCTCATCCGCTGCCTTTCGGCACGCGTCCGCGGCTGTCCGACCCGGTCGCGGGAATATTGTACAGCAAAGAAACCGAATTGTCAAATCCCCTTGCAAATTCTTTTGAGAATGTATATACTATATGCTAGGGAAGAATGATAAATTGTTGTTTAGAATATTAAGTAGGGAACGCTGTCCTCAGCGTGACCACCGCGAAGCGGCACAGTTTTGTACAAACAAAACGATATTTCGATTGAAATGAACGATTTAGGGGGCATCGAACCCCCTAAATCGTTTCGGAACGCTGAGGACAGCGTTCCCTACGGAGCTTCGCTAAACAACAATTTA
>JAZRBW010000071.1:0-3032 GCA_045635305.1 Faecousia sp. | reverse complement strand
AGCCGCCAAAAGGCGGCGACGTGGCAATCCCCAAAGGTTTTAGACACAGGATTTCGGAGCATTTTCCGTCTAACCAGGGGATTCCCACGCCAGTGTGCGCACTGGCTCGGAATGACCTAAATCTGGTAAACAACAATTTATAGTTCTAAGTCATCACCTATGGGCTGGGCGGAGAGGGCGGAGATTTCGTAGGCTGTCCGTTCTTCTGCGCCCTCCTCCGTCAGCTTGGTGTACACGCGGCTTTGCATACGTCCCTGCAGACTGATGCAGTCTCCGGTACGGCACAGGGCGATCTGGTTTGCGGTGCGACCCCAGAGAATACATGGCAGGTAATCCGCCCGGTGAAAGGCTCTGGGAATGGCCAGCATCACATCGCAGATCTCCCGGCCCAGAGGTGTGCGGCGATAGATAGGCGTGCGGCACAAAGGTCCGCAAAGACTGACACTGTTGATCGGTTCGCCGTCCTCGGCTGTGACGCTGGCGGCAAATACAAAGACCAGCAGCCTCCGGACACCGTTTTGCCGCTGATTGTGGGAGCGGATCTGCCCCTCTACCCGGATCATCTCTCCGGCGGAAGGATCCAGTGCGTTCAAAACGGATTCTTCGGCAATCACCGGCAACAGATCCACAGAACCGGACAGCCGACGTACCGCCAGAACGAATCGGAAGAACCGCTTGTGATGATTTTCGTGGGAAAACCGGGGCAGTTCCTGCAACTGACCCCGCAGGATGACTGTATTTTCGGAATATTCCATAAGTAGCACCTCGCGTAAAGAAATGTATGGAACATCCTATGGCGTGTGGGACAAAATAAGAACCCCATGTACAGTTTCAAATTTTCGTTTATCGTTTCCCTATTCGGTCATTGCGAGGAGCCGAAGGCGACGTGGCAATCCCCCGATTAGAGGGAAATCGTATTGAAAAGTACTGTCTAAAACCTATGGGGATCGCCACACCAGCGTGCGCGCTGGTTCGCGATGACCGTTCTATCGGAACGATAAATCCCAATTTATGCAGCAAAAAGGAGATGCGCATGGCATCTCCTTTTAGAATTTATCCATAATGACGGTGTTGCCCCGGGAGAGGATGGCATCCGCGTTGCTTCCCAGAATCCGGTGCAGATGGGATTCTTCTGTGTGACAGCCATGGGGTACTGCCCAGGCACCGGCGTCGCTGCCGCAGGCGATCAGCCCGCTCATGGCGGCAAAATTGCGCAGATTTTCGCCGGTATGGGCAGCAATGGCGGATACAGCGCCGTCGTCAAAGCGGCCTTTTTCCAGTAAATTGCAAACGGTGGAAACGGTAGGTACCCAAACCGTGCCGTTTTCTGCCATGGCAGCCAGGGCATCGGCATCGGCATAAGCGCCGTGTTCGATGGAATCCACACCGGCAGCGGCGGCGGCTTCCATGGTCCTCGCGCCGTTGGCATGAGCCATGACGGTAAAGCCCTCCTCGTGGGCGATGTGGACAAGCTCCCGGATATCCGCTGCCGGCAGACCTTCTTCTGACAGCACACCGAACCGGTCAAAATCCATCAGCCCGGAGATCATGATCTTAATAAAGTCAGCACCGTCGGAACGCTGCTTTTTTACAAGAGCATGATATTCCCGGAAGTTTTCATAGTATTCTCCGATAAAGCCGCCGTAATGGCCCTTTTTGCACAGGTTTGCCAGGGGCGTGCGGTAGCGGATGCCGTAGTCGGCGGCCAATTCCCGGGCGCGTTTGCCTACGCTCCAGCGATCGCCGCCATCCCGTAGATAGGTATAGCCCAAATCCCGGTAATGGGCCAGCGCCCGGTGGATAAAGGCTTCATCCGGCCCGTTTGCGTGGCGGGCAATGGCTGCCTTCCAGTCAAAACCGTCCAGCACCATGTGCATATGGCACTCGCAGAGCATCTTCATGCGAAAGCGTCCAGCGCCAGCTTGAAGGCGCCGTAGGCACCGGCATCGTTGCCGAGCTGAGCAATGGCAAAGCGCACACCGGATGCGGCATGGAATACATACTTCTGGAAATGGGGCGCAATGCCGTCGAGCAGCACCTGCCCGGCCTTGCACACGCCGCCGCCCAGCACGATGACTTCCGGATCGATCATGGAGCTGAGGTTGGCGAGGAATTCGCCCAGATAAGCAAAATACTGCTCTAATGCGGCCCTTGCGATCGCATCGCCGGCGGCAGCGGCATCAAACACATCCTTGGCCATAATTTTTTCTACACTGCGCAGGGTGGAGGGGGCATCGCTTGCGGCCAACTGCCGCTTGGCCAGGGTGGCAACGCCGGTGGCGGAGCAATACTGCTCTGCGCAGCCCTGCTTGCCGCAGCCACAGCGCTCCTGCTCGTCCCGGTTCAAAACCAGGTGGCCGATTTCTCCGCCGGCACCGTGGGCACCGTGTAGTACCCGACCGTCCACGATAATACCGCCGCCCACACCGGTTCCCAGAGTGGCCATGATCATATTTTCACAGCCTGCGCCACCGCCTTTCCAGTATTCGCCCAAAGCGGCAACATTGGCATCGTTGCCGGCCTTGACGCGCAGCTTCGTCAGTGCGGAAAGCTCCTCGGCAATGTTGAAAACGCCCCAGCCCAGATTGACGCACTTGTTGACCACACCCTTGCTGCTGACGGGGCCGGGCACACCGATGCCGATACCGATGATGGCGTCCGTAGCAATCTGCTGTTCCTGCAGGTAGCTGTTAATGGCAGCTGCAATATCCGGCAGAATGCGGCTGCCGTTGTGGGATGTGTCGGTGGGAATCTCCCACTTATGCAGCAGATCGCCCTGCTCGTTGAAATAGGCCAGCTTGACGGTGGTACCGCCAAGATCAATACCAAAGCCGTAACGCATATGTGTAACCTCCAAAGTTTGTTGGTAAGGGAAATTGTTGTTTACCAGTTTTAGGTCATTCCGAGCCAGTGCGCACACTGGCGTGGGAATCCCCTGGTTAGACGGAAAATGTGACGAAATGCACCTAAAATACTTAGGGGATTGCCACACCAGTGACATCGGTCACTGGTTCGCAATGACCGAATATCTT
>JAZRBW010000070.1:0-14421 GCA_045635305.1 Faecousia sp. | reverse complement strand
GTGTCAACTATTGGTGTCAAAAAAAATCAAACCATCTAAAAAACGGCTATAAAGTTAGAAAAACAGCCGTTTTCTTGTCGAAAACGGCTGTTTTTATGGTTGCGGAGGCAGGACTCGAACCTACGACCTCCGGGTTATGAGAGAGCGAATTTTCATGTAGAAGCATAAAGTTTTATCATAAAATGTTCTATTATGTTGCGTATTTCTGCATTTTCTGAACATTTCGTTACATATATTTTTATATCGTTTGGAGGGGTGTGACCCAAAAATGGCCCAAAAAACCCGCCTTGCTCTCTAGTAAAAGCAGGGCGGATTGAGTATGCAAGCACCGCTTTATTCATACCGATAGTAGGGTGTCTTTCTTAACCGTTCAAAGCCAGAGGGGTGGATCAAAATGAGCTGATCGATAAGACGCCCCAGCTCATCCGGCTCAACTGCCCAAACCAGCTCTTCACGCTCTGTGATCGATGCAGCACCACGGCCAGATGTCCTGGTAGCCTGCTTTTCTTTTTTGTGACCGATCATTTTGGCGATTTCTCCCTGAGTGTCAGCGTCGCCAGCACCCAAAACAACCTTGTACAAGAAGTTGTTTAGCATATCTTTCCGGGTTATGCTGCCATAGATCCGATCCAGGGACGCCATGCTCTGTGCAACCACTAGAATGCTAACATTTCGCTTTCTAAAGCGTTGAAGTGCACCTACGATGGCGGTGGCGTCAATGGCCAGGGACGGAAATTCGTCCAATGCCAGGAGGATCGGCGCAGAAGATCCAAGCGGACGACTAGCGAAGTAGGCCAGGTGTTGGCTAACCACGATCCGGAGCACCGGAGCGTATACATCCAGCATATTCTCCGGGATCTGCAGAAACACGCTGTGCTTTTCCAGCGTTGCCGGGGTGATAGATGGCTCGCGCCCATCCGGACGCCGCATAGAGTTCCGGAGGTGATCGTTGAGCGCGAAAATCTTAACTGCGGCGTCTGCAGCTTGCTTACACCCGGCCGTGTTCGTTTCGCTCGCTCCACGGAAGCTGCGGATCAACATTGACGCTACTTCGTTCCCCTGGGCGTCAATGTCGCGGAAGAGATCCTGGCAAGACGATGCGATGATCTTGCGGCAGATGTCTGTAAAGTCATCCCCGGCATAATAGTATGCCGTAAATGCTGCGGTTAGTATCTTACGCCCCTCCGTATTGAAAAACAGTGAGGCATCAGATGAGCCGGGAATGTCTGGCATGAGTAGAAATGCGAGTTTTTCCAATGCTTCTCGTTGCGCCTGGGCGTCGCCATCAAGGGCGTCAATCATACCAAAAACATTGTACAAGCTTGTTTTGGCCTTGCATGGGGCGAAAATTAAGCTGCCTGGGCGATTTGCTGCCGCAGAAATGTCGCCGGATATGTCGACAGCCAAGAAATTACCATCGAAGTGCAAAAGAGTTGGAATGAGGACAGCCGAGGTCTTACCACTTCCGGTGCCGCCGAGGCAAAATAGATGCTTGCCATCTTGATCGGTGGGTGCGTAGACAACTCGTCCAAACATGTTTTTGCCGAAAATATAGCCGGATGCAGTATCCCAGCTTCCGCGCTTAAGCCCAGAGGCTTTTTTTCTGCGCAGATAATCGGCCAGGGGCTTACCCCAATACAACGCTGCCATGGCAGCGACGGCAACTAGGAGAAGGAGAACAAGAACTAGGGTTTGTCCATCGATCATAGGCTGATTGACAGATGGGAGATCATTTACCATGTAAAACCTCTCTTTCGCTCGATTAGCCTTTCGGCCTTCTTTAGCTCATTCACGGAAATGCTGCCGCCAATTTCGCGGGTAATCCCGGTGAGGACGCTGCACTTGATGCCAGCATCCGTCAAATGCTTTTGTAAGGCCGGATGGAAACAGCGCAGCTCCTGGGGGTTAAGTACATCGTTGGCGCAGATCTTCTCGCCGCCGTGCTTCAGATCCGGGACAACCGGAATGAACACAAAGTGGAGGTGAGGGCGTCCGCCCTCATCGTAGTGCACTTTTGATTGGATGCAATTCTCCTTGCCATAGCGTTCCTGCAGAAACGCAGAGGTTTCTTGGAAGAACTGCAGTTCTTGATCTTGACGCAGATCTTCCGGAGCGGTTACGATCCACGCTGCAGCGACCTTGACATCTTTCCTGTTGTAGCAGTAAAGCTCGGATTTACGCTGCAGAAAGTAGTCATAGTCGCTGATTGATCGAGGTTCTAGCAACGACACATTGAGGTGGCTGCGCTCCGGATCGATGTCGGGGTTGCTGGGGTTGGCCACAGAACGGGAATTGTGGCGAAGCTGGGCGCAAACTGCGCCGACTTCAAATTTGGTTACGCTGGCCATAGAGGCAGCCTCCTTTCTAAAATGTCGAAATTTGTCGAAGAATTGTAACAGCGAATAGAGACGGAGAATGGCAGTATTGCCAATGGCAGAGACGCTGCAGATATCTCCATCACACCTGGTGTGGCAGAGTAAGCATAGCTTACTGCGCCGCACACGGCTGTGCTGATCGACCTCTGCAGCTCGCAAGCAGCGCTTGCGCCCTGGTCAGGTATTTCCCAGAACGATCAACCAGCGCATCTGCGCGGTCAATCATTCTGGGCAACACCTTCCTTGCGCCGGAGCTGTCAGATCGGTTGGCTTGCTACCGCTGCGCCGCCGATCTGACAGCTCCGGCGCAACCATTGAACTAAACTGCCATACAAGCTATGGCAGATGCTGCGGCATCTCCCACCGCTGCTCTGCAGCTTAGCTTGCCAGCGAGGGGGCGCACCCCCTACTGGACACCCCGCGCAGCCACGGCTGCAGAACATCGCTGCTCTCCTGCAGCAGCGATGTTTGCGCCGTTGCTGCAAGGGGGATTGCGATCCCCCTACGGCTTATCAGCCGCCCCCGGCCAGATCGCAGCTGCACAGCGATCGGCCGGGGATGGCTGAAATCCTACCCCTGGGAGCGCATATCCTACCACTCCCGGCTGATCTGATCGAGAGTGTCGATATAGGCTATGCGATGTCGAGGGGTGTCACGAAGGGTATCGCCGATGATCGATATGATGGCGCATAATGCGCGGTATGTGTGGGTAGACATTCCCACGATCTGATGATCCGAAGACAATACGCTTACAAGTTCCTGGGGACAGACGTCTGCTGGGTCTTCGGTTAGCTTCCGGGCTTGTGTCAATAACCATGTGCGGTCAGGGTGAGTTGCAGGATACATTTCGGACACGAGGTTTAGCTCGGTTTGTAGATATTCCAGATCGGATTCGTTGCCGCGAAATCGGAAATAATTTGATGATGATGCTAGTAAGTGGAAATTTCTGACGAATTCTCCAACATAAGGATGTGTGCGATATCGTTCGATCGCTGATAACTGACCGAACACATTCCGGTATGCATCAGCCAAAGACCCACTTTTGTACAGATCTTCTGCCCAGTAAGCAGCCGTTCTGTTTTTGGGGAATAGATACGAGTTTAGTGCCTTTTCGATGACTAATGACTCGGTGCCACTTTCAACAACAGCCCGGTCTTTTATTGCGGCATCGATCACCCTAAAGGATTCTTCGGTTTGAAATGCTATAAGCTTCTTTTTTGGCATATTAGTTCTCTCCCGTGTATATCTTTGTATATACGATTATATATATAGATATCCGATATGTCAACACCCTTTTTGGCCGTTTTCCGATGCTGCACATCTCGTCAAGCAGCTTTCACGGCATATCCTCGCTGCGCTCCGGTATTCCATGGTCCACTTGACTATCTCTGCAGCCATCGGCTTTTTGTAGGCAAGCAATCGCAAGCAAGCGATTGCGACGCCTACAAACAGTATGGAGGGATAGAGCATGAAGCAAACTACTAAAATGAGCCGAGCGGTGGCTATGATCGAGGGCATCTACAATTCGACAAATTTCGACTTTTGGGGCGGTGAGCTACCTCCGGTAATCATCACTTGCCAGAGTTCGCCGGGGTCTTTTGGACACAGTACGGTGTCCAGAGTCTGGAAGCGGAAAGAGGACGATTTGTACGAGCTAAACATAGCTGCAGAGGTGTTGGACTATCCGATTGAAGAACTGTTGGATACTGTGATCCACGAGCAGATCCACATCTATTGCCGGTTAAATAATATCCAAGAGGTAAGCCGGAACGGCAGTTATCACAACAAGAAATTTAAGGAACTGGCCGAGGCCAGAGGCCTTGTGTGCCTTTACACCGGGAGTTCCTATGGATGGAACACGCAAGGCAAGGACAATGACGATCTCCTGGCCTACGCCATCGAGAAAGGCTACACGGAATTACAAATCTCTCGGAGATCTGCCAGGGCGAGAACGGCCGGAGGAACGCGGCCAGGTGGACGGCTCTCCCAGGAGGAACGGCGTCCCAGCTCCACCCGGAAGCTGATCTGCCCAGGAGGCTGCGGGCAAACTGTCCGGGCGACAAAAGCAGTCAATATTATCTGCGGTTGCTGCATGGTGCCGATGGTGGAAGTTCAATAAATACTTTATGGCAGTGAAAATTTCGAGGTGCACTTTCGGAAGTGCACCTCGAAAAAAGTACAGCCAATATCAATGTCGATACTATAGTAATTTGCGTAGAGCATACTTTCGGTGGTTGACTTATGGGGGGAATGTGGTAAAATAGTACTGCGACACAGTTTAATATTTTTCTCAGCAGGCATACTTTTGGTAAAAATGTATGCCTGGTCGTCATACCCTGCTGGGAAATGAACTGTGTCGCAACAGGACCGAGCTGCGTTTTTCGGTGCGCAGTTTCGGCTGCGCACTTTTTTATTATTCGAAAGAAGGTAATTGGTATGAAGAGAATTGCGTTAGCTCTGATGGTAATCGCTCTTGCACTGTGCCTCATAGCATGTGGTAACGAAACATTACCTACTGGATCTCAGCCTACACAAAACACTCAGCAAGCGGGAAACACTGTTCCCTCTACACAGCCTACGACTGTGGTAACCCAACCTACGGAGCCTGCACACATCCACGAGTGGAGCGAAGCGACCTGCATCTTTGCTAAGACCTGTAAGACTTGTGCTGAAACTGAGGGTGAAGCGTTGGGCCATAATTGGCAAGCTGCAACTTGTACTGCTCCCAAGACCTGTAAGACCTGCGGTGCTACCGAAGGCTCTGCCAAGGGGCACGATTGGTCCGATGCTACCTGCACCGAGCCCAAGGCTTGTAAGACTTGTGGTGCCACCGAAGGCTCCGCCAAGGGGCACGATTGGTCCGTTGCTACCTGCACCGAGCCCAAGGCTTGTAAGACTTGTGGTGCCACCGAGGGTGCTGCATTGGGCCATAACTGGGCACCTATGACCTGCACGGAACCCATGACATGTAGGACTTGTGGCGCCACCGGAGGCACCGCCAAGGGGCACGATTGGTCCGATGCTACCTGCACCGAGCCTAAGACTTGTAAGACTTGTGGTGCCACCGAAGGCACCGCCAAGGGGCACGACTACATCGACGGATATTGTTGTATCTGTAATTCTCAAGCAAGCCTTTTGTTATTTGATGGAAATTCCTTCATCGCCTATGCTGATGATTTAAACACCATTTTTGATTTGATGACAAACACAAATGGTGAGTATGTAATTAAACTCGCAGATGGAATAATGATTATACACCTTACATTGAACCGTGAGGAATGGCCTGAGTGTAAAAGTATCCGATTTGCGTGTGAAAACGGCAGCCAACCATTCTTGTTTATTTACAACAAATTTGAAGAGTATAAACTGAGAAGTGATTTAATCATTGAAGACTTGAATATAAGTTTTGCCAGCAGCAATAAAACTGGCTCTGCTGCAGTAACCATGAATACGTTGGATTTAAATGGGCATGACTTAACCATTGACTCTACGTTTCTTGATTTTTGTGCGGATATATACAACAGTAGTGCCGAGGATTCAACCATTTATACGTATGCAACCTACAACGAGAATCATGAGAATTACGTTGACGGTGGGCCTTGGCTGTACGGAAATATTGAGTGTGAAAATTTTGTTGCATACGGATTTGTTAGGACTTTCGGATCAGTCACTGTTAATTATTTGGAAGCGCACAAACAGATTGCCTTACAAGCCAATGATGAAAGAGCGATCGACTGCAATATTGACATTGATAGATTCATAGTGCATAATGACCTGAATTTCAAGGGCGTGTATTTTGATTCTATCCAAATTCATTCATTGATCAACGAATCCAATAATAAAGTAAAAATCCATATACAAGGTATGGATTTATCCGAATCCACCTTCTATATCAATAACATTGAAGGCAATAATGATGTTGTTTTTTACTATGCCACCTATGAAGTTGTCGTTTCCTGGAATATAACAGTTGGCGGGGATATGGACTTTGATTTCTCTCAAAACCCCGACGGTACCTATACCGTGTACTATCCCCTAAAGAATGGCGATTGCTTCATAAAAACGGGCACATCCGACTTGGATGTGACAGTTTATGTTATTAACGAGGATGGAAGCGGAGAACAACTCCAACTTCCTTACGAAAACGACGGCTATTACTATCTCGAACAAGAAGCTCACGAAACAATTGAATCTGCTGCAAAAAACCTTCGTGCGGGCATGGTCGGAAGAAAATCGAAGATATATGTTGAATTGGTACATAAAGAAAGTCTAGACGCCTCTACCTGCCAAAATATTTTTGATTGTGCAATTGATCATACCGGTGTTCCGTCGGAAGGTAACGTTATTATGTGGCAATTTGAAAGCTGTAGTTGGAGTTATAGTTATTGGTCAAACGGAAATAGAAGAAATCACATAACTGTTAGGTACAATCCTCTGTACTACACAACAAAAGAACAGTAAGCAGAACTTGTTGCAGCTGTTGATGCACTGTTGGGCAAGTTGAACTTATGGAATGCATCAGACTATTGCTAGCTTTTCAAATGGCTTAGCGATTTCCTTGATTATGCTTTCCGCAACGATAGCGACGATTGCGACGGTTATTTGGACGGTATCTTTTTAACCGTTGCGACCGTCGCAACCGTCGCGTTTGTTCATTTTTCAGCCTCCGTGACAGTGTAGGTCAACGTGACCTTACGCCCGGAATGCTTAGCTTTGTTCGCGTAGGTTATGCCGTATTCGTCCATCAGCCTGCCGCACTTGATGTTCAAATACTTGGTCAAGGCATTTGCCGCCATCCCGGCATTGAGTGCTTCTGCAAGCTCAGAGGGAGAGCCTGTCCACTCCGGTTGTTCCGCAGTGACCAACCTTGCTACAGCCTCCAATGTGGGATCAGGCGGTTCTCTGTGAAGCTCTGTTTCCGTTCTGTCCAAGTTCCATATCTGCGTGTTCGGGTCTTTGCTCAGATAGAGGATTTGGTCTTGCTGATCTCGTCCAACCACATCAATGGTTGCCTCCAACGCTGTGCGTTTTTTCTTCTGCATGAGCAGAGAGCCGTCGGCACATCCGAGTAAACCTGTCGTACCGGAGATCATTTCAAAGGCATCTACTGCTGGCTGCTTTCTTGTGTGGTGAACTGCCAGCACACAGATACAATGCTTGTCGGCAAATTGTTTCAGCTTGCCAATAATCTCATAGTCGCTGGCGTAGCTGTATGCTTCTCCGCCGACCTCACGGACTTTCTGCATTGTGTCAATGATGATAAGCTTGGTATCGGGATGCTCCCGAACGAAAAAGTTAAGCTGTTCGTCAAGCCCGTTCCCGATTTTGTTTGCAGCCGTTGCGAAATAGAGATTGCTGCTGTCCTCAATGCCGTACATCATAAACATACGGCTTTGGATACGCTGGTAATCGTCCTCCAGGGCAAGGTAGAGTACAGAGCCTTCGTGGACTTCATATTCCCACAGCTTTTCTCCTGTGCTGACATGGTAGGCAATCTGTGCCACCAGGAAGGACTTGCCGATTTTGGGAGCGCCCGCGAGGATATACGCTCCGCTGTAGAGCAAACCGTCGATAATCGGTGGTCTGCTCTTGTAAGCGGTCTGATACAGTTCGGTCAAGGAAACGGTGTGGAGATAGTATGGGTGTGCCATTCTTTGCATCTGTCGATACATTTCTTCCATACTTTCTGCAATATTTTCACTGAGGTCATTGATTTCCGCATCAAAAGTTGGTATAATATTATCAGCGATTTGATTAGACTGCCTTTCATCTGCGCCAACAGATGGATTAAGGGCAGTCTTTTCTTTTTCATCAGTCATTCATCGTGCTCCTTTCAGGTTTTTCTCAAATCCGCTTTGCGTATTTCCTTCGACGATGTGTTATCCGCCCCATCGTCGCAGCGCAAAAAGCTCACTAAGTTGGGATAGTATATCAGAGATTTGTTCCCCACGGTACGTACGGGAATAGATCCAGTTTTAACCCAGCCTCTCAGCGAATATTCTGAGACCGGCAGGCCTTCCCGCTTAGCTCGCTGTGCCGCCTCACGGATTGTCAATACATCAGCCATTAGCTCACCTCCTGTCTCTCCATCACCATGCGATCAATGATGGTCAATATTCTTTGTTTCTCCTCCGGCGGCAATTCCCGACGGAGCACCTTAGAGAATGCAGAGTCGCTCATCCCCAGCATCTCGGCGACCTCCCAGAGATGGCGCCCTGCACTTTTTGCCCGCTCTCTAATTTCGCAATTAGCCTTCATTCTTAATCCTTCCTTTTCGCTTGACTTCTGTTAGTTATTGTGGTACAATCACAACCACAACAACTACAAGAACATTTTATCATTCCATCAGCCGCATGTCAATCGTTTCTTGTGAGATTGATATAAATACAATATTTAATGGATTCGGAGGGTTTTAGGATGGCAAAAACAAGCAGAGGTAGTTCCACAGAAAAACATAAACGCATTTTTGCGACCAGGTTACGACTCCTTTTAGACGAAAAGCCAAATGCTACGCAGGCGCAACTTTCAGAAGCAATAGGTATGACCCAGCAGACAGTTTCCCAATATGCAAATGGCATTAGCGAACCCGGATACGATGCCTTAGTTAAAATTGCTGACTATTTTGATGTATCCCTTGACTATCTTCTGGGACGTAGTGAGGCAAAAACCACTGATTTATGCATTCAGGCAATTTGCGAAAAAACAGGGTTAAGCGAAGACAGCGTCAATCTTCTTCGCAGCTTCGCAGAACCTACTGATAATACCAATCCTTTTTTCTGTTACCTTTCCTCTTATGCTTTCGAGTTAGTTAATGAATTTATCGATTTTGCATTGAGTGCCCACAAAGAGTTCGGTTTCCCTTTCACTACCTATTGCAATTTCCGTCAGCAAAATGATATACACCGAGAAAATGCTGAAAAATGGGGTCAAGCACCCCCCGAGGAAACAGAACGCATTCCCTTCACTATTTGGTCAACACATGAAGAAACACTTGAGTATCGTATGTTTCAAGTGCCCCCGGCAGCCGCATCCGATTTTTTTCGCAAAGAATTTTGTGATAATTTCAAAGATTATTTGAAAGCCAAATATCCATTGGTCGACTATCCAATACCTCCGGGATATAAGACGAAAATAGGAGAGCTTGAATCAAATGGCAACGATTGAAAAGTACACTGGAAAAGATGGGTTGACCTATCGCATCACCGTATCAGCCGGCTTTGACTCCCAGGGCAAACGCATCCGCCACAGAATGAACTATAAGCCCACTCCCGGAATGACACCCAAGCAGATTGAAAAAGCCGTTCAAAGGGCCGCTGCGGACTTTGAGAGAAGCATCGAACAAGGCTTCTCATTAGACAACCGTCAGACCTTTGCGGAATATGCCGACTATGTTCTGTCCCTAAAACAGAGGACCGGCACAAAGGCCAGAACTCTGGACAGATATCGTGATCTCCTAGTGCGGATCAATCAATCCATCGGACATATCAAATTAGCAGACCTCCGCCCACAGCATTTGAACAGCTTTTATAAAAACCTGGCAGAACCGGGTATCCGTATTGGTGGAGGGTCTGCAAAGGCAAAGATGGACATTGCCGCATGGCTGAAGAAAAACAAACTTAGCCGGGGCAAATTGGCAGAAAAGGCAGGGATCTCCGCTACCACCGTGGGCGTGGCAGTAAAGGGCGAACCCGTCAAAGAGGACAAGGCCCTGGCAATCGCCAAAGCTATGGGCAAAAAGGTGGATGAAGTTTTCCGGGTGGAGAAGAACATGGAGCCTCTCGCAGACAAGACCATTCTGGAGCATCACCGGCTGATCTCCACCATACTAGCCCATGCAGAGAAAGAAATGCTTGTGCCATACAACGCAGCATCAAAGGCTACTCCTCCCCGCACAACAAAAAAAGACCCCAACTACTTCCAACCGGAAACCGTAGCGGCTATCCTGGAAGCATTGGAGTCAGAACCTTTGAAATGGCGGCTTATCACACATCTACTGATTGTCACCGGTTGCCGCCGTGGTGAGATCATGGGCCTCAAGTGGGAAAAAGTGGATTTTGAGAATAGCCGGGTTAAGATCGACCGGGCGTTGGTTTCCTCCAAAAGCAAAGGAGTGTTTGAGGAAAGCACCAAAACAAGCGACATCCGCTATCTCAGCTTACCTAGGGAAACAATGGATTTACTGCGGCAGCACAAAAGGGAACAGCTTCGTCTACAACTGCTCAATGGTGACCGATGGATTCATACCGGCTATGTGTTCACCCAAGATAACGGCGATCGCATGAACCCGGACAGTATTACCGGCTGGCTCAAAGACTTCTCCACCCGCCACGGCCTTCCCCATATCAATCCCCACGCCTTCCGCCACACGGTGGCCTCTGTTCTCCTGGCAAACGGTACCGATATTGTCACGGTGTCGAAACAGCTGGGCCACGCCAGCGTCACCACCACAGAAAACTTTTACAGCCACATCATTGAAGAAAACAAGGCCAAGGCGTCCGAGTGCATCGCTGATGTGCTGCTCCGGAAGAAGGCATAAAAAAAGCCGCCCGGAGATCCCGGACGGTGACCCAAAAAAGCAATTTTCTGGCCCATTGGCCCAAAATTGGCCCAAAATGCAAAAATGGGCCATTCAAAAACAGCCCAAAAAGTTAGAAAAAACCCGGTATTCGTAACGAATACCGGGTATTTTTATGGTTGCGGAGGCAGGACTCGAACCTACGACCTCCGGGTTATGAGCCCGACGAGCTTCCAACTGCTCTACTCCGCGATATTTGGTTGCGCTCTCTCGAGTGCTTGGATAGTATAACACAGGGCATCGTGTTTGTCAAGTATTTTTTCTTGTAACCTTTTGTCGACAAAATCATATCCATCTTCTTGGGCGAAATTATCTTGTGATATTTTCCAAATCCAGCCCCTTTCTTTTATCAGTAATCACCAAAATATCCTTTTTGTGCCAAAGAAGTGAGAAAATCTTCCCCCTTTTGCGTTATAACAGTAGAATGATTTCACACACGGAGGTTTCGCTTATGAATGGAAAAAGTAAATGCAAAATTCTCAAGGACATCCGCCGGCAAATTGCAAAGGAAAACGACATCGATCTGGTGATCTCCGAATGCCGCTATCAGGGCGACTGCACCGGCACCTGCCCCAAATGCGAGTCCGAAGTGCGCTATCTTGAGCAAGAGCTGCGCAAGCGGCAGCAAATGGGCAAGGCAATCGCAGTTGCCGGTATCGCGGCAGCATTGGTGGTAAGCACCGTCGGCTGTGCAGACTCCCATGCCGGCGTCGATCCGCTGTCCCAGACCAGCAGCTCGCAGCTCGAAACTACCGCAGGCGAGCTGCCCATTCCTGGCATGATCGAATGGCAGCCGGAAACCACCGCGCCGGACGAGCCGCTGATGGGTGTGCCTGCGGAGCAGCCGGAAACCAGTATTCCGAACGAAGAGCTGATGGGCGATCCTGTACCCAACGCCAGCGGTGAATAAGTATGGCGCAAACCAAAGAATCCCTTACCGCCCCGGTGATCGCCACTTCCCGTCTGCGGATGCAGACAGACGGTCCGGGTGTCACCACGTTGGTTTGCTTTCACGGCTGTCCCCTGCGGTGCCATTGGTGCATCAACGCCTTCTCCTTCGCACCCGATACACCCCGCAGAATTTTGACGGCACAAGCACTTTATGATGAAGTCAAGCAAGACGCGCTATACTTTCTGGCCACCGGCGGCGGTATAACCTTCGGCGGCGGTGAACCGCTGCTGCAGGCCGAATTCTTGCAGGAATTTCGCAGAATTTGCGGTCAAGCATGGCATCTGTGCGCGGAAACCTCTCTGGCAGTTTCCTGGGAAAAGGTTCAGATCGCAGCCGGGTGCATCGATCATTTCTATGTAGACTGCAAGGACACCGATCCGGACACCTATCGCCGCTACACCGGTATGGACAACAGCCTGATGCTGGAGAATTTGGAAAAATTGGTGGCGCTGGTCGGTTCGCAGCGCATTACCGTCCGCATTCCCCTCATCCCCGGCTTCAACACAGCCCAGGCTCAGCTGCGCAGCAAGGCGCTGCTGGAGAAAATGGGAATCACGCAATTTGATCTGTTCACCTATAAAACAGACCGAAACAAGTAACGACCGCCACCATAACGGTGACGGTCGAATGCTTTTCACGGCAATCTGTTACTGATTCCAGGGATAGCTGCGCATCTGGGCGTTCATTGCTTCTTCCACAGGCTCGCTCAGCTGTTCATAGGCCAGGGCGTAAACTGTGGAAACCTGGTTTTTCCTCCATACATACAGCGCGAATTCACACAGCAGCGCAAAAATATAGAAGGCAAACATAGCTGCATCCGCACTGATGCCCAGTTCAATGCCTGCAATGGCCAGCAAAACATCACCATAGCCCAGCACCGCGATCAGCACCACCGCCAGATGGTACCACCAGAACCGCAGATCCAGCTTCAGCAAAGACAGGCAGTTTCTGCGGGTCATACGCCAGCTTTTCCGAACGGCTCGCAGCGCACCGCCCCGGGGATGATCCATCAGCGCAAATTCCGCAAACCGCAGACGGTACGCCACCGGAATGATCAACACAGCCGCCGCCACCAGCATATACGGAACCATAGGCAGCGCCGCAGACAGATACGCCTCATTTTCCAGCAGGAGGCCAGCATCCGTAATACCGGCATTCGCCATTTCCTCGGTCAGCGCCATCAGCGGCTCGGCACCCGGCGTCATCATAAACAGGGAAGCGCCGGCGTAGGCGCCCAGCATTCCCAATACCACATAAATCAGGGCCTGCACCAGCAGCAAGCGCAGCACCGGGCCCAGATAGCGGAATCCGGTGAGCAGCATGATGGCATCCGAGCGCTGTCTGCGGGTCCAGTTGATCGCCACGCGGGTGTAACCGATGGCCCAGAAGGGCAGCAGCACCAGATTGGTGGTCTGCAGCATACTCTGCACAGTTTCCAGTACGGCACGCACACCAATACCACCCAAACCACCGGTTTGATTGATGCCAAGATCCAGCAAATAGGTAAACACAGACAGCAGCAGTCCCAAACCGATGGTCACGCCGCTGTGGATCATAATCGTTTTCTTGGGAGAATAGTCGGCCGCATCCAATGCGGCCAGGCTCTCCGCCCGCATTTGACGGTAATCAAAAGAAGCCATACATACACCTCTTACCAATATTTTACGCAGTTTGCCGTCATCGTGCGGCAAGATACCCTATATTTATATAGCATTTTACGAAAAATAGCAAATGATTTTTTTGTGAAGCTGGAAATTTGCGAAAGGCTGTGCTATAATGGGGTAAATTGAAATTACCCGGAGGCGGATTTTATGAATTTGGGTGACAAAATACGCCAGGCGCGTCTGGAGGCCGGACTTTCTCAGCGGCAGCTGTGCGGTGATACCATCACCCGCAATATGCTCTCTCAAATCGAAAACGGCAGCGCCAACCCTTCTATGGCAACGCTGCGTTATCTGGCAGAACGGCTGGGTAAAAGCATCAGCTATTTTTTGCAGGAGGAAACCGTCCTCTCTCCGAACCCCGCCCTGCTGCAGCAGGCCAGACAGGCCTATGCCGAACGCAAATTTGGGGCTGTTTTGGATATGGCGCACCAGTATCAAGGACCCGATCCCCTGTTTGACGCAGAATGGCACTACCTGTGCGCCCTGTGTGCGCTGGCGCTGGCAGAGCAGCTGGCTGGTCTGCGGGATTGGATCGCGGCAGAGCCCCTGTTGGAGGGAATTAACCGCAGCAGCATCTATTATCGGCCGGAGCAGGAGCATCGACGCAAGCAACTGTTACTGCAGGTATACCAAAATCTGGAGCATTTCTATCGGGAACGGGAAGATTTCAAGCAGGCATACGAATATGCCTGTAAATCGCGCACAATTCAGCCGTAAATTGGGATTTATCGTTCCGATAGAACGGTCATCGCGAACCAGCGCGCACGCTGGTGTGGCGATCCCCAAAGGTTTTAGACAGTACTTTTCAATGCGATTTCCCCCTAACCGGGGGATTGCACCCCAAGGGCACTTCCT
>JAZRBW010000069.1:0-9991 GCA_045635305.1 Faecousia sp. | reverse complement strand
CCCAAAGCCTTCTCCTCGAGGAGAAGGTGGCAAAAATCTTTGATTTTTGACGGATGTGGTGGGGAAAATCCTTGCTGCGCAAGGCATTTTAACTTACTGCGCAACGCTCCCCTCTCGAGTATCTATATACACTTCGGGGTCGCGTTGCTTGTCTTGACGCCTTTATTGACCTCTGTCAGTCTGTCAAAAAACAAGTTATTTGACAGACTGAGGAGCAGCCTACCGGCTGCTCCTTTTTCTTTTCTGAGGCGCAGCGCTTACTGCATCCAAACCCCGGCCTCCGCTTCCGTACACAGCACCCAATGCTCCGGCCGCAGCTGACGCATCGTCCGCTCCGCCGGCGGCAGCGCTTCAAAGGCCGTTCGCTGCCGGCTGCGCTCCAGTCTGGGGTCTGGCAGCGGAATGGCTGACAGCAGACTCCTTGTATACGGGTGCAGCGGATGGGCAAACAGCGCCTGCGTGGAAGCCAGCTCCACGATTTTGCCCAGGTGCATCACCGCCACCCGGTCGCAAACATATTTTACCACCGCCAGATCGTGGGCAATGAACAGCATACTCAAATTCATTTGCTTGCGCAGATCGCTCAGCAGATTGATCACCTGGGCCTGTACCGATACATCCAGCGCAGATACCGCTTCATCGGCGATCAGCAGTCTGGGCTCCATCACCAATGCCCGGGCAATGCCGATACGCTGACGCTGTCCGCCGGAAAATTCATGGGGATACCGGCCCGTGTAGCCTGCCTGCAAGCCAACCAGCTCCAGCATTTCCTTTACCTTGCTGCGAATTTCCTCCCGATTTCGGCAGCCACGGATCACCAGTCCTTCCGCGATGGACGCGCCCACCGTCATCCGGGGATCCAGAGAGGCCATGGGATCCTGAAAAATCATCTGAATGGGGCTGACGCTGCCGGCACGGCGATCGGCAAGGCTTCGTTTTCTTGCGCCGCCGGTGAGCCGGTGCCCCTGAAAGCTGATGCTGCCGCGTTGGGGGCGGTACAGTCCCATGATACACCGACCCAGGGTAGTCTTTCCCGAGCCGGACTCCCCCACCAGTCCCAAAACCTCTCCTTCCATCAAAGAAAAGGACACGTTATCCACCGCTTTGTGGCTGCCAAAGGTTTGGCAAAGCCCCTCTACCTTCAATAATTCAGCTTCCAAGCTGGCCACTTCCTTTCAAGCGCTGCAGCAGCACGGCAGGCATTTGGGCTTTGGGAGCCCGAGGATCCAAGAGCCAGGTAGCCGCCCAATGGCTGTCACTGACATAAAAGGGCGGCGGTTCTTTCTCAAAATCAATCTGCAGCGCCTGGGGATTGCGGGCAGCGAAGGCGTCCCCGGGAGGCGGACAGGTCATATCCGGCGGCGTGCCGGGAATGCTGTACAGCCGCCCACTGGTGCGCAGATCCGGCATAGCGCTGAGCAACGCCCAGGTGTAGGGATGCCGGGGATCATAAAAAATTTCTTCCAGCGTGCCGTATTCCACAATTTTTCCGGCATACATCACCGCAATATCGTCGGCAACATTAGCAACCACACCGAAATCGTGGGTCACAAACAGCATACTCAAGCGGCGCTCCTGCTTCAGCCGGTTCAACAGCTCCAGAATTTGGGCCTGAATCGTCACATCCAGGGCGGTGGTCGGCTCGTCGCAGATGAGAATTTCCGGGTCTGCCGCCAGCGCAATGGCGATCACGATACGCTGGCGCATACCGCCGGAAAGCTGAAAGGGATACTGCCGGAAGCAGCCCTCCGGATCACGGATGCCCACCTCCCGCAGAAGATCCAATGCCTTTTCCCTTGCCTGCTTCCGGGGCAGATTCATCACTTCCGTGATCTGCTTGCCGATCCGCATGATAGGATTCAGGCTGGACATAGGATCCTGAAACACCATAGCGATCCGCTTTCCCCGAATGGGACACATGGCCGTCTCAGAAAGGGACAGCAGCTCCTGTCCGTCCAGCAAAATTTTCCCGGATGAGATGGCTTTTTTGGGGTTAAGCCCCATAATGGCCCGTCCGGTGACGGATTTTCCGGAGCCGGACTCGCCTATCAGTGCCAGGGTTCGACCCGGCTGCAGATGGAAGCTGATACCACGCACCGCCTGCAGATCCCCCGCCGGTGTGGGAAAGGTAACCCGCAGATCCTTGACTTCCAACTGGGGCATATCATCAACTCCTTTTGTAAATTGGGTTTTATCGCACACCTTTCAGTGTGCAGTAGGGAACGCTGTCCTCAGCGTTCCGAAACGATTTAGGGGGTTCGATGCCCCCTAAATCGTTAACTTGCATCAAATAATGCCGCTTCGCGGACGGAACGCTGAGGACACCGTTCCCTACGGGCGTGTTTGAAACGCAGCGATAAACGAAAATTTGATACTACGCCGCGGGGTTAAGGGCATCCCGCAGGCCGTTGCCGAAGAGATTGAAGCCGATCTGCAGCAGGGCGATAAACACCGCCGGAAAAGCGATAATATGAGGAAAGGTGCCCAGATAGCTGCGTCCGGCGGCCAGCATGGTGCCGATGGAAGTAATCCCCGCCGCCTCCAGATTCACGATGCCCAGGTACGAAAGCATACTCTCGCTGAAAATCACCCCGGGAATGATCAAAATCGTGCCGGTGATGATGGTGCCGATGGCATTGGGCAGAATATGGCGAAAGATCAGCCGCCGGTCACTGGCCCCCAAGGTCCGGGCCGCCAGCACATATTCCGCGTTTTTATAGCGGTAAAACTGGGTGCGCACCCGTCCGGCAATGCCGATCCAGCCCGTCAGCACGAAGGCAAACAGCAGCGACAGCACCGGGCCCGCTTCTTGCGCCAGATGAAGCTGAAATAGGGTAGCCACCACAATAAAGGGCACAGCCGCCAAAATATCCGCGAAGCGTTCCATCAGCAGGTCGGTTTTGCCGCCGTAATAGCCCTCAATGGCGCCGTAGACCATGCCGATAAGGAAATTGATGACAGAAACGCTGAGACTGAGCAGGAAGCTGAGCCGCGCGCCACTGGCCAGGCAGGTGAAAATATCCTGCCCGTGCTGATTGGTGCCAAATAGGAACTGGGGCTCTACGCCATTTTGATAGCGGTAATAGGCGCTGTAGAGCACCCTCACCCGGTAGCCTGTCTGGTTTTTCACCGCATAGACCGGTTGCCCCGCATCGTCTGTGAGCCAGGCTGGGATAAGAATCGGCTCGCCCTGGGCATCGTGGTGAGCCGATTCGCCGGTGGAAACAGGGCTTTCGTCTGCCAGCTCGTACCACAGATTCGCCCGGTCAGATACCGCCAGAAAATTTGTGCGATAGTAGCGGGGAATGGGATAGCATACCTGCTGACCGCTTTCAGCCTCATACGCCCGCAGGGCGGCATAGGCTTCTTCGCTCAAGTCCAGATAGGCATAGCCCACCTTGGCGTAGGCGTCCACTTTCATGCGGTAGTAGCGGCGGCCGCTATCGGCATCGGTATCCACGCTGTGCACCTTTTTGACTGCGCCGATGCCGCTGTACAGATCATACAGTCCCTGAGAGCCGGACTCTGTGGCGCAGCCATCCCAACCCAAAAGGGCCAGCGGCTGCCATTTTGGCAGCATATTCTTGTAGCGTCCGTCCCGAAAGGACACATCGTAGGCAGAAAGCACCGGCGCAAACAGGGCAAACACAAAAAGCACCATCAGCACAATGGCCGCCGCCACTGCGGAAGGATTTCTGCAAAATCGGCCCAGCGCCCCTGCTTCACCGCGGCCTTGCCGGGCAGACGGAGCCTCCGCCTGCCGGGTCGCAGGATCAGCGAAGCGGAAGGCTTCCGAAGGAAGGTTGTCCATATTATCTCTCTCCCATCTTGATGCGCGGATCAATAAACCCATAGCTCAGATCCACCAGCAGCGAGGAAAGCAGACCGATCAGGGTATAGAAAAAGGTCAGCGCCATGAAAAAGTTATAGTCTCTGACAGAAATGGCGGTGGTATAGAGGCTGCCAACGCCGGGAATGGCAAAAATCCCCTCAATGATCAGTGAGCCGCCCAAAATGCCCACAAATTCTCCCAATATCATGGGCAGAATGGGCACCATGGCATTGCGCAGGGCGTGGCGGGCGATCACTTTTCCGGGCGTCAGCCCCTTGGCCCTGGCCAGCAGCAGATATTCGCCGGTCATCGCTTCGCACAGTTCCGCCCGGGCAAACCGGGTCAGCGCCGCCACAGTACCGAAGGCCAGGCTGACCACCGCCGGAAACATGGAACGCAGCATGGAGGTGCTGAAAAAGGCGGCATTTTGCAGGCTTTCCGCAGTCAGCGGAAACAGGCCCCATTTGTAGCACAGGAAATACTGCACCACAAAGGCATAGACATAGCTTGGCACGGAAATGAACACCATCACCGCTGTGGAAATGGTGTGATCGGCCCAGCGGCCTTTGCGCAGGGCGGCATAAATGCCCAGTGTCAGACCAATTGGCACCGCCAGCAAAATGGCGTAGAAATTGACGGTGACGGTGTAGGGAATCTTGCTGAGGATGATCCTGCTGACCTCCTGACCCACATACATCTGCTCACCCAGACCCAAATCGCCCCGTAAAACCGCCTTCCAGTACAGAAAATACTGCTGAAAAATCGGTTTTCCGTAGCCCAGGGCCTCCCGGCGCGCCAGGATCAGCGCCGCATCCCGGCCCTGCTCCTTGATGGCAGGCAGGGGCAGCAGCTTGATTAGTACGAAGCAGGCCGTGGCGATCACCAGAAAGGTCAGGATCATCAGCCCGATCCGCTTGAGGATATATTGCAGTAAGCTGTGATGTTTCATGATGATCCTCCTGTAAATTGGGATTTATCGCACACCTTTCGGTGTGCAGTAGGGAACGCTGTCCTCAGCCTTCCGGAACGATTTAGGGGGTTCGATGCCCCCTAAATCGTTAACTTGCATCAAAAAATGCCGCTTCGCGGACGGAACGCTGAGGACAGCGTTCCCTACGGGCGTGTTTGAAACGCAGCGATAAACGAAAAAATTGCAACATTTAATACTGCAGCGTTGCTTTTACCTTCTGCCAGGCGGCATCGTCATAACGGTAGGCATAGAAGCGGACACCGCCGTACTCCGGGCCTTCGACGTAGGTTTTTGTGGGATAATCCCCTTTATAGCTGAAAAGCACCGCGCTGTTGCGGTAGTACAGCGGCGTGGTAACATACTGGGTAAGGTAGGCATACTCCAGGTCGGAATAGATGGCACAGCGGGTGGCTGCATCATAGGTTCGGAAGGGCTTCAGCTTGCCGACGGTCACAGCCGTATCCCCGGCGCACCAACGGGCCCAGTTTTGCAGGGTATCTTCCACACTTTCGCCGTCTATCCGGATACGCACATTTACTTTGGATGCGTCGAAGCCGTATTCCATCTGATTCGCCACAGCCTCCATCCCCGCATCGCAGTAGCAGCGGTACAAAACCCCGTAGGGATCATAGGCGCTGCCGCCCCAGGTGGAAAAAATCATGTCCGTCAGGCCGGAATCCATGGTGGCGTAATAATCCGCGTCCACCACCATTTCCATGGAGATCATACCCTCCAGATCTGTTCCCTTGCAGGCCAGCGCCAGCGCGTCGGACAAAAAGTGGAACATCTGCACATAGATGTCCTCGGATTGATAAACGGAAAGCCGCAGTTTGATGGGGCTGTTTCCGTCATAGAGCCCGGTGGCCACCGCTTCTTCATAGGCTTTTTGCATCAGTCCCTGGGCAAGGGCCGGATCGTAGCCGGTGATGGCACCGTAGGCATCGTCTAAATTGCCGTAATCTTCCATCCGCAGACCGTTTAGCTGCACCAGCGCATTTTTTGCCCCGTCGGATGCCCGGTAGGCACGGCCGGTGAAGGGATCATAAATATAGGAATAGTTCAGCAGGCCAAAGCCCGGCTCGCCGGCGGAAGTATAGGCAGCAGCGAACCGGGCCCGGTCAATGGCCAGAGAAAACGCCTTTCGGAAGTGGACGTTGCTTAAGATCTGGCTCCCCCGCGCGGACAGCGCCTTTTCATCCGTATTGAATGTCAGCTTGGTGGTATAGCTTTCCGGACGGAAGCGGATGGCGCTGCTGCTGGCATAGCGGCTCATATCCTCCGATTGCAGTTCAATGCTGTCCAGATCGCCGCTTAAAAAAGCCAGCAGCGCGGTGGAATGACTGGAGATCACCTGACAGGAAATGCTGTCGGTCTGATATTGCCCCCGGTGGCGATCATCGTGATAGCCATACCAGGCATCGTTGCGCTGAAGGGTGATCTGCTTGTCCAGCTCGAAAAAGGTCAGCTTGTACGGGCCGTAAGAAATCGAAGTATCCAGACTGGTGCTGTAGTTGGTGGAAACGGTAACGGCATTGGGATCATCCGGACGGACAGGCTGCCCGTTTTTGTCGAAGGCAGTCTTGCAGGCTTCCCACAGCGGCTCGTAGACCAGATAGGTGTCGGTCAAATTGTAGGGAACATAGAAGGCCGGATCAGCAATGGGGGCAGTGGTGATCAGCACCAGCTCGTAATCCCCGGTCTTTAGGATCCCCACTTCCTCCCAGGCAGCTTCGCCGTAGAGATATTCCTTTGCCCCAACGATGGCAAAGTCACCGGCATAAAGACTGTCTGCCCGGCGGTTCATCATTTTGCCGTCCAGAAGCTGCTGATAGGAATAAAGATAGGTATCAGCGTCGATTTTCTCCCCGTTTTCCCAACAGGCCGCCGGGTTCAGCGTTATGCGCCAGGCCCGGGCAGTTTCCCCTTCCGTAATGCCGAAGCGGCCTTCGTAGCGGCTTGTCACATCCTCCGGCGGGCCCACAGCCATTTCGTCCATGATCGTCCAGCCGTCGCCGCTTTCATTGAGGACGAAATCGTAAAAGCCCGTAGTGGTGTAGCCCAGAATATAGCGGTCATCGGCGGTCTCCCAGGTATGGGGCGCCCATTTCAGACCGGTGGTAGAGGAAATGGATTCATATAAGGTGTAGGTAGCCGGGTCGGTGTAGTCCCGGCTGCTGTCGCCGGCATAGTGCTGATTGTAGGTGACCTTGCCGCCCCGATTGCCCTGGGCGGTGGTAACGCTGCCGGCAATCACCAGTCCCGACTGGTAGTCCGCTTTGTAGTACTGCCGGGCTTCCTCCGCCGGCAGGGTCGGCCGCGGACCGGTGGGGCTTGTAGGCGATGGAGCGCTGCAGCCGCAAAACAAGGCGAAGCAGAGCAACAAGGGGAGTATTTTTTCCATCATGGGGACCTCCTGCGTAAGTAATGCAGGAAAAGTATATGCAAAAGACGAGAAATTATGAAAAAACTTTTCCGTTCTATTTTGCAAGGGGAACGCATATACTTCTTGTGCGCGAAATTGTTGTTTACACTAAGATATTCGGTCATTGCGAACCAGTGACAGATGTCACTGGTGTGGCAATCCCCTAAGTATTTTAGGTACTTTTCGTCACATTATCCGTCTAACCAGGGGATTCCCACGCCAGTGTGCGCACTGGCTCGGAATGACCTAAAACCGGTAAACAACAATTTATCCTGGCAAAACCGGTATGCAGCCTTGCATTTTAGCGGCCTGCATGATAAAATAGCCATACAAAAATCGACAAAGGAGGCGGTACAATGAAGTGGATACGGTATCTGGCGGCAGCTTTGCTGTGCTGCCTGCTTTTTGCTGTTCCGGCAGCGGCTTTGTCCGCAGCCACCGATGTAAGCGGCAACGCCGCGGTGTCTGCCGATGGCAGCTGCCTGGTGGAGCTGACGCTGACGCTGAAACTGGATACCGCCCGTGGAGATCTGACCTATCCGCTGCCTGCGGATGCTGCCGATGTACAATTAAACGGCCAGTCCGCCACCACTTATCGCCGGGACGGCAAGCTGGAGGTGGCACTGCCCAGCCTTAGCGCAGGCCAGCACACGCTGCTGCTGCGTTACCGTCTGAGCGGTGTGGTTACAAACGGGAAAGAGGGTGCCTTGCTGTCGCTGCCGCTGCTCAGCAGCTTCAGCCTGCCGGTGTTGCATTTGGAATTTACCGTCACTGTTCCCGGTGCCATCACCGGAAAGCCGGTATTTTACAGCGGCTATTATCAGGACAATATCCGCCTGGATACCACACTGACCGAAAACACGCTGGTGGGCGCCACCACAGGGCAACTGAAGGATCACGAAACCCTCCGGCTGGAGCTGCCGGTGGACGGCAGTTGCTTTGACATACAAAGCGAGCCGCTGCTGTCCGGGTGGGACTGGGCCACAGTGGTGCTGATCGTGCTGGCTTTAGCCTATTTCTGCCTGACCTTGCTGCCCAAGTTTTACCGCCGCAGCAGAAGCTTATCTGCCCCTGAGGGTATCACCGCCGGCGAGGTTGGCTGCTGTCTGACCGGCAGCGGTACGGATCTGAGTATGATGGTGCTCTCCTGGGCCCAGCTTGGCTATTTGCAGCTTGAGATGGACAAGCGTGGCCGGGTGCTGCTGCATAAGCGAATGGAAATGGGCAACGAGCGCAGCTATCACGAGGGTCGGATCTTCCAGATCCTCTTTGGCCGCCGGGAAACTGTAGATGTGACATCCCCCCATTTCACCCGCATCCATCACAAGGTGGCAGGCCGTTCTCCCCTGCTGCGGCAGCTCTATAAGCCCCGCAGCGGTGATCCGCGCATCTTCCGGGCGCTGTGCTGTGCCGCTGCCTTTTGCAGCGGTGTGCAGTTGGGTGCCGGCAGTGCATGGCTGATAATTTTGCTGGCGCCTGTGTGTCTGGTGCTGAGCTTCGGCATCCAGGCCGGCTGCAAGTGCATCCCCCTGCGCAGCAAGCTGCCTTTGCTGGTGGCGCTGGCCTGCGGCGCGGTGTGGCTGTTGCTCGGCTCCTTGCTTGAGGGAATGGGTCGGGTCGTTCCCATGGTGATTTTCCAGTTCGTGGCAGGCATTTTCGCAGCCTATGGCGGCAAGCGCAGTCAGTTGGGTCAGCGGGTGCTGACCCAGCTTATGGGACTGCGGCACCATATGAAGACCACAGGCAGCTTTGAAATGCAGCAGCTGCAGCAGAAAAACCCCAATTATTTCTATGAAATGGTGCCCTATGCCCTGGCCATGGGCATTGACCGCCAGTTCGCCCGTCGGTTCGATACCAAAAAGCCTCTGCCGGAATGCGGTTGGCTGAAAGAGCCTCCCCGCATGACCGCCCAGCAATGCGCCGCCAAAATGCGGCAGATCGTATATATGATGGACCAGGCAAAATACCGAAAAGTATAAACCAAGCCGGGAGAAAGGTCTCCCGGCTTCTTTTTGCAGATCCTGCCCGTTTTCCTTCCCACGCTGCCGCGCAGGATAAATCCCAATTTGGCATTGCGCAAAGTTTATGCTTATGCTATAATGGCAAAAATAGATGATAGGTGATTTCATGTTTCCCCAATATTTTACTGTATTTTTCATATCCATGGTGCCGCTGATCGAGCTGCGGGGCGCCATCCCCATTGCCCTGAGCATGGGTCTGCCCGCCATTCCCAGTATCATCGTGTGCGTGATCGGCAATATGCTGCCGGTACCCATTGTTTACTTTTTCGCAAGAAAATTTCTGCTTTGGGGCGCAAAGCAACGCTTTATCGGCAAGATTTGCAGCTTTTTTGTGGTAAAAGGAGAACGGGCAGGGCAAAAGCTGTCCGCCAAAACCGGTCGGGGCGGTTTGGCCTTTGCGCTGATGATCTTCGTAGGCATTCCCCTGCCGGGCACCGGTGCCTGGACCGGCACTTTGGGCGCCAGCTTTCTGAATATGGGCCCCAAGGCCACCGCTGCCGCTGTTTCTGCCGGCGTGGTGCTGGCGGGCATCCTCATGTCCATCGTCAGCCTGCTGGGGCTGCACATTTTCGGTTTGTAAGATAAATTGTTGTTTACCAGATTTAGGTCATTCCGAGCCAGTGCGCACACTGGCGTGGGAATCCCCCGGTTAGACGGAAAATGTGACGAAATGTACCTAAAATACTTAGGGGATTGCCACACCAGTGACCGAATCAAGGTATGATTGCCACTGGCAATCATAGATG
>JAZRBW010000068.1:0-12887 GCA_045635305.1 Faecousia sp. | reverse complement strand
GTAACGAGGGTATGGACCCCAAGCACAATCCTGAGTTTACCTCCATCGAGCTGTACCAGGCTTATGCCGATTTCCATGACATGATGGACATCGCCGAAGGCATCTTCACCACCTTTGCACAGGAAGTGCTGGGTACTTACGAGGCTGAGTGGATGGGTGAGAAGATCAACCTGGCTCCCGGCTGGCCCCGTATGACCATGGTGGAAGCTGTCCGCAAGTATGTGGGAATCGATTTTGACGCCATTTCTGACGATGCTGAGGCTGTTGCTGCTGCCAAGGCCAAGGGCGTGGAGCTTTCCGATGCCGCTGAGAAGACCTGGGGCAATGCGCTCTATGCCTGCTTTGACCAGCGGGTTGAGGAGCATCTGATCCAGCCCACCTTCATCACCATGTACCCTGTGGAAGTCTCTCCGCTGACCAAGCGCAGCCCCATCGATCCCCGCCTGACCGAGCGCTTCGAGTTCTTCATCTGCCGCAGCGAGATGGGCAACGCCTACTCCGAGCTGAACGATCCCATGGATCAGCGGGATCGCTTCATGAAGCAGGTGGAGCAGCGTGAGCGTGGCGACGACGAGACCGAGATGCTGGATGAGGACTTCCTGAATGCTATGGAATACGGCATGCCTCCCACGGGTGGCATGGGCATCGGCATCGACCGTGCCGTGATGCTGTTCACCAATTCCGACTCCATCCGCGAAGTCATCCTGTTCCCCACCATGAAGAATACTGACTGATTTTTTGGAAAGCGTCGCTTTTAGCGGCGCTTTCTTCTTATATTTGTCTTGAAAAGTACCGCAGGGGCGACTATAATTGATAGCAATGATTGCATTTGCAAGGGGGGGATCAGCAGTGATAATCAAGCCCTATGAAGAACGATATAGAGATGACCTCATCTTTATGGTTTTACAGGCCAAGGATGCCCTGGGAAGAAAGCCCACCATCAATCCAGATTTGCTGGCAATCAAAGAAAACTACTTTGATCGTGGGGATCTGTTTTGGGTTGCAGTCAATGCGGATGACAGAGTCATTGGGTGTATTGGGTATTCCAAAACGGAGGATCCCCAACAGGCATTTCTCCATCGGCTTTATGTGAAGGTATCGGAAAAGCATAAAGGAATCGGAACAAAGCTTCTGCAAACGGCGGAAAATGAAATGCGCAGACAAGGCATCGCGGTTTCGCTTGTGCATCTTGGAGAACCCAAGCAGCAGTGGTTCGAGTCTTACGCATTCTATCCCAAGAACGGTTATCGGGAATTTGAACCCCGATATATGCGGAAGGATCTTTGAATACCAATATTTCGATCTGTTAACAGGAAAGGATGGCGGCTATGATTATTCTGATTGCAGGTGCCACACATACGGGAAAAACGGTGCTGTCGCAGCGCCTTTTGGAGCAATATCATTATCCGTATCTGTCCATTGATCATCTGAAAATGGGCCTGATCCGCAGTGGGCAAACGGATTTGACACCTATGGATGACGATCAACTTACCGACTACCTCTGGCCCATTGTCCGGGAAATGGTGAAAACCGCTATCGAAAATAACCAGAACCTCATTGTGGAGGGCTGCTATATCCCCTTTGACTGGCAGAAGGATTTTGCGCCGGAATATCTGCGACACATTCGCTATGTCTGCCTTGTTATGACGGAAAAGTACATTTACAACCATTTTGCAGATATTCAAAGTCATGGCAATGCCATTGAGCGGCGGCTGGACGACAGCGGCCTTTCCAAAGAGGAACTGATCCGGGAAAATGGACGGAATTTGAAGCAGTGCAAGGCCCATGGTTGTCCGGTGATCCTGCTGGATAGTGACTATCACATTGACCTCAAGGAAATTGTAACCGGGCATAGCACCGAGAACTGGAATGGCTGACAGAGAAAAGGAGATTTTATGACAGGAACCTATATTTTCCGCCAGGCCAGGCCGGAGGAGATCCGGGCGGTGTTTGACCTGATCATGGGTCGGGTGGCATGGATGGATACGGTTGGAATCCGTCAGTGGAACACCACCAAATATGATCAGCGGTATCCGCTTTCTTACTACGAGCAGCGGCGGCAGTTGGAGGAACTGTTCGTGCTGACGGATAGCTCTGGGGACATTCTTGCGGTGGGTGCGCTGCTGCATGAGGACGAGCGATGGCCGGAACAGGCTTCGGCTTGTTATCTGCATCATTTGGCATCCAGGGTGGATGCCAAGGGTGCGGGGAGCATCTTCCTGCAGATGGCGGAGGACTACACCGCCCGTATGGGCAGGAAGTATATGCGGCTGGACTCCGCCGTGGGCAACAAAAATCTGGAACACTTCTATGCCAGTCGTGGCTATGTGGAGGCTGGCTTCTGCAAGGATGGCCTGTACGAAGGCATCCTGCGCCAAAAGGAACTGAATCAATAAACCGCAGGCAAGATGATCCTCTATAAACAAACGCAGCACCCAGGGCGGGTGCTGCGTTTATCTGTTCGATAAATCATCATTTAATTCGCATTGAAGATATTCAACTCTCCTAACGAAATAAGACATTCATCTAAATCGCCATACAAAAACCTGATGTCATCCTCGTGCAAAATTAACGATTTATCAGTTGAACCAATCTTTGCATGAAACAATTTTTGAATCAACGAAATTTGTTTTGAGTCTAAGTCATAATAATCACGCCATTTGTCCATGGCATCATGATATGGGAGCAATTGTGAGCGAATGATATGACCTCCATTTTCCACAATAGAATCAAAAGACTGCACACTATTCAATTTGTCCCAAGTTCCCCAGAAAGCTGCCGTAATAACAGGTTTTGCATTACCATCCACATTCTCTAATACATATTGCAAGGCTTCATTTTCAGCAAGCTCCATTATTTCTTTCGGTGCTCCATCAAAAAAATCCAACGCACCTATATTCTTATCTACTTTATCAATGGCTTGGAAAACAGCAATAATGTATTTGTTGTGGAAAGTAATAGTTGCTTTGCAACCTTGCGTGTCATTCGTACAGTAATTGATACCATCCCACGAATGTTCACCGTTCAATTCAGGATACATTCCTACAGCAACGGCGTGGGTGATTGCGGCTTGCATACATCCCTCATATAGTTGTCTGGGAGTTATATTTATTTCCACCATGTCGTTCACGCTCCCTCAGACTTTGGTGCTGCGGTTTTCGTTAGCTAGGTGCTGCTTCAGCAGGTTCAGCAGGGCATCCACATCCTCCTCGGTGGTGTGCCAGGCGGTGACAAAGCGGATGCAATCGTGGCTTTCGTCCACCTTGGCCCAATGCTCGAAAGATACTTCCTCCTGCAAATTTTCCACAACGCTGTGAGGCAGGATGGGGAAGAGCTGATTGCTGGGGCTATCGATCAGCATGGGGATATTCATCGCTTGCAGACCGGCGTTCAGCTTTTGTGCTGTCTGAATGGACTGCTGTCCAAGCTGCTGATAAAGCCCGTTTTCCAATGCGGCGCAGTATTGCACGCCCAGCAGGCGGCCCTTGGCCAGCATGGCGCCCTGCTGCTTCATGCAGCGGCGGAAGTGGGGGATCAAGGCCAGATTGCTGATGACCAGCGCCTCGCCGAACAGCAGACCGTTTTTGGTGCCGCCGATGGTGAAGGCGTCGCAGAATTTGGCGTAGTCGGCCAGGGAGATGTCGGAAACCGCCAGGGCGCAGGCCAGGCGGGCGCCATCGCAGTAAAGGAGCAGTCCCCATTCCTCGCACACGGCTCGCAGCGCTTTCAACTCATCCAGACTGTAAACTGTGCCCAGCTCCGTGGTGTTGGAGATATAGACCAATTTGGGGGCGGGGGAGGTTTCGTCAAGAGCATATTGGGCGCAGAAATCCCGGATCTGCTGGGGTGTCAGCTTGCCGTCGGGGCAGGGAAGGGTGTACAGTCGGTGGCCGTTATGCTCAATGGCACCGGCTTCGTGAACCTGAATGTGGCCGGTGCTGGGGGTGATGACCGCATCCCAAGAGCGCAGGAACGCACCAATGGCCAGCTTGTTGGCCTGGGTGCCGCCCACGATGTAGTGGACATCAGCTTCCGGTCGCTGGCACAGAGAACGGATGATTTCGGTGGCCTTGCGGCAGTATTCATCCATGCCGTAGCCTACCGTCAGCTCCAGATTGGTGCGGCACAGGGCCTCCATGATGGCAGGATGGGCGCCGTTGCCGTAGTCATTGCGGAAAAAGAGCATATCATTTACCTCGCTTGTGTCAAGTTTTCTCTATTTTACCGCATCTGTGTGACGGTGTCAATAAAAAGCACCGGGCTTCATAAGAAACCCGGTGCGTATGGTTATGTGAACTTATCTCTGGATTCTGCCGGAGCCGTCGCCGCCGGCCAGCTTCTCTACCTCAGCCACGGTGACCATGTTGTAGTCGCCGCCGATGGAGTGCTTCAGAGCGGAAGCAGCAACCGCGAATTCAACAGCAGCCTGGGTGTCCTTGCCGCTCAGCAGAGCGTAGATCAGACCGCCGCCGAAGGAGTCACCGCCGCCAACGCGGTCGATGATGTGCAGGTCATACTTCTTGGAGAAGCAGTAGTTCTCGCCGTCGTACAGCATTGCGGACCAGCCGTTGTCGAAAGCGGAGTGGCTCTCGCGCAGGGTGATGGCAACCTTCTCGAAGCCGAACTTGTCAGCCAGCTGCTTGGCAACGGACTTGTAGCCGTCGTGGTTGATGGTGCCGCCGTAGATGTCGGTGTTCTCAGCTTCAATGCCGAATACGTCCTTGGCGTCCTCTTCGTTGGAGATGCATACATCGATGTACTGAGCCAGCTCGGTCATAGCGGCATTGGCCTGGGCACGGGTCCACAGCTTGCCGCGGTAGTTCAGGTCGCAGGAGATCTTGATGCCACGGGCCTTGGCAGCCTGGCAAGCCTGCTTGCAGATCTCAACGCAGTTGGGGCCCAGTGCGGGAGTGATACCGGTGAAGTGGAACCAGTCAGCGCCGTCAAAGATCTTGTCCCAGTCAAAGTCCTCGGGCTTTGCCAGCTGGATGGCGGAGTTGGCGCGGTCATAGATGCACACGGAGCCACGCTGAGAAGCGCCCTTCTCGTTGTAGTAAATACCCACACGGTCGCCGCCGCGGACGATCAGGGAGGTGTCAACGCCGTAGCGACGCAGGGAGTTGACAGCGGCCTGGCCGATGGAGTGGGCGGGCAGCTTGGTGACGAAAGCGGCATCGATGCCGTAGTTGGCCAGGGAAACGGAGACGTTGGCTTCGCCGCCGCCGAAGGTGAATTCTACACTCTGAGCCTGCACGAAGCGCTCATAGTTGAAGGGCTGCAGACGCAGCATCAGTTCGCCGAAAGTAATAACTCTTGCCATTTTATCTATTCCTTTCAAAAATAAAATACTATACAAATTGCACTTGTAGGGGCCGATGCCTACATCGGCCCGGGCGGATGTGGGCATCCGCCCCTACGCAGATAAATCGTTACTCGCCCTTGGCGTTCTTGCGGGCTTCGATGCACAGAGCCGTGATCTTGTCCCAGTTGCTGGCAGCAATGTCAGCCTTGGGGCAGACCCAGGAGCCGCCTACAGCGTGGATGAAGGGAGCGTCAATGTATTCCTTGATGTTGGCAGCGTTGACACCGCCGGTGGGCAGGAACTTCAGACCGACAAAGGGACCTGCCAGATTCTTCATGGCGTTCAGACCGCCGTAGACATTGGCGGGGAAGAACTTGACCATCTTCAGGCCGTGCTTCAGAGCGCCCATGATCTCGGTGGGGGTGACACAGCCGGGGGCAACGGGAATGCCGTTTTCTACACACCAGCCAACAACTTCATCGCTGAAGCCGGGGGAGACGATGAACTTGGCACCCATCTGGACAGCCAGCTTGGCCTGCTCCACATTGACGATGGTACCGGCACCGACGCAAACCTCGGGGCAGTTTTCCGCAACAGCCTTGATCGCTTCGGGAGCGCAAGCGGTACGGAAGGTGATCTCCATGGTGTCTACGCCGCCGGCGGCCATAGCCTTGGCAGTGGGAATGGCATCTTCAGCCTTGTCCAGCACCACAACGGGAACGACGATGGAATTCGCGAGTCTTTCTAATACATCCATTTTTATACCTCCTGGGCTGTAATCAGCCAAAATGATACGTTGGTTTGGGTATATCTGCCAAAATGACATTTCCCTACAAATGTAATTATATTCAAAATTCATAGCAGTGTCAATGGAAAAAACAACCCGTTTCGGTTTTATTTATGTACTTAGTGGATACAAATGCCAATCCCGCAAGGACGATTCCGGGGTCTGCATCGCACAAATTGGGATTTATCGCTCCCTCATTGGGTCATTGCGAGGAGCCGAAGGCGACGTGGCGCCCTGAGCACGAAGTGCGAGGAAGTGCCCTTGGGGTGCAATCCCCCGGTTAGAGGGAAAATCGTATTGAAAAGTACGATCTAAAACCTTTGGGGATCGCCACACCAGCGTGCGCGCTGGTTCGCGATGACCAAATGAGGGAGCGATAAACGAAAATTTGCGATCCTTTTTCTACATATCCTTGACACTGTTTTTGAAATCTGTTAATCTATATGGTAGACAAATATTTATTGGAGGCGAACATATATGACACCCTTTATGAACGCGGACTTCCTGCTCAAGACCGAAACCGCCAAGAAGCTGTATCATGAGCACGCGGAGGTCATGCCCATCATCGACTACCACTGCCATATCAATCCCCAGGAGATCTACGAGGACAAGCGTTACGACTCCATCACCCAGGTTTGGCTGGGCGGCGACCACTATAAGTGGCGCGCCATGCGCTCCTGCGGCGTACCGGAGTACTATGTCACCGGTGGTGCCACCTATGCGGAAAAGTTCCAGAAGTGGGCGGAAACCATTCCCAATCTGATCGGCAACCCCCTGTATCACTGGACCCATCTGGAGCTGCAGCGCTACTTTGGTGTCTATGAGCCTCTGACCGGCGACAATGCCATGGAAATCTATGAAAAGTGCAACGCCATCCTGGCACAGAGCGATATGTCTGCCCGCGGCATCATTGCCAAGTCCAATGTCAAGCTGGTTTGTACCACTGATGATCCCGTGGACGATCTGCGCTGGCACGCGCTGATGGCAAAGGATCCCACCATGCCCTGCGTGGTTCTGCCTGCCTTCCGTCCTGACAAGGCCATGCGCGCCGACAAGGAGACCTTCCCTGCCTACGTTGCTCAGCTGGAGCAGGTCTGCGGCTATGCCATCAACACCGTTGCGGATATGCGCAAGGCGCTGAACGACCGGATCGCTTTCTTTGCCGATCACGGCTGCTGCGTTTCCGACCACGCTTTGGATTACTGCTTCTGCGTGGAGGCCACCGAAGAACAGCTGGATGATATTTTCGCCCGGGCAAAGGCCGGTAAGGGCATCACCTGGGAAGAGCAGCTGGCCTACCACACCACACTGCTGATCTCTGTCGGCAAGGAATACACCAAGCGCGGCTGGGTCAACCAGCTCCACTTCTCCTGCCTGCGTGACAACTCCAAGGTCATGTTCGGTAAGCTGGGTCCTGACACCGGTTTCGACTGCATCAACGATCAGCCCAATGCTGTAGGCCTGAGCAAGCTGCTGGGCAAGCTGGAAGCGGACGGCGCTCTGGGCAAGACCATTCTGTATTCCCTGAATCCCTCTGACAATGCGGCTATCGGCACCATCATGGGCGCATTCCAGACCGACAGCGGTATTCCCGGCAAGATCCAGCAGGGCTCTGCCTGGTGGTTCAATGACCACAAGCCCGGTATGGAACAGCAGATGATCAGCCTCATGAGCCTGGGCGCGTTCGGCACCTTCAACGGTATGCTGACCGACTCCCGCAGCTTCCTGAGCTACACCCGTCACGAGTATTTCCGCAGAATCCTGTGCAATCTGGTGGGCCAGATGGTGGAAGACGGCGAATATCCCGCCGATTGGAAGACGCTGGGCAAGCTGATCGAAAATGTCAGCTACAACAACACCCTGCATTACTTTGGCTTCGACAAGGTTATTAAGTAAGTTCTATAAGCGCTTTAAGCCGCTTCCTTTGGGAAGCGGCTTATTTTTTACAAAAAATTCAGGGAAAAGACTTGCGGTTATAAAAAATTTATTTATAATAGTAGCTAACTGTAAATACGATTGCGAGGATAGCGCTATGAAACAAAGATTTGCCTGGCTGCTGGCTGTATTGCTGGTGCTTTCTGTCTGCATCGGCTGCGACAATCACGCGGATGGAACAACGCAGACACCTGCGACTCCTACCACGACAACGCCTGCCACAACCCAGACGACGCCCACCCAAGCCACGGTGCCCCCCACCACCCAAACCCAGCCCCCAGAGCCGACGGTCGTCTATGAGAGCTATGTGGTGACGCTGGATCCCAACGGCGGTACCTGCGAGACAGTTACCATTGAATTTATGGAGTATGACTGCTATGGGGATCTGGCGGTGCCTGTCCGGAGCGGTTATGTGTTCCAGGGCTGGTTTACAGAAGCCGAGGGCGGCCAGCAGATCTTGCCGGATATGGTTATGGCAGTTGCCGGGGATCATACCCTGTATGCCCAATGGAAAGTGAAAACAGAATTCACCATCACGCTGGATCCCAATGGCGGCCGCATTTCCTCTGACAGCAGCCGGTTGGAACTGAAAAATGGCGATAAATACGGCACAATGGCGGAGCCGGTTCGGGAAGGCTACAAGTTCCTGGGCTGGTATACGGAACCGGATGGCGGTACCCGGGTGAAAAGCACCACCAAGTTCACCGGAAATGACGATCAGGTGCTGTATGCGCATTGGGAGTACGTTCCCGCGGAATACTGGGCTTATATTTTGAAAAGCCGGGTAGAACAGATTCCCCAGGATCGCAAAGTGGTGGTATATCTGGAAAGAAACGCCGGCTATAAGACCTATATCGACTGTCCCTTCCTGACCGATGCCGGTGCCATCAATCCGGCAGAGGGGCTGGAGGAATATAAGGTCACCGACGATTGGATCCGATCCACCAATCCCCATATCATTGTGAAGCTGTGCACAGATATGGATATGGCTATGATCTCCAAAATCGGTATGCAGCGCCGATTCCCGGATATGGATATTTATATTTTCTCCACCAACGCTGTCAGCGGCAAGGATAATTACAAGCTTTATTGCCGGCTGTATCTGGCAAAGCTGCTGTATCCTGAGTATTTTGAGGATGTGGATCTGGATACTGTGAAAGCTGAACTGAAAGTGAACGCAACGGTTTATCATTAAAGAAAAATCTCCGCCTAGGCGGAGATTTTTTGTTTGATTATTTTGCGGCGATGGCCTCGATCTCGATCTTGGCAGCCTTGGGCAGGGCAGCGACCTGATAGGCGGCACGGGCGGGGAAGGGCTCGGTAAAGAACTCCGCGTATACTGCGTTCATGGCAGCGAACTCATTGATGTCCTCCAGCAGAACAGTAACCTTTACCACGTCGGCCATGGTCAGACCGCTGGCCTCCAGGATGGACTGGATGTTGGTCAGGCTCTGGCGGGTCTGGCTGGCAATGTCAGTGCCGGCGAATTCACCGGTGGCGGGGTTGATGGGCAGCTGACCGGAAACGAAGGTGATGTTGCCGGTGGCGGTGACGCCCTGGGAGTAGGGGCCGATGGCAGCAGGGGCATTGGGGGTATGGATTGCCTTGTTCATAATCATAACTCCTTGGTTTTCTTTGGATTTTGAATATTCATTAGGGCATAGCCCTTGTTTACAAGATCGGTGGCGGCGAGTGCTGCGCCTGCGCCCAAAACCACGGCTGCCAGCACATCCGTTGGGTAATGGACATACAGATACAGCCGGGAAAAGGCGATCAGCACCGCCAAAATCATGGCCGGAATGCCCATTTTGCGGTTATGCAGCAAAAGCGCCGTGGCGGCTGCGAAGGAGGCGTTGGTATGACCGGAGGGGAAGGAGTAATCCGTGGGCGCTGGGATCAACAGGGAAATCTCTTTGCCAAAATGGGCAAGCTGATAATCGAAAGGACGGATGCGGGCGACCAGAGGCTTGAGGGTAAGATTGCATACCACAAGACCCACCAGCAGGGCCAAGACCATGGTAACGCCTGCCTTCCGATACTTGGGAAAGGCCAGCAGCACGGCTGCCCAAAGAAGCCATACAGCACCTTTGTCACCCAAATGGGTGATGGCGGTCATCAGTGAATCCAGCAGAGGACTGTGCAGATTCCGGGCGATCCACTCCAGGATCGGCAGGTCAAATATTTGTGTGATCATACCCGGCTGTGTCCACGGGCGCAGATCACATCCACCACGCTGTCTACCAGCTCCTGACACTGCTGTTTGGTGGGGGCTTCCACCATGACCCGGATCACCGGCTCCGTGCCGCTTTCGCGTACAAGAATGCGGCCGGTTTCACCCAGCTTTTGGGCAACAGCGTGCACAGCGGCTTGAACGGCGGGGTCATTCTGGGCCTCTGGCTTGGAGTGGACCCGGACATTTTTCAGCACCTGGGGATAGATGGTCAGATCGGCGCACAGCTCGCTGAGCTTTTTCTTTTTTGCCAGCATGACTTCCATCATTTTCAGACTGGTCAAAAGACCGTCGCCGGTGGTGGCGTACTTGGAGATGATGATATGGCCCGATTGCTCGCCGCCCAGACGGCAGCCGTTGGCAGTCATGTATTCATAGACGTATTTGTCGCCTACGGCGGTTTTGGCATAGTCAATGCCGGCTTCGTCGAAGGCTTTGTACAGGCCAAAGTTGGACATGACCGTGGTAACGACGGTATTGTTGTCCAGCTGCCCCATGGAGCGCATATATTTGCCCAAAATATACATGATATGGTCACCGGAAATTACGTTGCCCTTTTCGTCTACACAAAGGCAACGGTCAGCGTCGCCATCGTAGGCAAAGCCCACATCCAGCCCATTGTCCACCACAAATTTTTGCAGCACCTCAATGTGGGTAGAGCCGGCGCCCTGGTTGATGTTGGTGCCATCGGGCTCATTGTTGATGACATAGGTCTTGGCACCCAATGCGTCAAACACCAGGCGGGCGATGTTCCAGGCGGCGCCGTTGGCACAGTCCAGACCCACCTTCATACCCTTGAAGGAGTACATGCCCAGGCTGATCAGATAGCCGATGTAGCGGTTACGGCCTGCCACATAGTCCACGGTGCAGCCGATCTCGTCCCGCTTGGCATAGGGAAGGGAAGGCCAAGCCTTGCCGAACAGCTCCAGCTTGCCATCCAGATAATCTTCCACCAGGGCGATGGTGGTTTCGTCCATTTTTTCGCCAAGACTGTTGATCAGCTTGATGCCGTTGTCGTAGAAGGGGTTGTGGCTGGCGGAGATCATAACGCCGCAGTCAAAATCGTCCATCCGGGTCACATAGGCCACGGAAGGGGTGGTGGTGACGTGCAGCAGATAGGCATCCGCGCCGCTGGCTGTCAGACCGGCGGACAGGGCGTACTCAAACATATAGCTGGAGCGGCGGGTGTCCTTGCCGATGACTACCTTTGCTTTTTCGGTTTTTCCGCTGCGGCGCTTCAGTTCGCTGTAATACCAGCCCAGAAAGCGACCGACCTGAAAGGCGTGGTCAGCGGTCAGATTTTCGTTGGCTTCGCCACGGAAGCCGTCAGTTCCAAAATATTTGCCCATAATATAGTCTCCCAATAGATTGGATGTAGGGGCCGATGCCCACATCGGCCCACAAAGGAAGTGGTGGAGTGAAGAAGGGCCGATGTGGGCATCGGTCCCTACAATTGCTAAAATGCAAAATCAATTTTGGAAAGCGTCGAACAGCGCATCCAGCGCCGATCCATCGCAGATCTCGCCATTGCTGATGAATTTCTCCACTTCGATTTCTCCGTCCCGGAGAAATTCCACTTCCCAGCGTGCACCGGGTACTGCAATCTCTACGAGAATGGCATCCCGGACTTTGTTCAGTCGATAGTAAACGTGATTATCTTCCAGCTTGTTCAGAAAATCAAGCAGCTGTTCCATAGTGTAACTCCTATGCTTTTTTCACGATGTTTCCGCTTGCTTTATAAATGCTGTCAGCAGGGACAACACCCCGCACGCAGGAGAGGGGATAAATACTGGAATTGCGGCCAATGACGGTACCGGGATTCAAAACCGCATTGCAGCCCACTTCCACGAAATCACCCAGCATGGCACCCACTTTCTTGATGCCGGTGGGAAGGTCTTCTTCTCCGTGGATTACCACCAGAGACCCATCGGATTTGACATTGCTGGTAATAGATCCTGCGCCCATATGGGCCTTGTAACCCAGAATACTGTCGCCCACATAGTTGTAGTGGGGTACTTGCACCTTGTCGAACAGGATTACATTTTTCAGTTCTACGGAGTTGCCGACCACGCAGTTCTCGCCCACCAGGGCGCTGCCACGGATAAAGGCACAATGGCGCACTTCGGTGTTCGCGCCAATGATGCAGGGACTGCCAAGGTATGCCGTGGATGCAACTTTTGCGGTTTTATGCACCCAGATATCAGATCCATGCAGAACATAGTCATCACCCAGCTGCGCACCCAGTTCCAGAATCAAATTCTTGATTCCACCCAAAGCCTGCCAGGGATACTCGAAGCAATTCAGGTATTCGCCTGCCAAAGAGTGGCTCATATCATAAAGCTCAGTTGTTTTGATCATAAGCATTTCCTTTCTCGCAGAAACTACCTTGCATACTAAATATACACTCAAGCAGCCGCTTTGTCAATATTTTTCGCCTATTCGGTTTACATAACTTTTTATCATGAATCTATTCCCCTTGCCGGATGTATTCATTTTATGACAGAGCAGCTGCACATATGCGGACATCAGCGCAAAAAGGCGGATGCTTGCGCATCCGCCTTATAGCTTTATTCAACCAACAAGCAGACCACATAAGTCACACCGTCCTTGTCATAAGCACCGATGCCGACTGT
>JAZRBW010000067.1:0-5184 GCA_045635305.1 Faecousia sp. | reverse complement strand
AACGGTCATCGCGAACCAGCGCGCACGCTGGTGTGGCGATCCCCAAAGGTTTTAGACAGTACTTTTCAATACGATTTTCCCCCTAACCGGGGGATTGCACCCCAAGGGCACTTCCTCGCACTTCGTGCTCAGGGCGCCACGACGCCTTCGGCTCCTCGCAATGACCGAATAGGAGACCGATAAACGAAAATTTGCATCGCAGAAAAAGTATCCGGGGTCGGATGTTTCCGACCCCGGTGACAGGATTACTTTTGGAGCTGCTGTTTCTGGTACTGCAGGGTGTACAGATGGTAGTATCTGCCCTTTTGTGCCAGCAGCTGCTGGTGGTTGCCCTGTTCCATGATCTGACCATGGCTCAGCAGGATAATGTTATCGGAATGCTGGATGGTACTCAGACGGTGGGCCACGATCAGCATGGTGCCGATATTTTTCATCTTCTCCAGGGAGTCCTGGATCAGAATTTCGGTTTCCGTGTCGATATTGGCGGTGGCCTCGTCGAGAATCATTACGCTGGGCTTATGGATAATGGTACGGGCAAAGGAAAGCAGCTGCCGCTGACCGGCGGAGAAATTGTTGCCCCGTTCCCGAACCGGCTCATCCAGACCCTTTTCCAGGCGGTTGATGAAGCTGTCGGCATTGACATAACGGGCAGCCTGCATGACCTCCTCGTCGGAAATGCCCTCCTCCCGCAGCAGAATGTTGCTGCGGATGTCGCCGGCGAACAGGAATACATCCTGCAGCATCTGGCCGAAGTGACGGCGCAGAGAAGAGATCTTGATCTTGCGGATGTCGATACCGTCAATGAGGATCTGACCCTTCTGAATATCGTAGTTGCGGCAGATCAGGCTGAGGATGGTGGTCTTGCCGGAGCCGGTAGAACCGACGAAGGCCACAGTCTGCTTGGGCTGCACATGGAAGGAAACGCCCTTCAGCACCCACTCATCCGGCTTATAGGCGAACCAGACATCCTTGAATTCGATCTCGCCTCTGATCTCGTCCAGCTCGATGGCGTCTTCCTCGTCCACCACCTGCGGCTCCATATCCAGAATGGCGAAGATCTTTTCCGCACCGGCAAAGCTCTGCTGCAGCATATCAAACTGCTCGGCCAGGGTCTGGATGGGGTTGAAGAAGCGGGAAATGTAGCCGTAGAAGGCAACGATGATACCGCTGTCGATGAGCTGCCCCATAAACTCGGTCTGCTGGATATAGCCCTTGGCACCGAAGTAGAACAGGCACATCTGGCTGGAGACAAACAGCATATACACCATGGGGCGGAAAATGCCGAAGACGAACATTCTGTTGATCTTTGCCTTTTTCAAAGCGGCGCTGCGCAGGGCAAAGTCTTCCATCTTTCTGTCCTCCCGGTTAAAGATCTGGGTGATCTTCATGCCGGAAAGGTTTTCGGAAAGATAGGTGTTGATGTCTGTGGTGGCGTTGGTAACCTTGCGGTGGACGCGGCGGGAAAACTGCCGGAACAGCAGGGTGAACAGCACCACAAAGGGAACAAAGCACAGGATCATCAGTGTCAGGGCGTAGTTGAGGATGAACATAGCCGCCAGCACGCCAATGATGACCATGGAGTTTTTTACCAGAGTCACCAGAATATTGGTGAACATAAAGGAGATGCGGTTGGGATCGTTGGTGACACGGGTCACCAGCTTGCCAACGGGGATGTTGTTGAGCTGCTCGTGGCTCAGCTTTTCGATGTGGGTAAAGGTGTCCAGGCGGAGCTTGGACAGGATCTTCTGGCCTACACGCTGCAAGATCAGCGCCTGGAAATAGGTGCAGATGACGCTGACGATCAAGATGCCGGCGTATACGCCTACCATCAGGAACAGCTCACCCAGAATGAAATCTTCCTTGATCATGTCCTGCACATACTTCATCAGCAGCGGGGAGACTACATCGTAGACCACGGAGAAAAGCATGATAAACAGCACACCCACAAAGCTTTTCCAGTGGGGCTTGGCGTACTGCAGCAGGCGGCCGATCAGCTCCTTGTCAGAAAGCTTTCGCTCCCGGTCATCGCCCTCGTCCTTGACTTTTTTCAGGGCAAACCAGGCAATAATGAAAGCGGTGGTGAACGAGCCGATCACGGCGATTACGATAACAACGGGCAGAAATTCACGCAAGAATTCAAGCATTGTGGTCGCCTCCTTCCTCTTCCAGCTTCTGGAGGTCTACCATTTTCCGGTATGCTTCGCAGGTTTCATACAGATCCGTATGCTTGCCGAAGGCGGCCAGACGGCCGTTTTCGATAAACAGCACACGGTCCATGGTTTCGATGGTGGAAATGCGGTGCGCAATCAAAATGGTGGTCTTGCCGGCGCGGGTAGCACGCAGGTTTTCCAGAATGGTGCGCTCGGTTTTGGTATCCACAGCGGAAACCGAGTCATCCAGAATCAGAATGGGAGCGTCCTTCATCAGTGCCCGGGCAATGGAAATACGCTGCTTCTGGCCACCGGAAACGGTGACACCGCGTTCGCCCAGCACGGTGCCGTAGCCCTGGCTGAATTCTTTGATGTTGCTGTGTACATCGGCCATGCGGGCGGCGTTCTGCACAGCATCCATGCCGTGGGCGGTGACGCCGAAGGCGATGTTGTTTTCGATGGTGTCGGAGAACAGGAAATTGTCCTGAGGTACATAAGCGCAGGCCTCACGGACAGAACGGATGGAAAGGGTGTTGACATCCTGATCGTCGATGAGCAATGTGCCGTCGGGCACGTTGTATGTACGCAGAATCAGATCCACCAGGGTGGTCTTGCCGGAGCCGGTCTTGCCTACCAGACCGATGTTTTCACCGGGCTCGATGGTAAAGGAAATATCCTCCAGGGCGTCAAATTCGCCGTCAGGATAGCGGAAAGTCAGATTCCGAAGCTCAATGCGACCCTTGGGGTTTTCCAGATCCCGCACATTCTCCCGGTCCTTGACCACTACTTCCGCATCCAGCAGCTCGCCTACACGGGCCAGAGATGCTCTGCCGCGGGAACTCATGTCGATCAGTTCGGATACTGCCATAATGGGCCAGATGACGGAGTTGAAATAGCCGATGAACTGCAGAAGTTGACCGGCATTGAGCACATCCTTATAGACCAGGTAGCCGCCGTAGCCTAAAATGATGCAGATAACGCTTTCCACGAACAGCATTACCATCACACGGAACAGAACGGATGCCTTGGTGTGGGCCACATTGGCCTCTTCGTTTTCCACATTCAGCTTCTTGAAGGCCCACAGCTCCTTGGCTTCCTTTACGAAGGCTTTGATAACCGCAATGCCGGAGAAGCTTTCCTGGGAAAAGTCAGACAGGCGGGAGTAGGCCTCCTGGCGGGCATCCCACTTTTTTGCCAGCCGCTTGCCGACGATGGTGGCGGAAGCCAGCAGGAAGCCCATGGGGATCAGACTCAGCAGGGTCAGACCCACATCCATTTTCATCATCTCAGTCACAGCCATGATGCCCAGCATCACCGCATCGAAGAACATCATCACGCCCCAGCCGAAGCATTCCTGCACCGTGTCCAGATCGTTGGTGAATAGGCTCATCAGATCGCCGACCTTGTTGACCTGATAGTATTCCCGGCTCAAATGCTGGGCATGGCGGAACATCCGGTTGCGCAGATCCTCCTCCAAACGGACGGCACTGCCGAAGAAACAGATTCGCCACAGGAAGCGACCCACAATAATACACAGGATCACTTCCACCATGGGCATACAGATGGTATCTATCAGGAATGCCATGTTAAATTCGTGGGGCACATTGTCAATGATCACAAATCCGTCGTTCATGCCGTTGATCAGCATACCGTACAGGGCGGGAATCCGCAGCTGCAAATAGTCCACGGCGCCCAATGTTATCAGGCCGAAAATCAACCAAAGCGCGTAGCGCAGATAATATCGGTTGATATGCTTGCCAAATATCATCTTCCTCTTCCTCCTTTATTTTCTCATATTTAGTAATTATACCACACCGTTTTGCCATTTGCAACCACCCTTTGCGGACATTTATTCCATATGAAGAAAAGTGCAAATTTTTGTTTACCAGGTTTAGGTCATTCCGAGCCAGTGCGCACACTGGCGTGGGAATCCCCCAGTTAGACGGGAAATGCAACGAAAAGCACCTAAAATACTTAGGGGATTGTGAACCAGTGACATCTGTCACTGGTTCGCAATGACCGAATATCTTAGTGTAAACAACAATTTGTATGGAAAAAGGCACGCTGGAGCGTGCCTTTCGGTTAAACAATTTCCATTTCGTAGATTTTCAGCACCTCTGCCGGGCCTTCCAGCCACAGCTCGGAAACCGTACCGTTTTTGCCCTCCACGGTAACCGCCAGCGTACCGCCCCGGTTGTCCACCTGCAGAGCGCCGTCGGACAGCTGGCCCAATGTCCACAGCACGCAGCCCAAGCTGCCACTGCCGGTACCGCAGGCCAGGGTAAAATCTTCGACGCCCCGTTCAAAGGTCAGGATGCGCACATGATTCTCTCCCTGCCAGCTGTAGAAATTTACATTGGCGCCCTTGGGGAAGGCGGGATCATAGCGAAGAGTGCGCATTTGCTCCTTTAAGGCATCCGCGTCTGCCCAAAGGTCGCCGGCATACACCGCCACCGCGTGGGGAACACCGGGGTTGCCCAGCTCCACATAGGCAATATCGCCTTTGCGGTGCAGATCCAGAATACCGGGGTTATTCAGCTTCACCCGGTACTGCATTTCGTCCAGGCGACTGCCGTAGACCAGACCTGCATCGGTGCGCACCACCATATTTTCGCCGGCAATGCCGTTGTCATAGGCAAAACGGCAGATGCAGCGGGAGCCGTTGCCGCACATTTCGCCCCGGGAGCCGTCGGAATTATAGAAGTGCAGACGGAAGTCCGCATCCTCGGCGTAGTCCACTGCCATAAAGCCGTCGGCATGAGTGAGTTTACATAACTCCAAAGCCAGCTTTTCAAAATCATATTTTCCGCCCCGGGCATCCATCACCATAAAATCATTGCCCGCACCACTCATGTGCCAGATTTTCATAATGTCCTCCTTGTTAAGGTAAATTGTTGTTTACCAGATTTAGGTCATTCCGAGCCAGTGCGCACACTGGCGTGGGAATCCCCCGGTTAGACGGATAATGTGACGAAAAGTACCTAAAATACTTAGGGGATTGCCACACCAGTGACCGAATCAAGGTATGATTGCC
>JAZRBW010000066.1:0-13623 GCA_045635305.1 Faecousia sp. | reverse complement strand
AGTGCGAGGAAGTGCCCTTGGGGTGCAATCCCCCGGTTAGGGGGAAATCGTATTGAAAAGTACTGTCTAAAACCTTTGGGGATCGCCACACCAGCGTGCGCGCTGGTTCGCGATGACCGTTCTATCGGAACGATAAATCCCAATTTATGATTGCTTTTAGGGGAAAAGTGGTATATAATATAGAAAAAATGAAAGGCGGAACCAATATGTCTTCCAAAGTCTATTTTTCCAAGACCATCACAGCAGAAAAGGTGCTGGAAATGTACAAGCTACTGGGCAAGGAGCTGCCCGGCAATGTGGCCATTAAGGTGCACTCCGGTGAGGAGGGAAATCAGAATTTTCTGCATCCCGAGTTCTGGCGTCCTGTGATCGATCATGTGGGTGGCACGGTTGTGGAGTGCAACACCGCTTACGAAGGCCAGCGCAACACCACCGAAAAGCATCTGAAGCTGTTTGAAAAGCACGGCTGGAACAAGTATTTCACTGTGGACCTGCTGGATGCCCAGGGTCCCGATCTGGAACTGGAGATCCCCAATGGTAAGGTGATCAAGAAGAATTATGTTGGCAAGGATATTGCTGCCTATGATTCTACCCTGATCCTGTCCCACTTCAAGGGCCATCCCATGGGCGGCTTTGGCGGCGCGCTGAAGCAGTTGTCCATCGGCTATGCTTCCTCCTTTGGTAAGGGTTATATCCATGGCGCAGGCGAGCCCGAGAAGATCTGGACTGCGGATCAGAATGACTTCAAGCGTTCCATGGCCGACGCCGCCATGAGCGTGGTGGAATTCTTCAAGGGTAATGCGGTGTATGTCAATGTTATGAAGAATATGTCCGTTGACTGCGACTGCTGTGCCAAGGCAGAGGATCCCTGCATTGCTGACATCGGCATCCTGATTTCTGATGATCCTATCGCTATCGACCAGGCTTGCGTGGATCTGGTGTATGCCTGCGATGATCCCGGCAAAGCACATCTCATTAAGCGCATCGAAAGCCGTAACGGTATTCTTACCGTGGAAGCTGCTGCCGAACTGGGCTTCGGTAGCCGTGAATATGAGCTGATCGAGGTTGACTAATGGGTTGTAACCACAATTGCGGCAGCTGCAATGGCTGCGCAAAAGTGCTGGAACTGACGGAAGGCGAGATCGAAATACTGCAGACCTTGGGCCAGTATGCGTTTTTGCCCGTTGCCAGAAGAGCAGACGATATGGTGCCGGTGTATTTGGAAGACGAGCGCTATACCAAAGAGGAATACAGCCTGATTTTGCAGGTTCTGGAGCAGAAAAATCTGGTGAGTCTGGATTATGACAAGCCTCTGTCCGACAGCTACGATGTTGCTTATGCAGCCTATCCGGTGAAAGGCTCTGTGGCCCTCACAGCGAGAGGACAAAAAGTTGTAGAAATGCTGGAAATTTCCGGTATTCAATAGAAAATCGGGGACATTGTCCCCGATTTTTGGATTTTTAAGGAAAACCTCTTGTAAACTCATAGAAAATGTGATAAAATAAATCAGTTTGAAAACAATTCCTCAATTTAGGAGATCAATATATGGCTACTTTACATGAAGAAATTAGCCGCCGTCGGACATTTGCCATCATTTCCCACCCCGACGCCGGTAAAACCACATTGACCGAAAAATTCCTGCTCTACGGTGGTGCCATCGCCCAGGCAGGTGTTGTCAAGGGCAAGAAAAATTCCCGCGCTGCCACCTCCGACTGGATGGAGATCGAAAAGCAGCGTGGTATTTCCGTCACATCCTCTGTTATGCAGTTCCAGTATAACGGCTTCTGCATCAATATTCTGGATACCCCCGGTCACCAGGACTTCTCCGAAGATACCTACCGTACCCTGATGGCTGCCGACTCTGCCGTCATGGTCATCGATGGCGCAAAAGGTGTTGAGCCCCAGACCAGAAAGCTCTTTAAGGTCTGTGCCATGCGCCACATCCCTATCTTTACCTTCGTTAACAAAATGGACCGGGAAACCAAGGATCCCTTTGACCTGCTGGACGAAGTGGAGCGGGAACTGGGCATCGAAACCTACGCCATGAACTGGCCCATCGGCTGCGGTCAGGACTTTATGGGCGTGTATGACCGTCAGCAGAGCCAGTTGCTGTTCTTCTCCGGCAAGGGCGGCAAGGCCAAGGCAGCTAAGATGGAAGTGGATCTGTATGATCCCCAGGTTGCTGATCTGCTGGATAGCGAAAAGAAACATCAGCAGCTGATCGATGACGTGGAGCTGCTGTCTGCCGGCCGTGAAATGGATTTTGAGGCTGTCCGTACCGGTCAGCTCAGCCCCGTATTCTTCGGCTCCGCGCTGACCAACTTTGGCATCGAGCCCTTCCTGGAGAACTTCCTGAAGCTGACACCGCCCCCGCTGAGCCGCACCGCGGACAGTGGCCTTGTGGATGCCTTCAGCCCGGACTTCTCCGCTTTCGTGTTCAAGATCCAGGCCAACATGAACAAGGCCCACCGCGACCGTCTGGCTTTCATGCGCATTTGCTCTGGCAAGTTTGAACGGGATAAGGAATATTTCCATATGCAGGGCGGCAAGAAAATGCGCCTGAGCCAGCCCCAACAGCTGATGGCTGCCGAGCGCGAGATCGTGGAGGAAGCCTACGCAGGTGACGTGATCGGTGTCTTCGATCCCGGCATTTTCTCCATTGGTGATACCATTACCGTACCCAGCAAAAAATTCAAGTATTCCGGCATTCCCACCTTCGCCCCCGAAATTTTCTGCCGTGTGTCCGCCAAGGACTCCATGAAGCGCAAGCAGTTCGTTAAGGGCACAGAGCAGATCGCCCAGGAGGGTGCTATTCAGATCTTCAAGGTCCCCAATTCCGGTATGGAAGAGGTGATCGTGGGCGTGGTTGGCGTGCTGCAACTGGAAGTGTTCCAGTACCGCATGAAGAATGAGTATGGCGTGGATCTGCGGATGGAAAACCTGCCCTATGAGGAGATCCGCCGTGTGGACAGCTACCCCGGCGACCTGGATATGCTGAATCTGGGCAGCGACGCGGAGCTGCTGGAGGACTACCACGGCAACAATCTGATGGTGTTTACCAGCTACTGGGCCATCGACTTTACCTGCCGCCGTAATCCCGGCCTGCAGGTTTCGGAAATCGTGGTTTCCGAAGGCTGATCAATACAAAAACTGCCCTTCCGGTTTTCGGAAGGGCAGCATTTATTTGCAGACACGGCAATTTTCAATGCCATAGTATTGGAAACAGCGGATTGCGCTTTTGTCAATTCGCTCTCCGCAGACAACGATGGGCACTGCCGGAGGGCAACCAACCGTGGCGGCAGCAAGAATTCTGCCTTCGCTTTCGGCTACCGGGATCACTTCGCCGGGAGCAAACATAGCTTCCCGGATGGATAGCACCTTTACGGCAGGTTCGATGACCGGCGGTGTGGTACGGATAGGCTTCCGGCGGGGGAGTGCGGTCAGCGCAGCTACAAATCTCTGCAGGTCTTCTTTTGTGATGGCCGGTGTCAGCATCACCACCAGAAAATCCGGGTCGGCAAATTCGCACTCGATGCCGCTTTGACGCAGAGCGTCGGCCATTTCCGTTCCGGTGTAGCCGTAGTAGCGGGGATAGACGGTGATTTTCAGCGGTTCATTGCCATGATCGGCGCTGATGCCGTGGAGTCCCAACTGCTGCCGCACATCGCTGGCAAGGAAGGAAAGCTCCACCAATTTCTGAATGTAGGTCGAATCGTCCAAAATGGCGTTGGCGGCATCCAGACTCTGTAGAATCAGATAACTGGGGCTTGTTGAACCAAACAGAGCAAGGGCATCTTTGGCGCTCTGCGCAAGCACTTCGTCCCGGATGTGGAGGTACGCGCCGCCGGTCAGCACCGGCAGGGTCTTGTGTGCGGAGTCACAGCACAGATCTGCCCCTAAATCCATGGGATGCCGGGAACCGGGCAGGAATTTCAGATAAGCGCCATGGGCATTGTCCACCAACAGCAGCGCGCCGTGGCGGTGGCAGACTTCCGCCAGGGCGGAAATATCCAAAAGATTGCCTAAATAATCCGGGGAAGTCACATACACCGCGGCGGGAACCTTTCCGCAACCGGAAAAATAGTTTTCGAGGCCCTGCGCCGAAATATCACAGCGAAGGTAAGAGCCTTCATGCTCCGGATACAGCCAGTCAACCTGCAGATCCAGTAGTGCGGCGGCGGACAGAAAGGTCTTATGGGCATTGCGGCCTGCGACTATCTTTCGGTTGCCGTTGCAAGTGGCCAAGTGCAGCATGGCCCGGATGCACTGGGAAGAACCTTCCGTACTGTAGAAAGTAGGACAGCAGAACAGTTTGGATGCGTTGGCTTCACTTTGGGCGATGATGCCATCCGCTTCATACAGGCTGTCCGCACCGGCAATTTCCGTAATGTCCAAGGCTTCGATACCCACAGGACCCTGCCCTTTGTGGCCCGGCATATGCAGCCGCAGTGTACCGCTCTGGGCATAGCGGCGGACGAAATCGCAGATGGGGGTGTTCATATTATTCTCCCAGCGCCCGGTGGATGGCAACCATGATGGCGCACTCCATCCGCTTGCGGAACAACTGACAGCCTTGCTCGTATACGCCGGTAACGGAGCCGGTGGCGTGGTAAGCATTGGCAGCACAGCCGCCGGAGCAGTACAGCCGTGCCCAGCAATCCCGGCACTCGGGATGGGCGTAGACATTGCAGGCGGCAAACTCGGCCTGGGTTTCGTGATTGGTTACGCCGTCCCAAATGTTACCCAGCTTGAATTTTTCTTCGCCCACAAACTGGTGGCAGGGGTACAGATCGCCCCAGGGGGTGACTGCCATGTATTCGGTGCCGCTGCCGCAGCCGCTGATGCGCTTATAGATGCAGGGGCCGCCGGTCAGGTCGATCATGTAATGATAGAAGGTGAAGGGCTTGCCTGCCTTATCCCGTTCCAGCATCAGCTGGGCCAGTTTTTCGTACTGATCCATAACAACGGCCATATCTGCCTGCGTCAGTTCGGAGGGATCACCGGCGGCGCAAACCACAGGCTCCATGGAAAGCTCCGTAAAGCCCAGATCCAGCATGGTCTGGATGTCCTTGAGGAAATCGGGATTGGCATGGGTGAAGGTACCACGCATATAGTAGCCCTTGCCCTCTCTTGCCTCCACAAATTTCTGGAATTTGGGAACGATCTTTTCCCAACTGCCGTGACCTGCGTAGTCCACACGGAAACGGTCGTGCACTTCTTTGCGGCCGTCCAGACTCAGCACCACATTGTGGCACTCTTTGTTGGCCCACTCGATCACATCATCGTCAACCAAAACGCCGTTGGTGGTAAGGGTAAAACGGAAATTCTTTTTCTTTTCCTTTTCGATGCTGCGGGCATAGGCGACCAGATCTTTAACAACCTGGAAGTTCATCAGCGGTTCGCCGCCGAAGAAGTCCACCTCCAGATTGCGCCGGGTGCCGGAGTTTTCAATGAGGAAATCCAGAGCCCGCTTGCCCACTTCAAAAGACATGATGGCCCGCTCGCCATGATACTTGCCCTGGCTGGCGAAGCAGTAGCTGCAATTGAGGTTGCAGGTGTGGGCAATATGCAGGCATAGAGCCTTTACCACGCCGGCGCTCTTTTCTTTCAGTTGACCTGCCATGGGGGCGAAGGTGTCCGGAGCGAAGAGTTTGCCCGCTTCTTTCAGACTGACCACCTGGTCATAGCACTCGGCAATGTCGGCAGCGTCAAGGGCAGGATACTTTTCCGCCATGGCAGCCAGTACAGCGTCCCGATGGTTATTTTCAAAAAGGCCAATGATGTCGTAGGCTACATCATCAACCACATGCACACCGCCGGAGCAAACATCCAGCACCACATTGTAGCCGCCCAGTTTATACTGATGAATCATAATCTATCTCCTTCACAAAAAAACGCCGCCGGGAACGGCGGCGTTTTTTGGGTTAACCTTATTCCTTGTTCTCGCAAGCCTGGTTGGCGATGCCGCAGCTGGTCTTGCAAGCGGACTGGCAGGAAGTCTGGCACTCGCCGCAGCCGCCATTCTTAGCGCTCTCGCACAGGTTACGGGTTTCGATGGTCTTGATATGTTCCATGGTGTTACCTCCACATAAAAATTCTTAGTACAGTTTAGCATATTCGGGTGATAAAGTCAACACCCGGAAATGGTTTTTAGCCCATAATGGTGCCGTCGGGATTGAAAAGGGGCAGCTTTTCCAGATAAATCAGATCGGGACGCGCCTGTGCGTCACCTTCGGCAAGGATGGCCATGCGGCCACAGATGATGCCACCGGCCTTCTCAACCAGTGCTTCCAGCGCCTTCAGGCTCTCACCGGTGGAGATCACATCGTCCACAACCAGGATGCGCTTGCCCTGCATCAGCGCAGCATCGGCACCGTCTAAGTACAGCTTCTGCTCCTTGGCGGGGGTGATGGAGTTAACGGTGACGGAGAAAATATCTCGCATATACAGCTTCGGACCCTTGCGGGCCAGAATGTACTTGGCATCGCCATGCTGGCGGGCCATCTCATGGGCCAGGGGAATGCCCTTGGCTTCGGCTGTGATGATGTAGTCATATTCGGGGGCACGCTCCAGCAGATCCCGGGCGCAGGCCACGGTCAGCTCCTGGTCACCGAAGATCACAAAACCGGCAATGTACAGGTTCTCATTTACGGGGCAGATAGGCAGGTCACGTTCCAGACCGGCCACGTTCATGCGGTAATACATACATTTAACTCCTTTAAGTTAGGATACTTATATTATATACTTCGCTTAAAAAATGTCAAGTCCTTCCCAGACGGGTGCCAATGTTCTCCTGGATGCTTTCGATGGCGCCAATGAGGGTTTCTTCCGCAGCATTGAGAGTCACATAGCCTTGCAGGGAGGCTGCTTTTGCCTTCAGCATGGCAGATCGGGGATACAGGAAGATCCGGGCAGAACCCTTGCCGTTTCTGGCTTCCTGCACCAGATTTGCCACGGCGGAATTGCCTTCAAAGGCCAGCAGGGCGCAGTTGCGGCGTTCGAAGATTTCGTAGTTGAAGGATTTGTAAATACCCATTTCCTGAGATTCGGTGGAAATGCGGATGCCCTTGATATTTGCCCGGCGCAGGCGGCCTATCTGCTTGCTGTCCATCAAGGAGGGAATGACGCAGTAAATGTCGAAGCCGGGGTTGTGCTGCAAGATATATTTTTCCTGTCCCAGCAGCTTGTGACCCAATACAAAGAATACCTTGTTGGGATCCAGTCGGTCAAGCATTGCCTGCAGCAAAGCCTGATCCCGGTCGCTGATGCCATGGGAGGCGCTATTGGCAGAGAAACTGCCGCCGGCAATGATGATGGGATATTTGTCCCAGGGTAACTCTGCCACCTTGTCCTTGAAAATGGGATAGGATGGATGCTTGTGGATTTCAAATTTGACCCTGTGGTCATTCTCCCCCTGCTGCAGGGCATGGGTATAGTATTGCGCCACGGTTCTGCCTTCCAAAAGCGTTGCGAAAGCGGTATACTTTTGCCGGAAATTCTCCTCCTGCCGGGCGATGATGGCATCCTCCACCGTCTTCATGGCGGTGAATTCGGTATCTGTTACCTTCAGGAAATTGGTCAGCGCCAGCTGCTCGTCGATGCTGTCAGAGCCGTAAAGACCGCAGCCGTCGGTGCCCATGACGCAGGAAATGCCCTCCTGCAGATAGGTTTTCAGCGGATGAGAGCGCAGATCGATGATGTTGTTTAAGCGCACATTGCTGGTCAACTGGAACTCCAGGACGATTCCGTGGGTCTTGATTTTCTCCAACAGCACCTGTCCCTGCCGGCTGCGCAGGCTGGCGCAGTAGATGCCGTGGCCAATGCGCATATAAGGGAAGGCTTGTCCCGGCAACAGGGCTTGCTCCACAAGGGCGATCGCCCTGGCCATATTGCCCTTCAGAGAATCGTTTTCACCGGCATGAACACGGATCGTCCAGTTTTTGTCCCGACTGGCTACTTCCGTAACGATTTCCCGGATAACTGCGGAAAGCTCCGCAATATCATTGATCTCCTCGCCAACAAAGTCACTTCCCACCACATAGGGATCTTTGCACACCACCTTCAGTACCTGCATGGCTTCGGAAAGATAGTTGTCGGCAGTTATGTCCTGCTTCACCAGGGTCAGCGGAATGCGGCGGATGGCAGCGAGGAACCGAATTTCCACGCCGGTTTCCTGCTTGACCAAGGGGAGAATGTGATGGATCTGCTGCAGCATTTGCACAGCGGGTATCCCTCGCTTGACCAGGGTGGTGTCGCTGATTTCCACATAGTGAATGTGCCGCTTTTGGTATTCTCTGCCGATCCACAGCAGGGTGTCCTCGTAGAAGGTAAGCCCGGCGTAATCCGGATTTTCCAGATCCCGCAGCATTCGCTGCAGATACGTGCGAATATCGCTGTCCTCAATGCCGTCCAGTCCGCAGAGGGGAACGGTGTAATCTGCTTTCACGCCCTTGGTGAATACATAGCGGTACAGGTACAGCTTTTCCAAATTGGTAAATACTGCCTGGGAATCCTTGAGAATGGACAGGGATATACGGATCTTGGCAATATTTTGGGTGGCGTTCTCCCGTCCGTGCAAAATCAGATCCGCAAAATTGATAAAGGTGTTGTCGTCAATTTTTCGATCCCGGTGCTTGCCGGAAAGACCGGAGGTGTCCAGCCTTTCTTCCGTGTCTTTGCGCCGCGCATCCACAAAAGCCTGCTGGGCAGCTGTCATCTGTAATTGCAGCTTTTTAATATAGTAAAGGGGGTAGCGAATCTGGTGCTTGATGGCCAGGGCGATGAGAATGTCCGCGCTGAGATTGGCGTTGCCGTGGGTGTGCAGGTCGGTGCGCAGCTTTACTTGCTCCGGCACATAGGATTTGAGCATGGTTTCCCGGAAGGAATAGCGGTAGTCCTTGGTCTGGCTCATCAGGGTCTTGGCGATGGCAGGAATCAGACTGTTGACTTCGATTTTTCCGTCGGGGTAAATATTGGCCAGCTTTGTACCGTTGAGACGGAAGATGTAGACCCGGCGTCCGTCGCCCTTGATATAGCAGGGGATCTGGCCGGTGATCACGGTGCGTCCATCCTTAACTACGGTCTCTTGACCGGAAATGGCGGCTAAATTGTTGATCAGGTTGTCGGTGCGGTGATTCAGCGCCAGAATGGTGTAATGCAGCGCTGTGCCCTCCATATCCAGATGCACCACGATGTCCTTTTCCTTGTCCAGATAGAATTTGCCGAAATATGCCATAGCTTCACCCGCCATTTTGAGATAATTACGGTCATTATATCACAGATTTCGGAAAAATACAGCATGGATACCCATATTGTTGGAGAAATTTCAAATTTTCGTTTAGAGCCGTAGGTACTTTACCTTCTCCCGGGGAGAAGGCATGGCGGCTGCGCCGCGAATAATGTAAACAACAATTTGTTTGTCTGATTTTCAAATGTGATATTGTCACGGAAGGTGGCGTAAAATAGGTGTATACTGACCTTACAAAACAACAAGGAGGTAACTTCTATGAGATTACAAGATAAAGTCGCGATCATTACCGGCGGCAGCCGGGGTATTGGATTTGCCACTGCAGACCGTTTTTTGAAAGAGGGCGCCACTGTCATTCTGACTGCCAGCAGCCAGGCTTCGGCGGATAAAGCTGTGGCAAAACTGAAAGAAAAATACCCACAGGCAACCGTTGCGGGCATCAGCCCCGACCTTTCCAGCCTGGAATCTGTGAAAGAAGCATTCCGGGAGGCAACGGAGCGCTATGGCTGTGTGGACATTCTGGTGAACAACGCCGGTGTGTCCGAAAGCACTCCCTTTATGGATTACACCGAGGAGACCTTCGACAAGGTGATGGACCTGAATGTGAAGGGTGTGTTCAATGCCACCCGTGCCGCTGCTGAGTGCATGGTGGCAAGAGGGGATGGCGTGATTCTGAACACTTCTTCCATGGTCAGCATCTCCGGTCAGCCCAGCGGCTTTGCCTATCCCGCGTCCAAGTTTGCTGTGAACGGCCTGACCGTATCCCTTGCCAGAGAATTGGGGCCCAAGGGCATCCGGGTCAACGCCGTGGCCCCCGGCATTATTGAAACCGATATGATGAAGGCGGTGCCCAGGGAGGTCATCGAGCCCATGATCGGCAGAATTCCTCTGCGCCGCCTGGGTCAGCCGGAGGATATTGCCAATGCTTTTGCGTTCCTGGCCTCCGATGAAGCATCCTATATCACCGGTGTGGTACTGAGCGTGGATGGTATGATGCGCGCATAAAGAACGAAAAGCGTGGGAATTTCCCACGCTTTTCTATTCTGAGAACATATAGAAATATCTCAAACTCGGCCAAGACACCAGGCAATTTTGAATCTCCGGCTCCAGTATTTCTTTGGCAGAATCAAGACGGTGCTTGTTTCAGGGATGGTTAGCACCGGCAGAAAACCACCACAGAGTTTCCCAAAGGGCAGCAATTTTCGGTAAATGATGGTGGGAATGAAATGCACCTCGGCGGGTCCTGCGCCGGTTTCGGCTTCAAAAGAAAAGGACGACCTGTCATATTCGTCCGTAATGACGCGCGCGATGTCTCTCCATTTTTCAGGGACATCCTCCAATGGCTTGTTCTTGTAGGAGAATAATGTGGAGGAAAGGGGCAGAAGAAATAGCGGATTTTGTTTCGCAGCCGGACTGGCAGAATAGATAATATTGGCAGGGCAGTCGATTTTGGGAGAGAAATGGAAAAGGAAACTATTAGCCTGCACAACGCGGGCGAGGGTGATGGTGCCCTTTTTCAGCAAAGCGTCTTTGTGCTTGTAAATCAGTGTTAGTTGATCGTTATCTTGCAGCCAGTCGGGACGAAACAAGGTGAGGTAAGGCAAAGGATTCCGTATGTAATTCTGCTGCATAATAGTCAATTCTCTTCCAAGGTCCATACGCAATACTTCCTTTCTTTGTGTCCATCAAGAACTGAACAGGATCAGATATTTAGCATCACCAGGGCGGCGATGACGGCGGCGAAGGCCAGCCATTGCTGTTTGCCCAGACGCTCTTTGAAGAAGAGGACGCCGCAGAGTGTCACGACCAGCATGGTTGCCACGCTGTAGGTGGGGAATACCACCACGGCAGGGATCTGGGTCAGGGCACCCAGGATAAACTTGGAGGAGAAGAAATTGACCACACCGATCATGCTGCCATAAAACAGTCCCATACCGTCGGGGCGCTCCTTTTTGAGCAGAACCAGCCCCAAGCACAGCACAAAGGCTACACTGAAGGAAAAACACAGGAAATGGCAGGACAGCGACTGAGGGCCTAAGCTTTCAAAAATCTTGACCACGGCATCACAGCTGCCACAGGCCAGTAGAAGAAGGATCAGTCCGAAACCGAAGCGACTGTTGCCATCCTTTTTTACATTGAAAATAAGAATGGCGGCAACCGCTACGCAAAAACCGGCGATCTGTAACACTGTAGGCACTTCCTGAAAGAACAGAATGGATACCACAAACGGCACCAGCAGCCCCAGCTTTGTGAACAGAGAAGACAGTACAATGCCGTTTATGCGAGTACTGCGCTGCAGCAGAACCAATCCGGCAAGCAGGACGGCACCATATAACGCGGAAATGCCCACCGTGAAGCCAAGACCGGCAGTTTGGGTGGCCAGCAGAGAAAAATCAGAGTACAGCGCGCCCAGAATGCCGCAGACGAGATAGTTGGCGCAGAGCATACTGTAGTGCCCTGTAGTTTTGCCGGTGCTCATGCGCATGAGGATGGAAATCATAGAGCTGGCGAAAACGGCCAGCAGTAAATAGCCCATGGGGAGCCTCCTTGAATTATTTGCGCCTATCATAACACAAACAGCGAAGCAATGCAAGAAAAAGCGGCGGGAGTAAGCTCCCGCCGGGCATTTCAGTTGCTACGCGCACCGGCTTTCCGTCCTGTATAATCGGACTGCCGTTTACAGGTGCTTGTCATTCGGGACGACGGCTATCGAAAATCACAGGATTCCTTGCCGTTTTAGGATGCCGATAATAACACCCGCAATGACTGCGATTACGATGATCAGAATTCTCTGCTTTAGAACACCATTCCCGTCAGCGGCTCTCTTTTCGTCCAGCCAATAACGGTTCATGCCAACTCTCTTTACGATATCCATGCTGAGCATTTTGTGCATCCTGTCCCTGTCGATCATGGTTTCACCGTTAGGGAACAGTTCTTCTCTGGTCACGGCGTTTTCCTTGCTCAGTGCCCCAAGTTCCCGAAAACGGGCGTAATAGGAGGAAAATGCACTGTCTAACATATCTTTATAGCTTGCCATTTGCAGACTTCCTTTCTATGATGGATGACAATGATATCATATCAAAAATCTGACAAAATGCAAGAAAAATCGGCGGGAGCAAGCTCCCGCCCTCCGATCATGCTGCCGCGTCCAGCATATTCTCGATAAATATCCCGTAGCCCCGCGTCGGGTCGTTGACCAGCACATGGGTCACCGCACCTACCAGTTTGCCATCCTGGATGATGGGGCTGCCCGACATCCCCTGGACGATACCACCGGTGGCCTCCAGCAGCCTGGGATCAGTGATGCGGATCACCATGTTTTTATCCCCGGACTTGGTTTGGGGATAGATTTTCAAAATTTCCACAGAATATTCCTGAACCGTATCGCCTGCGACAGTGGAACGGATGGAGGCGGGGCCGGTGTGCACGTCCTTGCGGTGAGCTACCGGGATGGCCTGACCGGTCCAACCGGCTTGGGAATGACCGAATAAGCCCCGTTCCGTGTTGGCGGTCAGCGTGCCTACAGGCTCTTTGCCGCTGAGCGCGCCCCGCAGTTGCCCGGGCTCGCCGGATTTGCCCCTTTTCACAGAGGCAACATTGGCGGCGTATGCTTTGCCGGTTACAAGATGCAGCAGCTTTCCATCGCTGTCATTGACACCGTGCCCCAAGGAGCCGAAGGTTTTGCTGACCGGATCAAACCAAGTCACAGTGCCGATGCCGGTGACGCCTTCCTTTAGGAAAACACCCAGCTTGGGGCCCTCAGCGGTGATCTCTGGCTGCAACTGCAGGGTTTGATGCCGATCCTTGCGCTGCAATTTGACGGTGACGGTGCCGCAGGACTGCCGCAGTGCCTGCCGCACATCCTCGGCGCAGGTGATGAGCTTATCATCAATGGACAGTATTTTGTCTCCGGCGCATAATCCGGCGGCCTTGGCTTTTGCGCCAAGGGTATCGTCAAAAGCCGCCACAGTCACACCGTTGTCCGACAGCTCCAGCCCGATCACCTGTCCCACCGGAATCAGATATTCCGCACCGTAGGCGGTAACCGCGCACAGGGAAATACAAAGCAATAGAGCGAATACGCGCATTGCTGATTTTTTCATTTTGTTGCCCTCCTTTTTGCTTCCGCTCTTTTAATATGCCATGCAGATGCCGATGTAACCGAAGTAAAAGTCGAAAAAACAGGGCGGTTTTGCCTTGAATGGTAATTATGAATTTTCGTTTATCGTTGCGTTTCAAACACGCCCGTAGGGAACGCTGTCCTCAGCGTTCCGTCCGCGAAGCGGCATTTTTTGATGCAAGTTAACGATTTAGGGGGCATCGAACCCCCTAAATCGTTTCGGAACGCTGAGGACAGCGTTCCCTACAGCACACCG
>JAZRBW010000065.1:0-3164 GCA_045635305.1 Faecousia sp. | reverse complement strand
TTTGGTCATCGCGAACCAGCGCGCACGCTGGTGTGGCGATCCCCAAAGGTTTTAGATCGTACTTTTCAATACGATTTTCCCTCTAACCGGGGGATTGCCACGTCGCCTTCGGCTCCTCGCAATGACCCAATGAGGGAGCGATAAATCCCAACCTGCTTTTCCCATATTTTACCCCAAAGTTGCGAAAAAGGCAAGAAAAAAGGGACTGGACAGGAAGAAAATCTTCTGGTATAATTATGTAAATCTGTAAAAAGGGAGACAATGCCCTATGAAATGTCCATTTTGCGGCGACCAGGAAAGCAAAGTTGTGGATTCCCGCCGAAGTGAAGACGGCCAGAGCATTCGCCGCCGCCGGGAATGTCTGCGCTGTCAGCGGCGCTTTACCACCTACGAAATGGTGGAAAGTCTGCCCATTATCGTAGTCAAGCGCGACGGCACCCGCCAGAATTTTGACCGCAACAAGATTCTCAATTCCATGATCCGTGCCTTCGACAAGCGGAAGGTGGATCTGGACGACCTGGATCGCCTAACCACAGAGATCGAGCAGGCCATTCAGAACTCCCTGGAACGGGAGATCAGCACCGATAAGCTGGGCGAGATGGTCATGGCCCGTATCAAGCCCATGGACGAGGTGGCCTATATCCGCTTTGCCTCTGTTTACCGCCGGTTCCAGGATGTGAACAGCTTCGTGCGGGAAGTGAGCCGTTTCCTGGAGGAAAAATAAGGAGTCACCATGAATACCGATAGTCTGAAAGAACTTTTGGGTGATTTTTCCCTGGAGTCGCTGCTGGAGGACCTGCTTCCGGAGCTGCCGCCCCTGTTGGAAAAAACCGCCTTTTTGTCCCGGCTGCTGATGCTGATCGGACCCTTTGTGATCCTGGGCATGGGACTGTACTACTTCCTCAATGCGCCTAAGGAAGCCAACTACCGCTCCGGTTACCGCTGCTATTTTGGCATGGGCAGCGTGGAAGCCTGGCGCTTTACCCAGCGTCTGGCGGGCGGCATCTGGTGTCTGCTGGGTCTGGGGCTTGCCATCTGGATGGCCATTGCCGGACAAAATCTGGCAGGTCTGCCCCTGATGGAGCGCATGATGGCTATGGCTGTGTATATTTTCTGGCAGGCCGTGGCGTTGCTGGTAAGCCGTGGGCTCATCAATGTGGTGGTATTTCTGCGCTACGATGCCAAGGGCAGAAAGCGCTATAGCTGGGCACAGCTGTGGCGCGGTTATTAAGCACTGAAAGGACGCCCCCGGGCGTCCTTTTTTACATTGCTGCTTCAAAATTTCGTTTATCGCTGTGTTTCAAACATGCCCGTAGGGAACGCCGAAAGGTGTGCGATAAATCCCAATTTATGAAACCAGTGTGCCATGAATTGGGTGTTGAAAAAGTGGCTAAATTATGTTACCATCAAGAAAATCGAAAACGAGGTGCTACTTATGATGAAGGTACTGACCTACAAGGGTCATATTTCCAATTTCAAAGCGCTGATGCAGGAGCTGATGCTGGATGCCGGGCTTGCAGCAGACCGACAGGCCCGGGAGGAAGCCATTTTGCTGGCCGCATACAAAGCTTGGGGCGGCGATATGGGCCGGCATCTGCACGGCAAATTCGCCTTCGCCCTGTTTGACGAGGAGAAAAACGAATATTTCTGTATGCGTGACCAGTTCGGCACGGTGCCCTTCTACTACTACGAAACCGCTGACGGAAACTTCCTGGTTGGCACCTCCATCCGGGATGTGATGGCACAGCCCGGCTTCGAAAAAGTGTTCAACCAGCGGTTGCTGCAGATTTATCTCAGCCTGACCTACACCACCGGTCCGGAAACCTTCTTCGTGGGACTAACCAAGCTGATGCCCGGCCGCTATCTGGTGCGCAAGGACGGAAAAAATGAGATCACCCGATACTTCCGCCCCTATTTTGTCCCCGACGAAAGCAAAACCGTGGAGGATTGGGCAAGCGAGATCCACGAAACTCTGAAAACCGTACTTTCCGAGGTGAAAGAGGAGTCGGAATATGCCGAAAGCTTCCTTTCCAGCGGTGTGGATTCTTCCTACATTTTCGCCCTGTCCGGTCTTGCCATGAGCAATTCCTGCGGCTACGACGATTCCCGCCTGGACGAATCCGGTCTGGCTGCGGAAACCGCCCATGCCCTGGGCCGGGAAAACCGCCGCTGCGTGGTAACGCCTCAGCAGTATTTTGACGCTGTGCCCTATGTGCAGTACAACATGGAGCAGCCTTTGGGCGACGCTTCCGCCGTGGTGTTTTCCCTGGGCTGCATGGCCACTGCCCAGCATACCAAGGTCTGCTACTCCGGTGAGGGTGCTGACGAATTCTTCGGCGGCTATAATATGTACCGCAACGCCCCCCGTTACGGCGAAAATCTGCCCACTTTCTACGCCGGCAACACCAACATCATGAAAGAGGACGAAAAGAAGAAGATCCTCAAGACTTATTACGAAAATCTGCTTCCCATCGACTTTGCCAAGGATATTTACGCCGGGAACACCCATCTTGACCCCCTGTCCAAGATGCTGGATGTGGATATTCAAATGTGGCTGGAGGGCGACATTTACCTGAACATCGACAAAATGAGCACCGCCGCCGGTCTGGATGTGCGGATGCCCCTGACCGACACCCGGATCTTTGACATCGCCGCCCGGATCCCTGCCCGATTCAAGGTGGATCCGGACCAGAACAAGGTAGCCCTGCGAACCGCCGCCGCCAAGGTGCTGCCCCAGGAGGTGGCCTGGCGCAAGAAGCTGGGCTTCGTGGTGCCTATCCGTGTGTGGATGGCCGACGAGCGCTACAACGGCGATGTCCGGGAAAAGCTGCGCAGCGAGATGGCCGCACAGTTCTTCGATCTCCCTGCCATCAACACCATTTTCGAGGAATACATCGGTGGCAATTCTGACCTGTGGCGCCAGGTGTGGACGATTTACGCCTTCCTGGTTTGGTACGAAGAATATTTTGTAAAGAGATAACGCAAAAAGGACGCCCCCGGGCGTCCTTTTTCCGTTTCCACGGTTCAAATTTTCGTTTATCGCACTGCCTGATAAACAACCGTAGGGGCGATTCATGAATCGCCCGCATGATTTTGTGCAACAAAATCATATCGCCACAAGGCGATAATTCGTGTAAAATCATTGAAATACCAACAAATTGCTA
>JAZRBW010000064.1:0-12925 GCA_045635305.1 Faecousia sp. | reverse complement strand
GGACGAAGGGCGAATTGCTTTCACTCCTGCGGTTGAACTTTCATACCTCAATGACATCGAACAGCAAGACCTGATACAGACCATTGAGAGCGAGGATTGCACTCCCTCATTATCTCAGGCGGTTCGTATGAAAAAGTTAAGTCAGGCAGGAGAACTTGACGATGATAAAATCCTTGAAATCATGTCCGAAGAAAAAGCGAATCAAAAGGAAACCTTCAAAATTCCCACAGAGCGTGTTCGGAAATACTTTCCTGAAAGCTTTAGCAAAACACAGATTGAGGATGCCATTATAAAACTTTGCGAAGCCTACTATAAGCGCAAACAACGACAACAGCAGAAAGAAAGATAAACATAATAAAAAATCTTGACGGAAGGAGAATGAAACAGTGAGTAACAAGAGCAAAGTAGTTCAAATTCCACAGCACGAGATTGATGCACTTGCTCGCTGTTTATTGCCTGACCTTATGGCTTTTTATGAAAGCGAAGAAGGGCAAAGAGAATTTGAACAATGGAAAAAGGACCTTGAAAACAAGGAAAATGAATAATTTTACTAACGGGCGTCGCTGATTGCGATGCCCGTTTTGCATCACACATTTGTACAATTAAAAAGTTAATGATATAAAAGGTATATACCAAGAAAGGAAGTGAATTTATGAATGCGGTAATATATGCACGATATTCTTCGGACAATCAGCGTGAAGAATCTATCGAAGGTCAGCTTCGCGAAAATAAGGCCTTTGCGGAGAAGAACGGCATTGAGATCATCGGTACATATATTGACCGCGCATTATCAGCCAAGACAGATAATAGACCTGAGTTCCAGAAGATGATAAAAGATAGCAGCAAGGGTTTATTTGATATCGTTATTGTATGGAAACTTGACCGCTTTGCCCGTAACCGTTACGACTCTGCTTTTTACAAAGCAACGCTGAAGAAAAACAATGTTAAAGTCATGTCTGCCACCGAGAACATATCTGAGGGTGCAGACGGCATTCTGCTTGAAGCAATCCTGGAGGGCTTCGCCGAATACTACTCCGTAGAGCTTGCCGAAAAGATTAAGCGCGGTATGACTGAGAATGCTTTGAAACTCCGTAGCAACGGCGTCCGCGCTCCTATCGGTTACTATATTGATGACGAAAAGCATTTTCAGATTGATGAGAGCAACGCACCGATTATTAGGGACATATTCACGCTCTATAACGACGGCACGAAGGTCAGCGGGATTGTTGAACTGATGAAAAGTCGAGGTGTCAAAAACCGAGGCAACTTTATGAACTATAACGCCATTTTCCGAATCCTCACTAACCGCAAATATATAGGCGAATACAAGTTCGGAGATATCCTTGTACCAAATGCTTTTCCGGCTATCATTAATGAAGGCCTATTCAACGCTGTTCAAGATCGTATGAAGCGCAATAAGAAAGCTCCTGCGATGCACAGGAGCGAAGATGACTACTTGTTGACCACTCACCTCTTCTGTGGTAAATGCGGTTCTATGATGACCGGTGAGATCGGCACAAGCAAGACATCCACAAAGTACCGGTACTACAAATGCAATCAGGCAAAGAAAAAGAAGTGCGACAAGAAAACCGTCCGTAAGGAATGGCTTGAGAACCTTGTCATTGATACAATTCTTGAACTTATCACCGATGATTCTGTCATTGAAGAACTTGCGGAACGTGTCTATCGTTTTCAGGATCTTGAAAGCGCTGAATCCATCCTGCTGAAAGCACAGCTTGATGAAGTGCAGAAGAAACTAAATAATCTTGCTGAAGCAATGGCTCAAGGTATCTTCTCAGCAACCACGAAGAAACTTCTGGATGATTTGGAAGAACAGAAAAAGAGTATTGAGACAGATATTATTCAATATCAGATTCGCAATCCTATCATACCAAAGGAACAGCTTTTATTCGCATTGTACAACTATCGCAAGCTTGATATGTCGGTGCAGTCAGACAGGCAAAAGTTGATTGATAGCTTTGTGAATTCGATATATCTGTACGATGACCATTTCATCATCACATTCAACTACAAAAACACCTCAAAGAAGGTTTCTCTCAAAGAGATAAATAGTTCGTCTTTAACATCGTCGACTCCACCATAAAAATGCCGCCTTCGGGCGGCAATTTTTTGTGGCTGTACCGGTGGAATCGAAAGGGCGGCACCGGTGAGGGCTTGACGGAGAGCAACAAAGAATAAATCGATTCCCCTCGGCAATATATGCTGCCAGAAAATTCTGATCTTCTATTGCAACCAACCGATTTCTATGCTAAAATTCAGTAGAATGGAGGTCATGATATGCATACCAAAAAACCTGTTATAACCGTCCTCTTTCTTATTGTTGAGCTAATCCTATACAGCCTGATTCTGACCACAGGCGGCAATATGCTGGTTTGGAGCAGCTATATCTCCATTATCATCTGTTTTCTTTTTGCAGCAACTGGTGTTGCTAGGGGAAATATGCTCAATATAATCGGTCTGTTTTTCACAGTACTGGCTGATTTCTGTCTGGTAGTTTGCAATCCGATCGAGCGTCTTTGGGGTATGGTATTCTTCCTGATTGCCCAGACCTGTTATGCGACCATGCTCCACCGGCAAAATCTGCATAAGGTATTGCTTCCCATTCGGATTGCATTATCAGTTGTGGTCGAGGTGTTAGCGATCATGATCCTAAAGGATAAAACGGATGCGCTGGCGCTTGTATCCATGGCCTACTATGTGAACCTCATTATGAATCTGATCTGCGCGTTTTCCAGATTTAAGAAAAATATGCTTCTTGCCTTCGGCTTTGTATGCTTTTTGCTGTGCGACACCGTTATCGGTCTGCAGGTAGCGGCAGGTACGTATTTACCAATTCAAGAAGGCTCCATGGTTTACAGACTGATCTTTATGGATTTCAACCTGTCGTGGTTCTTCTATCTGCCATCGCAGGTAATGATCGCACTGACAGCACACCAAAGACCATCCCACTAAACCGCAAAGAGCACGCCCAATTGCGGGCGTGCTCTTTTTCTTATTCACTAACCAAAACCTTTTCAATGCGGGCGATATACAGATCGTGGAAATCACGCTTAGGATAACAATCCTCCACCACTTCCCTGTCCAGAAAATGTTCCTCCAGCAGGGGTGCTTGGTACAGTTTGCGGCAGATCAGCACCAGATTAGCCTCCGCAAAATAGGTTGTGTCATCCGCAAATACCGGGGTCAGTCCCACATGAGCAACCTTATCCCCGTCACGGCCGGAGTGGCTTCCCAGATAGCCCAACGCCTTACGGTACTCAGGCGCAAAGAAGGTCAGTGTAAAGCGTTCTTCCCTGTCAACAAAAGCCTTTGTATACCGCTGAGGGCGGACATAAATCACGGCTGTAGGATTGCTCTCGCTGTGACCCCAGATCGTTCCAAGATGCCCCCAGCTGGCAGTCATGGTGTTGTAACCACGACTTTCGTTGCCCGCTGTTATCAGCATCCAGTCTCTGCCGATCAGATCAAAAGGATTGCACTGCAGTTGCGAAAAAGCGATTTCCTTCATACCATCAGCTCTCCTTGTGTTTTGCCAGTTCCTCTTCTTCCAGCACGCGGTAGGCAACCTTACCAACCAGTGTCTTGGGCATATCATCCTTAAACGCGATGTCATAGGGCATGGCGTACTTGGCAATATGCACACGGCAGTAATCCAGCAGGATCTGCTTGGTTTCTTCCGTAGGCTTCGCATCCGGCACAAGCTTAACAAAGGCCTTGACCTTCTGGATCTTATAGGGGTCGGGCACACCGATAACACAGCTCATTTGCACCAGTTCATGGGCATCAAGAATATTTTCCAGCTGTGCGGGATAAACGTTATATCCGGAGCTAACGATCATTCTCTTTGCTCTGCCCTTAAAGAATACAAAGCCCTGTGCATCCATCACACCCAGATCACCGGTGTAAACCCAGGTCAAACCGTCAGCGTGTGTACGCAAAGTCTGGGCGGTTTCCGCAGGATGATGCATATATTCCTTCATGACAGTCGGACCCGCCAGAAGGATTTCACCCTCCGTGCCGTAGGGCACTTCCCTATCCGTACCCGGTTCAACGATCTTGATATAGTTGTCAGAGAACGGCAGACCGATAGATCCTTCCTTATGCATATGAGAAGGCGTCAGACAGCAGGCGGTAACGGTTTCCGTGGTGCCGTAACCCTCACGGACCTGAATGGTAGCCTTATGATCATACAGGAATTTATCCAGCTTTTTCTTCAGTTCAATGGACAGGCTGTCACCGCCGGAGAATACACCCTTCAGACAGCTCAAATCAGCCCCGTCCATGGTATCAAGCCGCAGCAAAGCCTCATACAGGGTGGGCACACCGGCGATGAAGTTCACTCTGTGCTTGATCAAATCCTTGGCATAGCTCTTAGGCGTAAACTGAGGCACAAGCACACATCGACCACCGTTGCAGAGCATACTGTGAATGCTGACACCCAGACCAAAGCCATGGAAGATAGGCATAGCAGCCAGCATCTTGTCACCGGGACGGAACATGGGGTTTGCAGCCACGATCTGCTGACCCAGCGCATTGAAATTCAGGTTGGTCAGCACAATGCCCTTGGTGGTGCCGGTGGTGCCGCCGGAGTACAGGATTACAGCCGGATCTTCAGCCTTGCGCTGCACTCTGTAGGAAACGACCTGTGTACCCTTGGTCATGAACTCTTTCCAGCGGATAATGGGGGCATCTGCGGGAATCTTCTTAATCTTGCGCCCCTTGGTCAAGGCAAAGCCAACCTTCAGCACCGGAGAAAGGGCATCCTTGATGGAGGCAATGATCAGCTTATCTGCAGCCGTACCCTGTCGGGCAGCCTCAACCTTTGCGTAGAACTGATCTAAGGTCAGTACTGCAACAGAATTGGATTCCTGCAGATAGAAGGTAATCTCCTTCTCAGCAGACAAAGGGTGAATCATGTTGGCGATGGCACCAATGAGATTGATCGCATAGAACATGACAATACCCTGGGGGCAGTTGGGCATAGCGATGGTAACCTTGTCGTTTTCCTGGATGCCGATGGCCTTCAATGCTTTAGCGCAGGTATAGACATCCCCTACAAACTTGGCATAGGTGGTGGGCTTTCCCATAAAATCGAAGGCCACATAATTGGGATACTGTTGTGCGATTTTCTCAACCGACTCAAACAGGCTGCCCTGGAAATAGTCAAGCTGCATGGGAACATCGCCCATATTATCCTTCCAGGGTGTTTTTACCGCATAATTTTCCATAATTCCTCTTCCCTCCACTTGCTCCTTACACAAGCGGAAATTGCTTGATAGCAACAGACAAAATTTGTGTAATCATTCACAAATCTGTGTAATTATACAACAAGGAGTCTGCCTTCGTCAAGAATTTATTGCGTTATCTCGACATAAAACAGGAGAAATCTCCGATTTTTGTAGGTAAGCATAATGCTGAATACGCATAATTACTAAATTACTATATGAAAGCAACTTTTACAACGAAAAGCAGCTTAATGCCCTTTTCGCTGCCCTGGATGATGATCCTATGTTGCCCATAGTGAAAATCACCGCCTTGTACGGATTGCGCCGTAGCGAACTGCTGGGACTCCAATGGGGCAGTATTGATTTTGACGCCAAGACCATGACCATCCGTCACACCGTATCCAAGGTGACCGAAGTGGTAGCCAAGGACAAAACCAAGAACGCCAGCAGCCACCGGACATTTCCTCTGACCCCGGATGCCCTGGAGATATTCAAGGCAGCCAAATGCCCGGAACAGCAGAACCGTCTTGCTTTCGGTCGGGAATACCAGGAAAACAACTATGTGTTTAAGTGGCCCGATGGTCACCCATACTCCCCCGACTATATCAGCGAGAGATTCAGCAACCTACTAAAAAAGCACAACCTGCCCCACATTCGTTTCCACGAACTGCGACATAGTTGTGCCAGTATGCTCTTGTCTATGGGTTGGAATCTAAAGGACATCCAGGAATGGCTCGGTCACTCCGATATCAAGATGACCGCAAACCTGTACTCCCACCTGGATGTTGCCAGGAAAAACAATATTGCCGATTCCCTGGCTGAAATGTTTAAGGCATGAGGTGGTAGACAAGTGGTAGATGGGAAATCATAAAGGCATCAAAAATCCTTCGAAAAGTTACAAAAATACCGTGATTTCTTTCGAAACCACGGTATTTGTTGGTCCGAGTGTCGAGATTCGAACTCGAGGCCTCTTGAACCCCATTCAAGCGCGATACCAAACTTCGCCACACCCGGATATTTACTTGCTCGCCTCAGCGCTCGAATATAATAGCACACCTTTCCAGAAAAAGCAAGCATTTTTTTCACTTTTTCGAAAAAATTTTTGCAGGAACTTTTCTGCCCGATAATTGTCAGTTATCGGGCAGAAATCCAAGAAAATTATAACTTTTATTCTCCAACGTCGGAACGGATAACCTTACCGATATTCCAGAGCGTAACAACTTTCTGCTCCGCTACCAGCCTTTCCTGTTCGTTGTTGTATTCCACGAAAACCGTGTGCGCGCTGCAGTCGGCGCACTCCACCTGCACATTCCAGCCGCCCTCATGGGTCAGAATGCCGGCACCACGGCAGATGGGGCACTCATCCAATTCATAAAAAATCTTTTCCATATAAATTCTCCTTATCTGAATTCCCTACCACTTGCATCAAGGTTCTCGATTCGTCTGCACTTGACAAAATCCGGGGCAAGGTCCGGTTCATAGCGCTGCACAGCAGCTGCGATCTGCATGGGGTTCATGGACGGATTCTGGCAGCAGATCACCGCTCTGATCTCAAGGGTATGCGGATCCTGCTGCTGCACATGGACATCCTTCATCAGCGGGATGATGTCCTGTTCCACCATGCCGTTTTTACTCTTTTTGTCCACAACCAGCGAATCCCGTGAAAACAGAGCCGCAAGCCGCGCCTGGGTCTCCTGCCGGCTGGGCAGGCAGCGGTCATATTCCATGGTGAGCACGCAGGAAAGATGGGTCAAGTCCTTAATCTTCCCTCCGTTATCATATACAGAACGCACCCGGATACCGTCTACCAGCGAACCATTCAGCCTGGTCATGATCTCATCATTGGCCACTTCGGCGCCATCCAGTTCAAAATCCAGCAGTTCGCAAAGACTTTCCACGCCAACGCTCAGAGGCATAGCAATGGAAACAGAGGGTCTGGGATTGTAGCCTTGGGTATGCTTCAGCGGCAGACCCGCCCGCTTAAAGGCACGCTGCATGAGGCGCATCAAGTCCAGGTGGGACATCCAGACCGCGTCACCGGTCTTGGTAAACAACAATCTAGGCATCGCACACTACCTCCTTAAGCAAGCAGTTTGCACCGCAGCCGGCACAACCCTCACGGCAATCGGGGGTTATTGTGGCTTCGTAGGCACGCCGGCGCTCTCGCAGCAGGAATTTCTTGCTTACACCCACATCGATGCTGTCCCAGGCAAGCACTTCCTCCTCGCCAAAGCCGCGAACGGTATAGAAATTCGGGTCAACACCGCAGGTTTTGAACGCATCCAGCCAAAGATCATACCGGAAGTATTCATCCCAGCCGTCCAGTCGGGCACCGTTTTTCACCGCTTCTTCGATGACAGGGCCAAGGCGGCGGTCACCACGAGCCATCACGGCCTCCAGGCGGCTCAGATTCGGTTCGTGGTAGTCGTATTCAATCGATTTAGAATAGAAGTGGGATTTTAACAGCTTACAGCGGCGCAAGTATTCCTCCTGGCTGATCTGCTCCTCCCATTGGAAGGGCGTATGGGGCTTCGGCACAAAGAAGGCCGTTGCCACATGAACCCGCAAGCCCCGCTTCTTATTGCTGGCATTGGCCTGCCATGTCTTGATGATCTTGTAAACCAGGTCAGCGATTCCAAGCACATCCTCGTCCGTTTCCGTGGGCAGACCCAGCATGAAGTACAGCTTCACATTGTTCCAGCCACCCTGGAAAGCATTGGCACAGGTGGTAAGAATCTCATCTTCCGTCAGATTCTTATTGATCACATCCCGCAGACGCTGTGTGCCGGCCTCCGGCGCAAAGGTCAAACCGGATTTGCGGACGGTCTGCAGTTTTTCCATCAGCTCACGGGAAAAGTTATCCGCACGCAGGGACGGAACGGACAAATTGATGTTATTCGCATGGCAATAAGGAATCAGTTCATCCGTCAGTTCCTTTAAGCCACGGTAATCGGAGGTAGAAAGGCTGGAGAGTGTAATCTCATTATGCCCGGAAAAGGCCATGGTTTCCAATGCCTGTCTGTAGAGCACCGCAGGGCTCTTTTTCCGCACAGGGCGGCAGCTGAAGCCGGCCTGACAGAAACGGCAGCCGCGGATACAGCCCCGGAATACCTCCAGATTGGCCCGGTCATGCACGATCTCCGTAGAAGGCACGATCATCTTCGTGGGCCAGTAAGCGTTGTCCAGATCCTCAACGATCCGCTTGGTAATCACAGAAGGCGCGCCGTTGGCAGCAGTAATGGATCGAATCGTGCAGTCCTCGTTGTAGGCGTGGGTGTAGAAAGAGGGCACATACACACCCGGAATCCGGGAAACCGCCAACAAAAAGGCTTCCTTGCTCCAGCCCTCAGCCTTTGCCCGGTCATACAATCGGACAATCTCAACCGTGATCTCCTCACCCTCGCCCAGAGAGAAGAAGTCCACAAAGTCTGCCAGGGGCTCCGGATTGAAGGCGCACACACCGCCGGCAAACACCATATTGTGCAGGCCATGACGGTCTTTGGCATGAAGGGGCACACCGGCTAGGTTCAGCATATTCAAAATATTGGTATAGCACATCTCATAGCCGATGGTAAAGGCAATCATATCGAATTCCTTTACAGGACGGCGGCTTTCCAATGCCCACAGCGGCAGCTTATGCTGACGCATGAGCGCCTCCATGTCACCCCAGGGCGCAAAGACACGCTGACACCAGACCCCATCCATTTCATTCATGACGCCATACAAAATACGCATACCCAGATTGGACATACCGATCTCATAGGTATCCGGGAAGCAGAAGGCAATATTCACCCGGACATCATCCGGGTTCTTTTTGATCTCGCCCCATTCACCGCCGGTATAGCGGGCAGGCTTTTGCACCGCAGGAAGCAGGCGCTGCAGGAAATCTGTCATAGCATTTACCTCAGAAACTGTAATAGGGCTATTGTACTGCGAAACAGCCAACATTGCAAGCAAAAAAATTCCCGGAATGCGTTTGCATTCCGGGAAAATAGGACTTAGTCGAGGGAGGTATAGGAGTCTGCGTCCGCAGGTGCGGAAATCTTTACATCAGCAATGGTAATGATGCTGGTGGAAACGCAGTCGCAGGCGACACCGGAAACATCGAAGGTGAAGGTAGCGATGGTCTTCTGCAGGCGGCCGTTGGCATCGAAGTAGACCTTATACTCCACATCGCTGGTGAAGGTGGCACCGGAGATGCCCATGTTACCCATCAGCTCGGTGTACTTTTCGGCAGCGACCTTGATGGTCATGGTATAGCTGCTGCCATCCATTTCGAAGGTAACATCCTTAAACCATTCCTCGGGAATACTCAGCAGAGTCTGATCGGCAGCTGTGCCGCCGCCGTACATCTGGGCGATCATTTCGTCCATTTCCGAATGGCTGATGTTTTTCTTGTACTTCTGTCCGCTTTGCTTCAGGTAATATACACCGTTGACATAAGTAACTTCCATTTCGGCCTGGGGAGACATATCGTTCTCCGTCTTGAAATAGACGTCGTAACCGTTCTGCTTGGAAATGGCAGTCTGGTTCATGGTCACGGTCTCGCCCTGGGCGGACATGACGATCTTCTGGGTAGTGGTGGCCTCAAAGCTGGTGGCTGCCTTTAATTCATCCAGGGCAGCAGCATACAGCTCCTCAGGGGTCTTGCCGGCGACCTTGTCGATCTTACCGTCAGAAACCAAACCGCCGCCGCCGGAACCCTCGGAATCGCTGCAGCCGAACAGACAGACGCACAGGCACAGGCACAGTGCCAAAGCTAAAATTCTCTTCATTACAATCTCTCCAATCACAGTTTTCTGGCAACAACCAGCAAAAATATTGTAACTTTTTTTGAAGCAGATGTCAATTGGCTTTTAGACGAATTAACAGAAAAAAGGCCATAAACAGCGGAAATAATCCAAGTCTCAGCCAAATAGAACCATAGATCGCAAGCAGCAAAATACAAACCTTACACAGCTTCTCCAGAGCGCCGCAGACCGTTGCAGCTCTTGGCGGCGGCAGGATCAGCACAAGGGCGTTTCGCAGCGCTCTGCCTCCATCCAGCGGATAGATGGGCAGCAGATTATAGAAAGACTGCATAGCCCCGCAGATGGCCAGACGGGGCATCCAATGGGCACACAAAAGCAGGGTAAGTCCGCCAATTGGCCCTGCAAGGGCGCAGAGCGCTTCCCTGCCCGAGCTCATTTCCGGCAAAGGCAACCTGGCAGCAAAGGCATTCAGCCGCAGTGCCTGGGTCTTACCGCTGAGATAACAGATGGCAAGATAATGACACAGCTCATGAAAGGCAGCGGCAATTATGGCTGCGGCAAGCCATTTGATGGGAATCATGAGAAGCATGGCGGCCATCATCAGGCAGAAGCCCCCGGAGATTTTCATCCCTTCATTTGTCATGGAAGATCTCCTGACAGAAAGCGCCAACCGCCTCACCAAGGCTGTCTCCTGCGCGCAGATCCTGCAGCAGCTTATCTAATTCAGATTGCGGAAGCAGTATTTGCTGAAGCTGGGACATCTGCTGCGGCATCACCTGCCAGGCAATCAGCAAAAACAAGGCAAAAAAGGCCAGCGACCAGAGAAAAAGTCTGCCCCTGTTCCCCCGCCTTCTTCCCTTGCGAAAACCGTAACGAATGCTGTAAGCCATAAGATCCCCCGATGCAGATTGATAGAAAATAGTATGAGCGCCCCATCCCAGTTATGCTTTATTTTGAAACAGGTCTTGACAGACGGGAGAATTTTCATTATAATACATGGGCTATCGAGGTGTGGCGAAGTTTGGTATCGCGCTTGGTTCGGGTCCAAGAGACCTCGGGTTCGAATCCCGACACTTCGACCAAAATAAAAACAGGGTGCAAATGCACCCTGTTTTTATTTTTGTGTGTCGGGATTCGAAGAGGGCGGCCGGCACAAAGTGACGGCAAAAAAAATGCCGGGGACATGTTTTTTAGCCCGGGGGAGAATCCCTTGATTTCCGGACGCACCACTTGTGGGTGGGGACGAAAATCAAGCCCTTTCAGCACATTCTTTTCCTACTCTGCATGCTGCAAAAGCACCCTGCTTTATATGAATTCTTCCCGTTTGACAATGCGATAGGCAGGCTTGTACGCCATCCGGTAAGCATCGGAATGAGAGACTGCCGGGTAGCCGGCGGCGGCATAGACCGCCAAATAAGCATCCAGTGCAGCCAGGTCGAAGGAGAACATTCCCTCCCCCGTCAGCCGACGCAGCAGGGCAAGCTTCTCAAGAAAACTCTCCAAATTCCCCTTGTGGGCATTGGCAGAACGGATAAAAGCGCTTCCCAAATTCTCTAACCGATCCTCCGGCAAGGCAGCCAGGTGAACACGGACAATCCCGTTTCCAATCTGTTCCAGCAGTTCCCTGTCGGTTTCTTTTGGTGTCATGGCATACTCCCGGCGCAGGTAAGCAAGACACGCGTCCGAATTCGTGATCATATGCCCGCCGCCAAATTCATTCTGGTAGATCAGCTTCACAGCATCCGTCACTTCCATAGCCGGGTATTTGGCGGCGTGCGCACGCAAAATTTCACTCAACGCCTGCACAGCTTGTCTCCTGATAGCGGATGCGGCATTGCTCAATGACACGAACCGCCGCATCCAGCGAAAAATAGCCCCACACATCCACCTGCATATTCTGCAGCACCTTGTAATTCTGGAAGAAGTTGGAAATCTCATCAAGAATAAAGGGCGAAAGATCCTCCAGCTTCTGAATATGGGCATAACGGGGATCACAGTCCACAACCGCGATCAGCTTATAGTCCTCCACACCCCGGTCCATAGTGGCAAGGTAGCCCAGCACACGGGCAGGCACAATACAGCCAGGCACCGTGGGCTCGGATGCGATCACCAGAATATCCAGCGGGTCGCCATCCGGAGCAAGGGTATTTTCAATATAACCGTATTCACCCGGATAGGCCATGGCAGAATACAGCACTCTGTCCAGCCGCACGCGGCCCGTAGCCTTATCCACTTCATACTTATTCCTCGATCCATAGGGAATTTCAATCAGGGCATCAACAACGTTGTTCATTTCTTACTCCTTTCCGGTTCTGAAAAAGACAGCACTGGCGCTGACGCACAGCTTATCCGGCGCTTTCTTCGCATAAATCTCTGCGCACAGGTGGATCTGGCGGCGGCTGGCATTGACGACCTTGACGTAAACCATCAGATCCTCCCCGGCAAACAGGGGTCGATGGAAGTTCAGGGTCAACTGGGAAGTCGGTGCGTGCCCATCCTCTGCGAACATAGAATTGGCAACACTGCCCATGGCCTGATCCGCAACGATTGCCGCACTGCCGCCGTGGAGGGTATGGATCACATTGCGCATGGCTGCGGTGGTGTGGCACAAAAACAGGTACTCTCCCTTGTCAGTGTTTCCCTCCAAAACCTGCATCCGCAGATCACCGCAGACAGTACCGGCGGCTGCTTCATTGACCCAGGCGACCCGCTTTGTCAGGTGATCCAGCGTTGGGTTGTGATTTTCCATGGCAATTCCTCCTTGGTAAGGTAAATTGTTGTTTACAATATTTAGTAGGGAACGCTGTCCTCAGCGTGACCACCGCGAAGCGGCACAGTTTTGTACAAACAAAACGATATTTCGATTGAAATGAACGATTTAGGGGGCATCGAACCCCCTAAATCGTTTCGGAACGCTGAGGACAGCGT
>JAZRBW010000063.1:0-3735 GCA_045635305.1 Faecousia sp. | reverse complement strand
CCAGTGCGCACACTGGCGTGGGAATCCCCTGGTTAGACGGAAAATGCTCCGAAATCCTGTGTCTAAAACCTTTGGGGATTGCCACGTCGCCGCCTTTTGGCGGCTCCTCGCAATGACCGTCCTATAGTAAACAACAATTTAGCTTATGATCGCCAGCATTTTTCCACTTCCCTTTTTGGGCGTTCTATGGTAGAATTGAGCCAAAAGGAGGTGCGATATGGAGCAAAAAGTGCGTGCCATTTTGGACATACTGAAAGAAAAATATCCCGATGCGCCCTGTGCTCTGCACTACGGCAAGGATTATGAGCTGATGATCGCCGTACGGCTGTCCGCCCAGTGCACCGACGCCCGGGTAAATCTGGTGACCCCCGCCCTGTTTGCCGCCTACCCCACATTGGAGGCCATGGCCGCCGCGGACATTGCCGATGTGGAAAATTACGTCCACTCCTGCGGTTTTTACAAACATAAAGCCCGGGACATCGTGCTTGCCTGCCAGATGCTCCTGCGCGAATACAGCGGCAGGGTGCCGGATACCATGGAGGCTCTGCTGAAGATCCCCGGCGTTGGCCGCAAAACCGCCAATCTGCTGTTGGGCGACCTGTACGGTCACCCCGGCAGTGTGGTCTGCGATACCCACTGCATCCGCATCTGCGGCCGCCTGGGTCTTTCCAAAGGCAAGGAGCCGGAAAAGGTGGAGCAGCAGCTGCGTGCCATTCTGCCCCCGGAAGAAAGCAGTGACTTCTGCCACCGCATCGTGCTCTTTGGCCGGGAAGTCTGCACTTCTCAGCGGCCCAAATGCGACGGCTGTCCTCTCAGGCCCTACTGCATCGAATTTACAGGCGAAAAATGACTTGCTTTTTTGCCTGCCAGCCACTACAATATACCAAAACACTTTTAGGAGGAAACCATATTATGGAAAACATCAACAACAATCTGCCCGAGGAAGAGATCAACATTCTGACCCTGACCGATGAGAACGGCAACGAAACCGAATTCGAGTATCTGGACGTCATCGAATATGAAGGCGAAGAATATCTGGTTCTGCTGCCCACCGAGGAAGACAACGACGAGATCGTGATCCTGCTGATCGAGCCCGTGGACGAGGAGACCGAGAACTACCTGGCCGTAGAGGACGAGCAGACTCTGGCTGCTGTTTACGAGATCTTCAAGGAGCGCTACAAGGACGTTCTGACCTTTGCCGATTGATATGAAGGAGCAATTCTCCCGCACCCAGATCTTGCTGGGCGATGCCGCCATGGAAAAGCTGCAAAATGCCAGAGTTGCCGTATTCGGCATCGGTGGTGTAGGCGGCTACACGGCGGAAGCTTTGGTGCGCAGCGGCATCGGTGCCATTGATTTAATCGACAGCGACACCGTTTCCGTCACCAACATCAACCGCCAGCTTTTTGCCACCCACACCACCGTGGGCAAGCAGAAGGTGGAGGTAGCCAGAGAACGGCTGCTGGACATCAATCCCGATCTGGTAGTGCGCATCCACCCGGTGTTTTACACGCCGGAAACGGCAGATCAGTTTGATTTTGCCCAATATGACTACATTGTGGATGCCATCGACACCGTCACCGGCAAGCTGTGCCTTGCAGAAAGAGCCTTTGCCGCCGGAACGCCCATCATCAGCTGCATGGGTGCCGGCAACAAGCTCTGCGGCACCGCCTTTCAGGTAGCGGACATCAGCAAAACCACCATCTGTCCTCTGGCGAGAGTCATGCGCAAGGAGCTGAAAAAGCGTGGCATCCACCATCTGAAGGTGGTATTCACCACCGAAGAAGCCCGCAAGCCCGTAGGCGCCGAGGAAGAGGCCGCCGCCATCGGCAAGCGGCAGATCCCCGGCTCCACTTCCTATATTCCCGGCATTGCAGGGCTCCTGTTGGCAGGAGAAGTCATACAGGATCTGGCTGGCCGATAACCACCGATCCCGGCGCTACAGATGCCGTGACGAAGGCATTTGCCCCAATCACGGCACCGCTCCCGATCACCGTTTCGCCCCCCAATATGGACGCACCCGCGTAGATGGTAACGGCATCCTCAATGGTAGGATGCCGTTTCTTTCCTTTTAGGGATTGCCCGCCCCGGGTGGAGATCGCCCCCAATGTGACCCCCTGGTAAATTTTTACATGGTTTCCCACGGTTGTAGTTTCGCCGATCACCACTCCGGTGCCGTGGTCAATAAAGAAGCTGCTGCCCAGCACCGCCCCCGGGTGAATATCGATGCCTGTGCGGCTGTGGGCTAATTCCGTCATCATCCGTGGCAGCAGCGGCACACCCATTTGGCAGAGCTTGTAAGCCAGTCTTTGCACCCAAATGGCATAAAAACCGGGATAGGAAACGATGATCTCCTCCTCCCCTGCCGCTGCCGGGTCGCCATCGACAAAGGCCTGAAGATCCTCCGCCATGGCCATCCGGATTGCCGGTATACCGGCCAGAAATTGTTTAGCGCAGTCCCCATCCGTCATGGCCTCCAGCCGCCAATAAATCTCCCCGGCCAGCATGGAAAGATAGCTTTCCCGGCTGGCGCAGCCAAGCTGCCCAAAATAGCCGGGAAACAGCAGCATTCCCAGTTTTTCCACCAATTCCCGCACCGCAGTCGGCTCCGGTCGGCACAAGCCTGTGGGCATATCCATGATCCGATCGTTTTGGTAGTCCTCCAGCAGTCTCTTCAGCAGTTCTTGCATTTGCATCCCTCCCGGCCTATGTTGTAACACAGCGCATCGGGCAATTTCCATCGAAAGGCGGTTTCTGCATGACCACATTGCTCCAACTGGATACCTATCTTTTCGCCAAAGCGGAATACGAAAATCCCACCGGCTCCATCAAAGATCGCTCTGCCCGATCCATTCTGGATGCGGCAGAGCTTCCGGAGGGCAGCACCGTTATCGAACCCACCTCCGGCAATATGGGCATCGCGCTGGCAGCTCTGTGCAGGGAAAGAAATCTAACGTGCATCATCGTCATGCCGGACTCCATGAGCATCGAGCGGCAGAATATGATTGCCGCCTACGGCGCAAGGGTGGTGCTGACCCCCGGCAGGAATGGCATGGCCGGCGCTGTAACGCAGGCGCAAGCCTTAGCAAAGGCAATTCCTGGCAGTTTTCTGCCGAAGCAGTTCGAAAATCCCGCCAACGCCCTTGCACACTACCGCACCACCGGCCCGGAAATCTGGGCACAGACGGATGGTCGGGTGGAAGTTTTCGTAGCCGGTGTAGGCACCGGCGGCACCATTTCCGGTACAGCCCGCTTTTTGAAGGAAAAGAATTCCAACATTCGGGTTGTCGCGGTAGAGCCGGCGATGAGTCCCCTGCTGTCGGCAGGCTGGGCTGGCAGCCACGGTATTCAGGGTATCGGCGCCAATTTTGTGCCGCAAGTATTGGACCGTTCGCTTATTGACAAGGTAGTGACCGTCAGCGACGAAAACGCTTTTGCTGCCGCCAAAGCGTTGAACGCCCAGGGGATCCCGGCAGGTATTTCCGCAGGCGCCAATGTCTGGGCCGCCGCCAGGTTTGCTGCGCAGGGAAAATGCACCGTCACCGTCCTCCCGGACTGCGCTGATCGCTATACCTCCCTGGGATTGTAGAATATTTCAAATTTTCGTTTATCGTTCCCCTATTCGGTCATTGCGAGGAGCCGAAGGCGACGTGGCAATCCCCCGGTTAGGGGGGAAATCGTATTGAAAAGTACTATCTAAAACCTTTGGGGATCGCCACACCAGCGTGCGCGCTG
>JAZRBW010000062.1:0-11678 GCA_045635305.1 Faecousia sp. | reverse complement strand
TCCCTCATTTGGTCATCGCGAACCAGCGCGCACGCTGGTGTGGCGATCCCCAAAGGTTTTAGATCGTACTTTTCAATACGATTTTCCCTCTAACCGGGGGATTGCCACGTCGCCTTCGGCTCCTCGCAATGACCCAATGAGGGAACGATAAATCCCAATTTGTTGGGTTACAATCTGTCATTGCCTTTTGCTGATGATTGTGGTATACTGTAAAAAACAGATTTGGGAGGTAACCCTATGAGCGAAAGCAAAAAGGAGTTTCTGCGCACGGTTAAATTCACCCTTTTTTCCATCAGCGCCGGTATCATTCAAGTTGCCAGTTTTGCTCTGTTTGAAGAAGTATTGCATCTGGAGCACTGGCTGTCCTATCTGCTGTCTTTGATCCTGTCTGTGCTGTGGAACTTCACCCTGAACCGGAAGTTTACCTTCCACTCCGCCAACAATGTGCCCATCGCCATGCTGAAGGTTGCCGCCTTCTATGCCGTATTTACGCCCCTGTCCACCTGGTGGACGGCAGCGCTCACCGGCCAGGCGATCGGCTGGAATGAATATCTGGTGCTTGCCATCACCATGGCCAGCAATTTCATTCTGGAATACCTGTACGACCGTTTCTTTGTATTCGGCAAAAGTCTGGACACCGCCAAATAAAGAAAAAGGAGAGGCGCCGCCTCTCCTTTTGTGCTTCAGTAATTGGGGAAATACAGGTCAATGTCCACATATCCTTCGATACCCGGCACCTTGCCGGTCTCGGTATATTGCCACATCTGCACCTTGTATTGATAGGTCATGGCCTTTTCATACATGGCAAGCCACAGCTCAATACCCGCTGCGCGAAGTTCCTCCAAATTGTATTTGGTCAAGCCTTGCCGCTGGTTGAAATAAACCATGGGCTGATAGCCCGCTGCCCGGATTTCCGCGCAGAAGGCCATGGCACAGGCCTGGATGGTTTTGGCTTTCACATTTCTGGTGCGGGGATAGTTGGTTTCCGTGGGCACTTCCCAGTCGAATACCACCGGCATATCCAGCGGTCTGCCGTCCAGCAAATCCAGCAGATACCGGGCCTCCTCAATGGCTTCCTGCACATTGGTCGCCTGAGAATAGATATACACACCCACCTTGAGCCCGGCATCCAGCGCGCCTTGCAAATGGGCTTCTCCCTGGGGATCGATGCCCAGCCTGCCATCCGGCCCCCAGCCCCGGTAGGCCAGTCGGACCATGGCAAATTTTACACCGGAAGCAGCTACCTTCTCCCAGTCAATATCCTCCTGCCATACCGAAACATCAATACCAAGCCAGTATTCCTCGGTTTTGCAGGTTATGTAGCCGTTGGCCTTGCCAAAATCCTTTCGCTTTAGCGTGTTCAATTCCAAGGCCGGCGGATCCAGCTCCAGCGTAAAGCCGCTCTGGGCTGTGGCCTCGGAGCCCGTAGGCAGGGGCTGCTGGTCAGGCAGCGCAGGCACCTCCGGCAAGGCAGGCTGTGTCGGCACAGCGGTGGCAACGGTTTCTGCCGGGACAGTATTCGGCGCGGAGGCCATCTGCACATTCTGCGGCAGTGTCAGCGCCAACACGGTTGCTCCCAGCACCGCCATTCCCCCCAGGCAAGCAAGCGGCACAAGCCATTTTTTAAGTTTCGATATGGGCTTTTTTACGTCCATTCTTTCCAAGCCTTCCATTTTTTCTTGGTTTTAGTACCATCATGCCTGTTTACCAGGCAGAAAAACAAAGCGCGGGTTTATTCAGGGAAGTACAAATTCAGATCCACCCTGCCTTTGATACCGGGCACAGAACCGGAGCTGGTGTACTGCCACATCTGCACCTTGTGGCGAAAGCCCAGGGTATCGCTGTACAAAGCAAGCCAGAAATCATAGCCCGCTTCCTGCAGAGCCAGCAAATGATATTTCCATTTGGCCATATCCAGGTTAAAATAAACCATGGCATCATATCCGGCTTCTTCGATTTCCCGGCAGAAGGCCTGGGCGCAGGCATTGAGGGTCACGACATTCATATTGGCTGTGCGGGCATCTTCCGCGGACACCGTTTCCCAGTCGAATACCACCGGCATATCCAGCTTCCGCCCATCCAGCAGCTGCAGAAGAAATTGCGCTTCCTCCACAGCTTCCTCCACGGAAATGGCCTGGGAGAAAAAATAAACGCCAACCTTCAGCCCCGCATCGGCTGCGCCATTGAGGTTTTCCGCGCCTCTGGCATCGGGTCGAACCAAGCCTTCCGCGCCCCAACCCCGGTAGGCCATACGCACCATGGCAAATTCCACTTCCGTCTGTGCCACTTTGCTCCAGTCGATTTTTCCCTGATGCTCGGAAACATCCACACCCAGCCAGCTTTCGGCGGTCAGGCAGGTCAGGTAACCGTTAGCATTGTATGTAAACCCGTTCTCCGGCAAGGGATTGGGCACCAGCGTGGGCATGGGCGCAGGCGGCAGCGTAGTGGGAGTCGTTGTCGGGACACTGGTCTGGATACCGTTCTGCACAGACTGAGGTGCAAACTGCCGGATGGCAAATATCACCGCCACCAACAGACCCACCGCCACGATCAGCACAATAACGCCCGCCAGCAGATCCGTACTATTTTTGTGTTTGATGCCTCTTGCCATAGTGGTGTCCCTTTCCGTTTTTCCCTATTGTAGCATAGTTTTTCCCATTCGCCAAGTGGCAAATTTCAGAGCAAGAAAGAGGGCACAGCCGTGCCCTCTCCCATCAGACATATTCAAATGTGGGCTGATCTGTATGATTGGCCAGATATTCCTCTTGCCGTTTCCATGCGCGGATACCCTGGGCAATCTCCCAGATCACACCCAGATGGAGCGCTGCTTCCCAAAGGCAGTCTGTCCAATTCTCAAAGAGGGCCCGGGCCAAAAGAACCAGCAGCACCAGGTCTGCCACCACAATCACCAAGCCCACCTTCAGCCAGACGCGGCGGTTCTTGGCCAGCCACCACACGGTCAGCCAGATTCCCAGCACCACGCCTGCCATCACAAGACCTGTAGCGGTAAATTCCCCGTTGACGGCACCCAGATACAGGTCATTGTCAAACAGCTTTCCCAGCCACACCAGGTAATAAGGCACCGCGGCGCAATAGCTGATATACAGATCCGCGCGACCCAGCAGGCAGGCGATGTTGATCACTGTGAGGATCACCGTACCCAACAGCATATACCGGGCCAGTTTGATCTGCCGATTCCAAAGTTCCATAATCCATCCGCCTTTCTTTGCATGATTATAGCAGAAAACACAGGCAATTGCAACCACTTGACATTTTGCAAATTCCGCTGTATAATGCCCCATAGCAACTGAATACGACAGTTCGTAACCATCCTGTCGCTAAACAAAACTAGGACTTTGATGGGCGCAATGCGCTCATTTTTTATGGGATGGACGCACTGCGTCCATTTTTTCATTTTCCGGAAAGGATATTGTATGCAAAAAAAGATCCGTCGCACTGTAAATGCCGCCATCATTGCGGCTCTGTATATCCTGCTGACCCATATGCAGAATTTTCTTCTGCCGGGCTCTGCCTCCATGGCCATCCAGTTCCGGGCCAGCGAAGCGCTGTGCATTCTGGCCTTCTTCACCCCGTCTGCCATTTACGGTCTGGCCGTTGGCTGTATGCTGTTCAATCTGACCTCCGGCCTTGCCCTGCCCCTGGATTTTCTGCTGGGCACGCTGGCTACCCTGCTGGCTACCTGCCTTATGTGGCTGAGTCGGCGGATCACCATCAAAGGCTTTCCCCTGCCGGGTCTGCTGATGCCGGCTGTCACCAATGCATTGCTGGTGGGCTGGGAACTGAGCATCTATATTGGCGGTGCATTCTGGCTCAACGCCCTGTATGTAGCCATCGGCGAAGCAGCCGTACTGCTGACCTTGGGCAGCGCCCTGTATTTTGCTCTGAAAGCAAGAAATCTGCATACAAAACTCTTTGCTTAAAAATGTTATCGTAGGGGCGATTCACGAATCGCCCGAACCCCAATTGACCACCTGCGGCAAGATTCTAGATGCCGTCATGCAAAACATTCCTGCACATCTTCATGTGACCATTGACCGGTATGTAATCATGCCCAATCATGTGCATTTGATCGCTGTCATTACGGAGGAGGATGTATTGCGGGAGATTCGGGAATCTCCCCTACAAAGCAGATCCATTATGTCAAAGTTGATAGGTTATATCAAAATGAATGCCTCCAAGGCTACCCGGCAGCAATATGGTGCTGTCACCGTTTGGCAGCGTGGTTATCATGACCATGTGATTCGTAACCAAGGGGATTATGTGGCGCTAGCAGAGTATATTCAAACAAATCCCCTCCGCTGGGAGCTGGATAAGTTATACACAGAAGAATAAGCGGGTCGGCTTTCCCGATGCGTTTGTGGCACAAATGCGGATCTCGCAAAATACCAGCAAGAACCATTGGAGGGAAAGAAAAATGTTCTACATCAAAGCCGTTGCAACACGATTGATTGATGATAACTCATATCCAAAAATTGTGTTGTGTGAGTTTGCTGATTTCAAAGGAATCAAGCATAAATTCATAGAAAAATGGCCAGTCATTTCAAGTGAAAAATTTTGCAACAATTTCCCAAAGTGTTGTTTGATAGGTTGCGTTCTTATGGAAGAAAAAACAAGAACATATACTGTTAATACAGGCCAACCATGGGGAATTGAATCAATCGAAGGAAAAACGATTTTTGAAATAGACAGAAGTTTATTAATTAACATGGATGACTAAAAAACAATGCCTATAAGAACTCCCGACAAACACAAAGTTTGTCGGGAGTTGGTGCATTCAGATGAGATTGTTCGCGGGCGATTCGTGAATCGCCCCTACAATATTACTTACCTGCCACGCTGAGGCCGTCCACCAGCACAGTGGGCGCGCCCAGGGCGGTGCTGCCCATGGGACGGGGCAGGTGGCTGTTGTTGGCCAGAGCCACGATGTTCTTCAGCAATTCATAGAAGTTGCCTGCCACGGTGAAGGCTTTGACATAGGTAGTCTTCTTACCGTCTTCGATCATATAGCCGGCGGACTGCAGGGAGAAGTCACCGGAAATAGCATCCGCACCGGCGTGCAGACCGCTGAGGTCGGTAATATAAACGCCGTTACCTGCCTTTGCCAGCAACTCTTCCTCGCTCAGCTCGCCGCCTTCCAGATAGAAGGTGAAGGGACGGATGCCCACGGGAGAATCATAGCCCGCCTTGGAGGCGTTGCCGGTGGTCTTCTTGCCAGCCACGGCAGCGGTCTTCAGATTGTACAGCAGGGTATTCAGCACACCGTTTTCGATAACAGCCTTCTTATGGGTGGGGCTGCCCTCGGCATCGAAGTTCATGGGCTCGGGATTGTCCTTATGGAAAGGATCGTCGATCAATGTAACGCAGGGAGCGGCGATAACCTGACCCTCCTTGCCGGCCAGCTTGCTCAGACCCTTCTGGGCGCTTTCAGAATTGAAAATGCTGACATAAACACCCAGCAGACTGGTCATAGCTTCGGGGCTGAATACCACAGGATACTGGCCGGTGGGTGCGACCTCGCCGCCCAGCTTTTCCTTAGCACCGTCGATGGCCTTCTTGACCAGTTCGTCGGTGTCGATCTTGCTGAGCTGACCCAGCTTGATCTGGTAATCGTTGGACATTTCTTTGCCATTGGATACCACGCCCACAGCAATCAGACCGGCAGCGCTGGACTTTTGCTGCAAATCCAGGCCCTTGGAGTTGTAGATGGCCACTTCGCTGGTTTCGATGATGCCCTGGGTCTGGCAACCGTCCACAGCCATTTCGTCAGCGGCATACAGCTTTTCCGTGGTTTCCAGCACCTTGGCGATCAGCTCTTCGGTGGTGGGCAGCGGATAGCTTCTGTCCTCCAGGGGCTCATATTCCTGGCCACCTTCGCCCAGGAACACCTGCTCTTCGCTTTCCAGCACAGAAGCGGAGTCCACGGCCTTTGCCACAACTGCCTTGGCCTGCTCAGCGGACAGATCCTCGGTGGAGGCATAGCCCATCTTGCCATTTACAATGCAACGGAAGCACAGGCCGCCGGAAAGGCTGGAAGTAAATTCGTTGATACTATGCTGGAAGGTGTCCACGCTGGTGCTCTCACCAACCTGATAATACAGCTCATATTCGGCAATGCCACGGGAAGCACACTCGGCAATCACCAACTGCTTAAATTCATTAAAAGTCATGGTATTTCCTCCTTATCTGCCGCCGACGGTAATGGTGGACACACGGATCAGGGGCTGACCCACATTGGTGGGAACGGAGCCGCTGGAGCTGCCGCACATACCCTGGCCCATGTCCATATCGGAGCCCACCATATCGATGTTCTGGATGACTTCGCTGCCCTTGCCAACCAGCGCCGCGCCACGGACAGGCTCACAGATCTTGCCATCACGGATGATGTAGCCTTCGTTGACGGAGAAGTTGAACTCGCCGGTAACAGGGTTGACGGAACCGCCGCCCATGGAGGCTGCGTACAGGCCGTACTCGATGGAGGCGATGATATCCTCGTTCTTATCTCCACCCGCAGCAATATAGGTGTTGGTCATACGGCTGGTGGGGGTGTAGCGATAGCTCTGGCGGCGGGAATTGCCGGTGGAAGCCATGCCCATACGACGGCCATTGAACTTATCGATCATGTAGGACTTGAGGATGCCGTTTTCGATCAGCACATTGCGCTGGGCGGGAGTGCCCTCGTCGTCGATGTTGATAGAGCCCCAGGCGTTGGGGATGGTGCCATCGTCAATGGCGGTAACCTTGGGATTGGCGATCTGCTGGCCCAGCTTACCGGCAAAGACGGACTGGCCGTAAGCGACACTGGATGCCTCCAGACCATGACCGCAGGCCTCGTGGAAGATAACACCGCCGAAGCCATTGTCAATGGCAACAGGCATAACACCTGCGGGGCAGTAGCCGGCACCGGCCATGGTGACTGCCTGCTTGGCAGCACGGATACCCACGCTCTTGGGGTCGATCAGTTCAGTAAAGGTTTCCAAACCCATGCGGCGGCCGGGGCCGAAGAAGCCAGTCTGGGTGCCGCTGCCCTTGTCGGCCACAGCGGAAATAGCCATACGGGTGCGGATCTGGCGATCCTGGGCGTACACGCCATCGGTGTTGGCAATGAGGATGTTGTGATCCACATCCAGCAGATTGCCGCTGACCTGAACGACGGACTCGTCATATTCCTTGGCAGCGAAGTAGCCTTCCTTCAAAATGGCCACCTTCTGGGCATTGCCTACGGAGTTGGGGGCGATCTTCACAGGATGGATGTCGCCAAACAGCCGCTCACGCAGCACGATGTCGATCTGGGCAGTACCCTGACCCAGCGCCTCAGCAGCAGACTCCGCGCAGCGCAGCAGACCGGCTTCGCTCATATCCACGGTGGAGGCCATAACGGACCGCAGGCCCTTGTAGACACGGACGGAAGCACCGGCAATGACGGTGTCCTTTATGGAATCGACCTTACTTGCGATCATGGAAATCGCATGGTTGGTGGTGTTCTCGGCAAAAATCTCGGCGTAGTCAGCGCCGGTAGATACAGCTTTTTGCAGAACACGCTGGCAAATATCTCTTGAGATCATATTGTCGCTCCTTTATATTTGGTGATACGGACATAATACCACGACCCGTGGATAATTGCAAGAAAAATCAGCCATGCAGAAAATACAAATTGGGATTTATCACTGCGTTCGCATTGTAGGGCGGGGGCTTGCTCCCGCCGCAAAACACAAAATTCTTTGAATTTTGTGTCATCCTGAGCAAGCGAAGCGCGCCGAAGGATCCGTTTCCCCAAACTTTCGACGAAAAGAACGGATTCTTCGACTCCGCTGCGCTCCGCTCAGAATGACAGAGAAATGCAACGATAAACGAAAATTTACAATACATGATGGTTTGGGGAATATCCTTGCTTTTCCCCAAAAAGTTTGGTATAGTAAAAAAGTATTGAAAAATTGGGGGATTTACCATGAAAAATTATATGACCACCTTCAAGGAACGTCTAAGCTACTGGACTTACTTTATTGGCCAAAATATTTACTATAACCTGACTGCTGTCTTTATCTCCACTTATCTGGTTTTCCAGGGCATTGATCCTGTGAAAAGCGGTCTTGTGCTGCTGATCGTCAAGATCTGGGACGCCATCAACGACCCCATCTTCGGCTACATTTTTGACAAAGTAAAGTTCAAGCGCAAGGAAAAATGTCTGCCCTGGCTGCGGATCGCTGTCATTTTCATCCCCTTCGTGACGATTTTGCTGTTCTCCATCCCTATTGAGATGAGCGAAACAGGCAAGCTGATCTGGTTTGGTGTGGCCTATGTGCTGTGGGATATGGTATACACCTTGACGGATGTGCCTGCCTACTCCATGCTCAACACCATGACCGACAATCTGCAGGAGCGCAATCTGCTGCTGTCCGTAAACCGGGTCTTTTCCGGCGCGGGTGTAGTGCTGTACAATCTGGTGGTGGTGCTGACAAATCTGGGCATGAGCATCTCCTGGGCCGTGGCAGTCATGGCAATTCTCAGCGGCATCACCATGATTCCTCTGCTGCTCAACTGCAAAGAGCGCAATTACTCCGCCGAAAGTGAGGAGGAAGCCTTCACCATCGGTCAGATGTTCCGCTATCTTGGCAAGAACAAATATCTGCTTACTTACTACGGTGGTTACATAGCGACCGATGCCCTGAAAACCTCTGCCGCCGTCACGCTGTTTTTGTCCTTCTATATGTTCCAAAGCGAAATGTTTGGCGTTGTCATCAATCTGCTGGGCATGGTGCCCGGTGTATTCGCCGCCATGCTGATGCCTGCCTTGCTCAAGCGGTTCGACAAATTCAAGACCCTGCTTTTCTGCCACATCATCAATATCGCCCTGGGCTTTGTCATTTATTTTATGGGCTACGAAAGCAAGGAACTGTTCATGGTCATGACCTGCGTCCGCGCGCTTCCCATGTGTATCGTGGGCGTGCTGGCTTTCATGTTCACCCCCGACTGCGCCGAGTACGGCCAATATAAGTCCGGCATCAGCGCCAAGGGCATCACCTTCGCTATCCAGACCTTCTCTGTCAAAATCACCGGTGCGGTCTCTTCCTCCCTGGCGATGATCCTGCTGGGTTTGTTTGGCTGGATCTCCGTGGAGGCAGAAAACTTCACCGAGCTGGCAGAAAAGGGTGTTCAGCAGAGCGACGCTGCCCTGAACGGTCTGTGGATCGTCTACGCATTGGTTCCCGTCATCGGCATGGTGATCTCCACCTTCTTCTATCTGGGCTACAAGCTCAACGACAAGGACGTGCAGATCATGGCCAAGTGCAACTCCGGTGAGATCACCCGTGAAGAAGCCGAAGCCCAGCTCTCCCGTAAATATTAAAAATTGGTGTTTAGCGTGCTGTTTCAAAACTTATGTCATTCCGAGCCAGTGCGCACACTGGCGTGGGAATCCCCCGGTTAGACAGGAAATGTTACGAAAAGTATCCAGTAACTTTCGGGGATTGCCACACCAGCCTGCGGGCTGGTTCGCAATGACAGTTCTATCGGAACGATAAACGAAAAATTACAATATACTCAGCAAAAAACAAGGCACGCCGAACTGCGTGCCTTGTTTGCGTTTTTACTTAAAGATACTGCGCCAAATGCTTGCTCAGCGCCTCAAAGGTCTCATCGGAGATGGCGTGCTCCATTTTGCAGGCGTCCTCTGCCGCTATTTTTTCTTCCACACCCAAACGGATCAGGAGCTGCGTCAACAGTTTATGGCGGGCATAGATCTTTTCGCCGATTTCTCTGCCGCTGTCGGTCAGCAACAGATTACCGTTATCCTCCACAACCACATATCCACCTTGCTTCAGCAGACCAACAGCACGGCTGACGCTGGGCTTGGAATAGCCCATATGCTCCACCACATCAATGGCACGCACAATATTCATCTGCTTTGAGAGCACATAAATGGTTTCCAGATACATTTCGCCGGATTCCTGCAGGCGCACAAGCCATCCCACCTTTCTTTGTTTTGCCTATCATATCACGGCTTCCTCCATTTTGCAAGCAAATCCTCTGCTTTCCAGTATTCGGTAAAATTCCAACATTTTACATTGCATTTCTACGCTTTATGTTGTAAAATCTCAGCATCCTAAAACTTTCGGAGGAAATTATGCGCAACAACCCCCAGCGTCCCTTTGGAGCCAGGGACAAATTTGGCTACCTGTTTGGTGATCTTGGAAACGATTTCACCTTCATTCTGTCCACCACCATTTTGATGAAATTCTACACCGATGTGATGGGTGTCTCCGCCGCTGTGGTGGGTGCGGTGATGATGATCGCCCGGTTTGTGGATGCCTTTACAGACGTGGCCATGGGCCGCATCTGTGACCGCAGTCCGGTAACGCCCCTTGGCAAATGCAAACCCTGGATCCTGCGGATGTGCGTTCCCGTGGCGCTGGCATCCTTTCTGATGTACCAGAGCAGCTTGGCAGACATGGCCATGTGGCTGAAGATCGCCTATCTGTTTGTTACCTATATTCTGTGGGGCTCCATTTGCTACACCGCTGTGAATATCCCCTACGGTTCCATGGCCTCCGGCGTTTCCCCGGAGCCCGGCCACCGGCAAAGCCTTTCTACGTACCGCACTATGGGGGGTATGCTGGCCGGTGCTGTGATCGGTGTGGTGGTTCCCCTGCTGGCCTACCGGAAGCTGAATGGTCAGGAAACCCTGGTGGGCAGCCGGGTCACCGTGATTGCAGGCGTTTGTTCCGTGCTGGCAGTCATTTCCTATCTGTTGTGCTGCCGATTGACCACAGAGCGTGTCCGGCAAGCCCAGACACAAACAAATACGGTTTCCACCGGGCAAATGCTGAAAAACGCCCTGGGCAACCGGGCTCTTATCTCCGTGATCGCCGCGTCCATCGTCATGCTGCTCTCCCAGCTGACCATGCAGAGCATGGCCGGCTATGTCTATCCGCAGTACTACAATTCCGCTGCCGCGCAAAGCGCCTCCACGGTGCTGATGATGGTGACCATGGGCATCTCCGCCGCTGTCACCAAGCCGGTATCCGCCAAAATCGGCAAGGCGGAACTGGCTGCCGGGTCCAGCTTTTTCGCTGTGGCAATTTGCCTGCTGACCTGGGTATTGCGCCCCCGGAATGTGTGGGTATTCACCGGTCTGCAGAGTCTGTGCTGGCTGGGTTTGGGAATGTTCTCCATGGTTTCCTGGGCACTCATCACCGATGTCATTGACGACGCAGAACTGAAAAACGGTGTCCGGGAGGACGGCAGCGTGTATGCCCTGTATTCCTTTGCCAGAAAACTGGGACAGGCCGCAGCAGCAGGCTTAAGCGGTGTGCTGCTGAGCACCATCGGCTACTCCGAGGCCACCAAAAATGATCCGCAAGTCCTGGAAGGCGTATTTGACATTGCCACCATTGTGCCCGCGCTGGGTTTTGCCGCCCTGGGGCTGGTGCTGTGGTTTTGGTATCCGCTGCACAAAAAACAGGTGGATGCCAATGTAAAAGCCCTGGCGGAAAAACGCACGTGATCCATCCAATATTTCGTTTATCGTTCCCCTATTCGGTCATTGCGAGGAGCCGAAGGCGACGTGGCGCCCTGAGCACGAAGTGCGAGGAAGTGCCCTTGGGGTGCAATCCCCCGGTTAGGGGGAAATCGTATTGAAAAGTACTGTCTAAAACCTTTGG
>JAZRBW010000061.1:0-22473 GCA_045635305.1 Faecousia sp. | reverse complement strand
TTTCTGGATCAGCTACGGCTTTACCCTGGCAGCTTTTGCTGTGGTGGCGGCATCCATTTCCATCGCGTTTCTGAAAAAAACCGATGCCAAGAGCCGTTTCTATGGCTTCCCCATTGCCAGAATCGGTGTGATTTACGGCTTGCTGCAGACGGTTTTGGGACTGGCTGTCATGGCGCTGGGCTGCATCGTGCCCTGGTGGGTGGCGGTTGTGGTATATGCCGTCGGCTTTGGTGCGGCGGTGATCGGCCTGATCAGTGCAGAAGCGGTGGTGGAGCAGATCCATACCCAGGACAAAGCGCTGAAGAAGGACACCTGTGTGATGCGGGGCATTCAATCCAAAATCAATCAGCTGGCGTCTGCCAGCGAGGAGCCTGCGCTGAAGCGGCTGGCGGAGGATGCTCGTTATTGTGATCCGGTCAGCAGTGCTGCGCTGGAAGAAACGGAGAGAGACCTGTCCACGCTGGTGGACGAACTGCAGTTGGCTGTGGCAGATGGCGACAGCGAGACAACCCGGCAGCTGTGCCGCAGGGCATCTGCTGTTCTGGCAGAGCGCAACCGCCTTTGCAAGCTGAATAAAAACTGATATGTTTTTCACAAAAAGCTGTCTTGCCTTTGGGTGAGGCAGCTTTTTGCAGTGTTGGGGCGGGGAAACTTTCATAACTGGGGCGGTGCTGACGGACTTTGTGCAGGGAAAGCAGAATCCGTATGAGGCGGTATTTTCTCCCAGCCGGCGCGTTCTCCGTTGGCAATTGGGCGCGAATCTGGCGGAATCTACCTGGAATTTACTGACGCCCACCACGCCCCGATGCCCTCACCTGGGCTGCGCCTTGAAATGGAATTCCCGGGAGCATTCCTGGGATTGCCCCTGCCATGGCTCCCGGTTTGCGGAAGATGGGAAGCTGCTGGATAATCCAGCGACCGGTGATTTGAGGAGGAAAAGACCTGCCCGGTGATCGGGCAGGTCAAGTTTGCGTTCACTTTACCGCTGTGCTTTCCACTGCTTGTGCATGGTGCACCATTTTTCACTGTGAGCCCCCAATGCGCCGATTTGCCGGGGATGTGCCAGGGGCAATACTTGCAGCGTCTTGCCGCCAACGGTCACATCGGTGGGATTGCCGTAGCCATACAGCGCCACATATTCCCCCAGGGTGGAGTAGGGGACATCCGCTACCTTGTTTAGGTATTGGGCAATGGGAATGTCGCCTAGCAGTACCAGAAGGCCTGCCTGGGACTGCAGCAGCTCTGCCGTGATTTCCGCACTGCGCTCTGTGCTGCAAAAAGAGGAGGGACGCTTGGGAATGGTGACGGCGTTCAAAGCATAGGCATCCATCAAGGGCTCATACTTTTCCCGGATGGCCTTTGCCTGGCTGGGATTCAGCCGGGTTTCTGGCAGGCAGTCGCAGAGCCAGGCGTCCTGACGGGTAAAGCCAAGGGGTGCCAGAATGTCCTCGTCCAGCACCTTTGCGGATGGCCCGTTCAGTTGTTTTCCTGCCGGTTCCAAATGCCCCAGTTCCTTTGGCATAGCGACGCTGTCGATGATCTGTTTTGCCTCTGCCGGATTGCCGTCCCAGAAGATTCTGGGCTCGCTGGCTACGGCCAATGCCTGACAGACCACCTTTCCGTCGCACTTCCATCTGGCGTGCACTGCGCTTGCGTATACACCCAAAACAAATACTTTTTTCTCGGTTCGATCTTCCTGCACCAGCGGGTGCAGCTCCTTGCCAAATGGGAAATAATAGGGCATTTTGTGTCGACCTCTCTTTCGGTTGCTAACTGATTTGTTATATTGTATCACATGCAATGGCGTTTCGCAAGTCTGACGCAAGCGGGGGAGCGTGTGCGTGTGAGGGAAACACATCCAAATTTGAAAATTATTTGAAGTTTTGGTGAAGTTTTGGAAATTAGGTCGAAACACTTGCTATTGGGGCTGGTTTGTGCTAATATAGTATGCGTCTAATTATGCAAATTCTCGGAGTATACCTTTCTGTCGTATGCTTCCGGGAAGAAAATCGCGGTGCTGACGGCGCGTCAGATGCCGCGCCTGTGTCTGCCAAGCAAAGGCTGCGCAGGAGAAAGGGGAAGCCCATGGGCGAGAAATTGCTGAATTATCTGGTGGCACACGGGTATTTGAGCCGCAGTGCCGCTGATCAGTTACATAATGAACATTTGGATAGCGGCCGCAGCATCCGCGAGCTGATCGTGGAGCATGGCTCTGTGTCGGAAGATCACCTGCTGGAGGCGTTGTCTGCCATTTCCAGACTGCCGATCATCCGCCTGTATGAGCAGCAGATCCCCATGGAGGTGCGTCAGTTGGTGAAGGCTGACCTGCTGCGTAACCATGTGGTGATGCCTTTCGGCTTTGATCCGGACGATCCGGGCACCTTGCTGGTGGCAATGAACGACCCCATGAATATGCGTGGCCGTGATATTATCGCCATCGCCAGCAAGTGCCGCATCAAGCCGTATCTGGCGGCCACCAGTGACATTCTGGTGAACATCGACCGCTACTACGGTACCGAAGAAATGCGGGAAGCTGCCGAGCTTTACACCCGCGACAATGAAATGGATGACTCCATCGAAGATGAGATCATCCGTGAGGATATTAACTCCTCTCCCGTGGTCATGCTGGTCAACTCTCTGGTTGAGCAGGCCGTGCGTCAGAGAGCATCCGATATTCACGTGGAAGCAGAGCCGGACCGTGTCCGTGTCCGCTGCCGCGTGGACGGCGTGCTGTATCAGACTGCCAACTACAGCCTGCGGCTGCTGCCGGCCATCGTTGCCCGTATCAAGATCATTTCCGGTCTGGACATTTCTGAAAAGAGAAAGCCCCAGGACGGCCGCTTCACAGCCACCGTCGACCGCCGGGAGTATGATATTCGTGTGTCCACCCTGCCTACGGTTTACGGCGAGAAGTGCGTGCTCCGTTTGAACCAAAAGAAGGCGCTGAGCCGCAGCAAGAGCTCTTTGGGACTGTCTGCCGATGATCTGGTGAAGTTTGACCGGATCCTGGCCCATCCCAACGGCATCGTGCTGGTCACCGGCCCCACCGGTTCCGGTAAGTCCACCACACTGTACACTGCCTTGAGCGAGCTGAACAACGATACGGTGAACATCGTCACCGTCGAAGACCCTGTGGAAGCCAATATCGAGGGCATCAACCAGGTGCAGGTCAACGTGAAGGCGGAGCTGACCTTTGCCAACTCCCTGCGTTCCATTCTGCGTCAGGACCCGGATATTATCATGATCGGTGAGATTCGTGACGGTGAAACGGCCTCCATCGCTGTGCAGGCTTCCATTACCGGCCACCTGGTGGTCAGTACCCTGCATACCAATGACACCGCTTCTTCCGTCACCCGTCTGCTGGATATGGGCGTGGAAAGCTATCTGATCGCTGACTCCACCGTGGGTATCATTGCCCAGCGTCTGGTGCGCCGCCTGTGCCCCAATTGCAAGCGCGAGCGCGCTGTGTATCCCCACGAGGCCGATTATCTGGGTCTGGATGCTAAGGAACGGGCAAAACAGAAGATTTTCGAGCCCGTTGGCTGCCAGCGCTGCAACGGCACCGGCTACTATGGCCGAATCGGTGTTTATGAAATCATGGAGATCACGCCCAGACTGCGCGGCTTGATTGCCAGCCGCACCCCCACCGACGACTTGCGTGACGCTGCCATTGAAGAGGGTATGCTGACCCTGAAGCAGAGCGCCCGCCATCTGGTGCTGGACGGCACAACGGCGCTGCAGGAGATGCTGAGCATCTCTGTAGAGGATCTGAGCCTGCTGGATGCCGGATCCAGAGCCGTGGAGGTTTAACGATGAAAAGTTTTAAAGAGATCATTTTATATGCGCTGGGTCTGGAGGCGTCCGACGTCCATCTGACGGTGGGCCTGCCGCCGATCATGCGTGTGGACGGCATTCTGACCCCCGTGGGGGAGGAGAAGCTGGAAGATGATTACATCAATGATGTGGTGCGCCAGCTTACCAATGCGGAGCAACTGAAGGAAATGAAGGATGTGGGCGAAATCGACTTCGCCGTGACCTATGACAGCACCATCCGTATGCGCTGCAATGCCTTCTATCAGCAGGGCCATGCAGCCATTGCCCTGCGACTGCTGCCGCTGCGGGTGCCTACAGTGGAGGAACTGATGCTGGCACCCATCATCGTACAGCAGGCGGAAAAGCCCCGCGGTCTGGTGCTGCTGACGGGCCCCACCGGATCCGGTAAGAGCTCCACCTTGGCGGCCTTGCTGGATCACATCAACCACACCAGCCGTCGCCATATTATTACACTGGAAAACCCCATCGAATTTATCCACACCCACGATAAGTGCATGATCAATCAGCGGGAAGTGGGCGACGATACCGACAGCTTTGCCGCCGGCCTGCGTGCCGCCCTGCGTCAGGACCCGGACGTGATCCTGGTGGGTGAGATGCGCGACCTGGAGACTATCTCCACCGCCATCACTGCCGCGGAAACCGGCCACCTGGTGTTTGGCACCCTGCATACCAAGAGCGCACCCAACGCCATTGACCGTATCATCGATGTCTTCCCGCCGGAACAGCAGGAGCAGATCCGCATCCAGCTGGCAGATGTTTTGGAATGCGTCATCGGCAAGAGCCTACTGCCCAAAATCGGCGGCGGCCGAATTGCTGCCTATGAGATTCTGGTGGCAACCCCTGCTGTGCGCAGCCTGATCCGCCAAAACAAGAGCTTCCAGATTCCCAGCACCATGCAGACCGGCAAACGCCAGGGTATGCAGCTGCTGGACGAGGCGCTGGGCGATCTGGTGCGCAAGGGTACAGTCACCTTGGATGATGCCCTGGCGGTTGCCAACGATCCGAGCACCATGAGAAATCAATTCGGGAGATGATGTGAATGCCTTCTTTCAGCTATATTGCGGTTAACCGATTGGGCAAGCGAGTCAAGGATAACATGGAGTCCCCCTCCCTGGAAAACGCCAAGAACTCCTTGCGTGCCGCCGGTTATACCATTGTTGAGATCAAAGAGCTGGGTGTTCTGGAAAAGGACATTGAGCTGCCCTTCCTGGGTAACCCCACCTCCAAAGATATGGCCATTTTCTGCCGTCAGTTCCAGTCTATTCTGCGGGCAGGCGTGCCGGTTGTGCAGGTTTTGACCATGCTGGGTCAGCAGACGGAAAACAAGAAACTGGCAGTTGCCATCCGGGATATGCAGACCAGTATCGAAAAGGGCGAGACCCTGGCCGGTTCCATGCGCAAGCACCCCAAGATTTTTAACAGTATGCTGGTAAATATGGTGGCGGCGGGCGAGGAATCCGGTAATCTGGTGGAAGCCTTCCGCCAGATGGAGGTCTGGTTCGATAAAGCCCAAAAGACAAAGTCCTCCGTCAAAAAAGCCATGGCTTACCCCTGTGTGGTGCTGGCGGTCATGTTCATCGTGCTGATCGTTATGATGACCACCATCATCCCCAAATTTCTGGCCACCTTCCAGGATATGAACATGGAGCTGCCCGGTGTGACCCTGGCGGTCATGGCTGTCAGCGACTGGTTTGTCCAGTACTGGTTCGTCGTGATCCTGGTTCTGGTTGCCCTGGCGGTGGGCGGCACATTCTTCGGCCGCACCAATGAGGGCAAGCACTTCTACGGCTGGTTTGCACGGAAACTGCCGGTTGTGAAGCTGATGACTGTCCGCTCTGCCAGCGCCACCTTCTGCCGTACCCTGGCGCTGCTGCTGGGCTCCGGTCTGTCCTTGACTGAAAGCTTGGACCTGGTTGCCATGAACATGGGCAATATTTACTTCAGGGAAGCGGTGCTGTCTGTCCGTACCATGGTTTCCGAAGGCTGGCCGCTGAACGCTGCCCTGCGTGACAGCGGACTGTTCCCGCCTATGGTGTACAACCTGACCGGCATCGGCGAAGAAACCGGCGACCTGCAGAGTATGCTGGAAAAAACCGCTGACTACTATGACGAAGAGGTGCAGGATGCCACAGCCCGGCTGCTGGCCATGCTGGAGCCCCTCATCATGATCGTGCTGGCCTTCTTCGTAATGATCATCGTGCTGGCGATCTTCCTGCCCATGATGAACATGACCCAGGCCTATGACCAGTATCTGTAATAGGGGAGAAGTGTAAATGGATATTCTGATTCTTGTTATGCTGGCCCTGTTTGGCCTGTGCGTTGGCAGTTTTCTGAATGTGCTGATCTACCGCATCCCCAAAGGGGAGGAGTTCGTCAAGACCCCCTCTCACTGCATGAGCTGCGGCCATAAGCTGAGCTGGTACGAAAACATTCCCGTATTCAGCTGGCTGCTGCAGGGCGGCAAATGCCGGGCCTGCAAGGTGAAGCTGTCAGCCCAGTATCCCATTGTGGAAGCCCTGAACGGTGCCATGTGGCTGCTGACCGGTATTTTGTTCCGGGGCGACTGGCTGACTGTGGGTCTGTATTGCGGCCTGTTTTCCATGCTGCTGGTGCTCAGCATCATCGACTGGCGCACCTTTACCATTCCCAACGGCATCAACCTGACCATCTTCATCCTTGGCCTGGTGCGCCTGGTTACGGATCTGGATAACTGGCTGCTGTATGTAGTGGGTATGCTGTCTGTCAGCCTGGTGTTCCTGCTGCTGAATGTACTTACCGGCGGCAATGGCCTTGGCATGGGCGATGTGAAGCTGGTGGGCGCTGCGGGCCTGCTGCTGGGCTGGCAGAATATGCTGCTGGCGGTGGTGATCGGCAGTGTATCCGGCGCTGTGATCCATTCTATCCGTATGCGCGGCGGCGAAGGCAAAAAGCTGGCCTTTGGCCCCTATCTGGCTGCCGGCATTTGGATCGCTGCCCTGGCAGGCGGCCCGATCATTTCTGCCTATCTTGGCCTGTTTGGATTATCCTTGTAATTTCATTGCCTCAGAGGAGGAATTTAATCTATGAATATGAGCAAAAACACCGGTAAAGTGCTTTATGTGCAGATGAGCCGGGATGAAACAAGATTGACTCTGGGTGGTCCCGAAGCTCCCAATCTGATTCTGCAGACACCTGCGGGTGCTGTGAGCGACGGCGTGATCCAGAATACGGATGCCGTGCGCAATATGCTGAAAACTGCCCTGCAGGAGCCGGAGTTCAAATCCTGCCGCAGAGTGGTGTTCAGCCTGTGTACCTCTCAGGTCATCACGGAGACGGTTACCACCCCTGTGCTGCCTGCCAAGCGACTGGAAAAGCTGCTGCAGGCCAATGTGGATATGTACTTCCCTGTGGACATGGCAGACTACAAGCTGGTCTGGCAGGTGATCGGCCCCAAGAACGGTGACGGCAATGAGCAGCTGGTACAGCTGTGGGCGGTGCCCATCAATATGGTCACCCGCTATTACCAGGTGGCCAATGCCTGCAATCTGGCGGTGGATCGGATCGACTACTGCGGCACCGGCATTGCCGCGGCGGTGGGGGCATCCTTTGCCAAGCCCACCAAGGCCAAGGAACCCTTCAAGCTGAATCTGAACATGGAGATCTCCTTTGGTAAGAAGAAGGAGAAAAAAGAGGAAGAAAAGGCTGAGACCAAGGCCGAGACGGAAGCGACTGCCGTTCAGCAGCAGCCGGACACCCAGATGTATGTGTTCCTGGAAAGCGACGTCGTGGGTGTGACCTTTGTGCAGGAGAAGCAGGTCATGCTGCAGCGCTTCATCCGCTGCGGTGCCAACCCTTCCCACCAGTTTGACGAACTGGCTATGATGATGGAGTATTACAGCTCCATGGAAGCCGGACGCGGCAGCGCTATTACCGGCTATATCTGCGGTGGTCTGGCAGGAAATGTTGAGCTGATTGCGGATCTGGTCAACACTCTGGGTCTGACCCTGGAAGCACCGGATTGCGGCTGCGAGCCCGAGTGGATCCTGTGCGCCGGCGCGGCTGCCGGTAAGCTGGACTTCGGCATTCCCAGCCTGAATGTAATGAAGGCAAGCCGCCAGGTGGAAAGCCAGCTGTGGCAGTATGTTCTGCTGCTGGCCTCCGGTCTGGTGCTGGTAGGCGTAATTTTGCTGCAGATGACTTCCAAGCTGTCCTGGGAGGCGGAAATCAGCAGCTTGACGACCCAGCAGCAAAACCTGCTGATCCAGGTCAGGAAAACCTCCGGCTATGCCGATAAGTACGAAAAGTACAACACCGAGTACAACAAGTACAGCTCTGACTGGGATACTATTTTCAGTAGCCTGCGTACATACAACGATAATCTGGTGCTGGCTTTGCAGGAACTGGAATCTACTCTACCGGAGAACACCAGCGTTACCGGTCTGCAGATCTCTGCAGATGGTTTGATGGTATCCTTCGAGTGCAGTTCCAAGGAAGAAGCAGCCTACCTGATTATGGCCCTGCGGGAAATGAAATACATGGATCTGATCCAAATTTCCAACCTGACCGGCGGCGGTGGCGGCCCTGTGGACTCCTACGGCCCTGTGAAGGGTGATAATGAAGGAACAGAAGCACCTCCTACCGAGGGCGACTACGGCGATCTGAGCGACCAGGAGATAAAGATTCTGGCAGAACTGCTGGCCTCCAATATCGATCAGGGCGAACTGATGAATGTGCTGATGGGCTTGAGCGACGCGGAGATGGAACGCCTGGAGAACATCTATGGCAAGAAGCCTGCCAATAAGTACGGCTCCCTGCAGATGCTGCGCAGCGCCTACGGAACGAAGAACCTGTTTGATGAGCGCAGCAACGCTCTCACGGAAATGCTGACCGGCAATCCCTTTGCTGTCCGCAGATTCTATGATTTGGTGATGGCGGACGTCTGGGCACCCGAGCCCGTGCTGTTCTGGTATATCTACGATGACCTGCTCCTGCCGGAAAACGATGATCTGTTGAATACGCTGATGGGTGACGGCACCACAAGCGATGCACAGCAGGCTTTTGATATGATGGAGCGCCTGCTGGTGATTCTGACCAAGAATGATGAAACACTGACCGCTACAGAAGATCTGATCTGCACCGACAGCAAGATGGAACGCTGGTATGTGTACCATCTGGAGATGGAACTGGGTCTGCAGGAAAAGATCGCTATGGGCTTCCTGGATATGGATCGTCTGCTGGCTGACCTGATGGAAGGCTCCTTCGATACCGGCGATAAGAAGCTGGATAAGAAGCTGAATGCGCTGGTGCCTGAAGAGGTTTGGACAGCGCTGGAGCAGATCAAGGATATGGGCGGCAACGGAAACAATAACGGCAGTGGTGGCGAAGATAAGCCCAAGCCGGAAAATCCTGGCCCCGATGACTATTCCAAGAAGGAACTGCTGACCTTTATTTATCAGTACACCCAGTACGGCAAGACCAATGACGCCTATATCAATGGTCTGATTAAGAAGTATTTGGACACCGGCTCTACCGGTGATGCACGCTGGGACGAATGGTTGAAGAACTATGAATCCATTCTCAAGGGTGAAAGCGGCGGCAAACTGCCGAATCCCGATATTGATACCAACAAGAAACCCGATGATTATCAGCAGTCCGAACTGATGAGTATGCTCTACAAGTATCTGAACACCGGCACCACCGGTGATAAGTATTTGGACGGTCTGATTGAAAATTATCTGGTGACCGGTTCCACCGGCGATCCCGATTGGGATGCCTTCCTGGAGCCCTATAAGCAGTATCTGCTGCCCGATGTGAATACCGGTAACGGCTCCAATGCTTCCGGCAATTATCCCTATATGATTACTGTTGTGCTGAAGTATACTGAGGAACTGAAGAAGGCAGAGCTGGATCGCGAAGGTCTGGATAAGGATGCAAAGGTTGAAAAGTTGGAGGTGCTGGGCTGATGAAACTTCTGAAAGCATTAGGAAAATATTGGAAGGTTCTGCTGGCACTGGTGCTGTTGGTGGGCGCGTTCAAGGTCTATACAGATCATCAGGAGGCACAGACTGCCCACGAAGCAGAGGTGCAAAAGCTGAACACCTACAACAAGACCCTGCAGAATAAGATCCAAAAGAATATGAAATACGAAGGTGTACAGGACCAGCTGGAAGAGGCAACTGCCCAGATTATGGCCAGCCGTCTGGAGCTGTATGAAAAGTTCCCTGTGGAGATGAAGCAGGAAGACCAGATCATGTACATCCTGTATCTGGAAACTGTATTCGGCACAGAGATCAACTTCAGCTTTGCCCAGGCCCAGCCCATTGTTGCCTTGAAAGATGGCTCCAAGCTGATGGGCCTGACCCTGACAGTCAACTATGAGACCAATTACCAGGGCTTCCAGGATATGATTACCTACCTGGCAACCGATTCCCGCGTTACCTCCGTGCAGTTTGCCCAGATCCAGTACGACAAGAACCGGGATATGGCGGCTGGCACAGTCACACTGCTGCTGTATCTGATCGATACGGAGCTGCGGGACTATCTACCCCCGGAGGTCAATACCCCCGATACTGGCAAGGACAACATTTTTGACTGATACCAAACAGATTTATTTTCCCGGAAAGGAGGAGACTGACCGTGAAAAAGAAGCATAACGAAGGCTTTACCCTGGTGGAACTGCTGGTTTCTATTGTGATCCTGGCTGCGATTGTGATTCCCACCTGTACCAGCATTGTGCTGTCGTACCGCATGAACGCTAAAACCGACAAAATGATGCAGGCACAGCTGGCTGTCTCCTCCACCGTGGAAACCCTGATGGCTGAGGGAATGGATGGAGACCGTATCGATGCAATCATTGCGCATAGTGAAGACACTATCATCGTATATGATTTTGTTTGGAATGCGGAGACCAATCAGTTTAGCGAAACGGATAACTATCCCGATGTCATTATTACCATTGATAAAGATAACTCCAAAGATGGCTACTATGCGGTTGCCGTGACGGACAACGAAGGGCTGATTACTGTGAATACCCATGTCCGGAAAGGGGGTAGCTGATCGTGAAAAAACATGATGAAGGCTATGTCCTGGTGTATGTGACGGTAGTGTTGCTGGTATTCTGCCTGGTGGCTACCACCATCCTGACCGGTGCCCATAACAATCTGCAAAACCAGCAAAGAACCAATGAGAAAATGAAACAGCAGTATCTTGCTGCCGGCGAAATCGAAAAAGTTATGGCCCGATGGAGTGATTACATCGCTCAATATGAAAAAAATGCTTCGATAGGCGATACCGGTGCAGTTTGGCATGAGAATGAAACAGACGAAGAGGACAACACACTCTATGTATTTTCCGCCTCTAGTGGAGATGTGATGATAACCTGCAAAGTTTATGCAAACGGGACGTATTATTCCTACGAAATTGGTACTGTGTCTGCAGGCGCAGAGGAGGTGCAGCAATGAAGCACACCTCCAAACATAACGCCGGCTTTACCCTGATCGAGCTGGTGGTGGCCATGGCCATTGCGGTCGTGGTTACCGCTGCCGCAACCTCGGTTCTGCTGATGGGTCTGCGTGTCAATCGCCAAAGTTCCGATACGGCTTCCCAACAGATCACAGTCCGCACGTTGCTGAGTGTGATGGAGGATATGGCATCGGAAGGCAATATCAAAGAAGTGGTATCCAATGTTCCTTCTGCAGAAGGCGAGCCGGATGAGTATGGTTCCTGGATGCTGAAAGACAAGGACGGCCGGATTGTATTCCAGTACAATGCGACCGAACAGAAGATTTACACCAATGACACTCCAGTTTTGGAGAATGTGATTGCCTCTAATGCGATTCTGGAAGGCCAACTGCTCAGCATCTCCATTGAAACCAAGGACGGCGTTTATACATCTTCTGTTTATTGCCGCACGGCTGAGCCAGAGGGCGCACCGGATATAGACCAATTGCCTGGCATTGGCGGCGATGCGGGTCGGGAAAAATTCATCAAGATTCTGAAATCCCAGTATCGCAGCAGGGGAGAAATCGTTTACACAGGGGATATCGTGAAAGAAGCGGGTGACTTCGACTATTATTCGGAGTGGTACATCGGCGGTTATGACAAAGATGATCGATGGAATTCAAAAACCCCCTGGTGTGCCTGCTTTGTGTCCTGGGCTTTGGCTGAGGCGGGGTATAGCGGCTCGACTGGCCATGAAAAGTGGTATGCCAATGTGGACGACTTCATGGAGCACTTCACTACGACACCGAGCAACGCCACATCCACATGGATTCCTGGAGGTGGCAACCCCACGCCAGGCGATTTGATCTTTTTCGACTGGGATAAGGGAACTGACCCTGAGCATGTGGGCGTCGTTCTCAGCGTGGACGTGACAAAAAACATGGTCTACACCATTGAAGGTAATAGTGCCGGCCGTGTGACTGTGCGTAGCTATACCCTGAGTGATCCACGTATCATCGGCTACGGCGTTATCTTCCAAAACTAACTGAAAAATGTACGATCCCGGGTTTGAACGATTTAGGCCAAACCCGGGATCGTATTGTATAGTTGTAGTGCCACACGATCACCAATGGTTGCTATAGGAAGCACAACAGTGATCCTCATGCAACCGCAGTATATTTAGCAGCGCAAGCCCATGCCGAAAGACAAGGGTTTGCGCTGCTATCTTGCTCAGCTTTCGGATACATCGGCAGTACACTCTTTGCTGTATGCGCTGTGGTAAGCCTTCAGTACATTGGTGGTGCGAGGGAAATGATGGGGGAAGGAAGTGCCGTGAATGCCCACTTCTTCGTGAATGCGTGTTCCTTCAGACAGGGTAACAGTCACATCAATGGGGTCGTTAGGCTCTTTTGCTGTGACAGATAGATTTACACGGCTGGCCTCCGCCGGAACAATAAACTCCTGACTATAGCCATCGGTTTGGACAGAGGAATTGCCTTTCAGCGTAAGAGACACCGGAATGCTGATTTTGTTCAGAAGTGGCCGCTGATCCATCAACTGTTTGATGGCGAACAATTCCCGCTCATCCAGGAAATCACTTCGTTGCATTTGGGAATCTTCGATGACGTGACCGATTATATACGTCAGTGCGGCTTCAGCATCCAGCATCTGCAGAAGAATTGCCATTGTACTGGCGAAATGTCTCCTGAGAAAATAGGCCGACGCATCCTTTTCGATAAGTGCGAATTCATCTATATCGAATTGATCTTCCGCGATGGCTTTCGCCTCGTACTCCAAGTATTCCTTAATTTCCGCAATTTGGCCACGCATACCTAGGTCTTCGAACATCTTTTTTGCTTGGTTTGACACGGCATATGCACTGCAACGATGAAACGGCTTTTTGCCCGAATAGGCAATACAGGTATTTTGGATGTCGGTTCCATGATTTCCGCGGCTTTGTTGTAACAGGATTCGTTTTTCTCGTAGGTAAAACAGGACCTCTACAGCATGCTGGGGAATGGGAATCCTCCGATAGGCATTGTAGGTTTTCATTTCAACCTTTGCCTGGTTGCTGTGGATCACAGTGGACTGAGGAACTTCCAAGTAATAGTGTCCTGGGTAAGATGTCATTTCTTTGATGTACCCAAAGTTCGCACCACAAGCTTCTTCATTTCTCAGACCGAATGTGTACATTAAAAAGAGCGCGATGTATTCACCACGAATCTCCAGGTTGCGGAGAATATGCTCCAGAACCTTCTTTTCCTCCTTGACACTCAAAGACTTGGGAATCAGCCAGAGCTGTTTCATTTGCTGGATTTTTTGGGCCTCGGTGATCTGCTGGTCATCTTCCGAATCATCAAACACATTGTGGAAAGACTCATGGTCGGATGTCACCGTTACCACAGTGCGCATGATGTGCCGAACCTTGCCGAGCATGCTGTCTGTATAGGGCTTATAATTGCTGGGATCATTACGCTGACCTACTCGCTTTAACTCGTCGATTACATGCTTGAAATCGTCCAGCGTGTAATCTTGAATAGGAGTATGGTCATGGTTGCGAAGATGGGGTACAATCAATTTGCTAACATGGCGGTCGTACTTTACCTGGGTACCATCATCCCATGTGCGCTCAAAGGCAGCGCACTCCTCTTTGTATGCTAGGTATGCATTTTGAAAGGTGAGGATGCCCTCCGCTTTCGAAGCGGAGGGTATATCCTTTCGCTTGATTTTGCTCATTGGATAATCTCCTTTGTGTAGGATGTGATTTTGCATTCTGCTCCTCGCTGACATTCCACCCGGATGCGGATATCACCGACGGAGAAGGGTATCTCCGGAATGATCGTCACTTCCGCAGAAGCTAGGGCGTTGCTGGGGGGATCAACTGTGCTGGTGTGGTCTGCGTTTTGATGGCTTGCAGTGTAGGTGTATTCCTGGGTATCATTCTCCGCCTGGACCAGTGCCCACAGGCGATCCATACGCTGGACCATAGCCAGCTGGATGAAATCATTACGAAAATCAACGTAATGTTCCGAGAAACAGTTAGGAGCTTTTCTGCCAACGATATAGCAGATCTGACCCTCGCTGAGGCCACACACAGTACGCAGATAGTGCAGGAAGTTCGAGTAGAATAAGTCGTTCCTGCAGGCATTCAAGTCCTCCTGGAAAGCGGCTTCACCGTCCAGCAGGGTGATTACATCACTGGGAATCTCTGCCTTTGCCATTGCAATAGCAGACATTTTCCGAGCTTGTTGGATCGTGCACTGCAGGGAGCCTTTGGGGCGTCCTTTACGCTTGGTTCCGGGTTCTTCGGAGAAGATCATGGGCATTGACATGGCATCCTTCGGAGAAATGCCATAGGTCTTTTCCATGTATTTCAGGCGTTGGAGAAGTGCCTCGCTCAAAATTGTCACACAAGGAACCTTCCGGTATTTCCGAACATATCTGTAGCTGGTGATAGGAACGGACTCATTGGCATCATTCGTCAACTTTGTGACATGAAGCTGATAGGCATCAAAATCTTCAATCTGATGGAAATCTTTCCACTGAAGGGAGCAAATTTCACGAAGGGGCATGCCTGTGCAAAGCCGAATCAGAGGAATCAGCCAGCGGCTTTCTCTAACAGCCCTTGGGGTGTTCTGTTCGTCAACAGGCTCCAGAAGGAAGGCAAGCACTTTTCGCATCTCCGTAAAAGAAAGAGAATCCTTGCCCAACGCATCTCGAAGCTGTCGCATTGCCTTTTTACGGTCCTGTTCCAGGGAAGTCTTTTCCGGAGTGAAGGGATGTACATCCAAAAATCCTCTCCGGACGGCCATGCGGAAAATAAGGTCCAAAAGCCGCCGGTAACGGGGATCCTCTTCGCATCCGGGCGCGGTTTGCGCCAAGGCATCCAAGATGCTTTCTTCATGGATGCCCTTTAGCTCCAGGTCAGACAGGGTTTGATCTTTGCCACAAAACAGATCAATTGCCAGTTTGTCCTCATAGGACATATAGGTGGCCTTGAGGTCAGCGCGAAGGCAGTACCACACAGTTTTCAGTGACAAATCTTGCGGGTGGTCTTCATACGCAGCCTCAATGTCCCGGACAATCAATTTCATAATATTAGGTCGGAGTACCCATTTGGTAATGCGTGCAAAGATTTCTTCTAGGCTACAGGGGCCGGGGTAGTAGTAATCCGTGCGAATTTTCTTGGGTTCTTTTTTGCCGCTATTGCGTTCGCTTTGACCGTATTGCTTGGAGATAAAGCGACGGTAGGCTCTGGCTGTATATTGGCCATCCGCTTCTTGATACAGATTGCACCGGATAGCAATATCTTTTGAAAAATGGAAGCCTTTGTTGTTAGAATCTTCCTCTGAGGCCTTGATTGTCGGCGTGTCGGGGTGATTGTCGTGGTAATCACGCATTTGCTTGACGGTACGGCGCTTACGCAACTGTTCGGAAGGAACAAAACGGGGACTACGGTCCACAACTGTGTAGTGGGTTGTTTCATCCAAAGAAAAACAAGTGGAAGTCAATAACGCAAAATGGGAAGGCTGCACATCGGCGCGGGCACGAATGAGCATTTTTTTGTTTTTACCTGCTCCAGAAAGCTTGGCGGGTAATTCCAGAATACTGTCGATGCCAATTGTGTTTTTTTGGAAGACCTCATCAATATTTTCTTCCGTTACCTTGGTGGTGAGTGCCGTTTGCGGCAGAGCGCACAGAATGCGAGAACCCGGGACACAACGGGAGAAGGCGTCCGAGAATGTGGAAAGACGAGAATCCCTTGCCATATACAGGAGATAATCGAATTGGTGCAGCGCATTACTGCCGGGTACATTAGGCTTACTTTCGAAATAGGAGGGGGTAACAAAACGATAGGGCCAGCCAACAAACTGAAGCGCATAGGCTTTGGCAACTGTGGCATCTGTGACAACGAAGATAGTTTGTTTCTGCTTGGTAAGACTACATTCTCCGTATTGCACCAGAAAATCCGGACTGGGATTGACCACCAATACATTTTGGGCAAAGCCAATATCCATTTGCATGGTGGGGAACAGAATGTATGTCTCTTCCAAAATGTCACTGCGATGCTGATAAAAGAGTGCATTGATTACGTCAGTAGGTTTCACACTTTTTGCGATCAGGTTCAGAATGGCGCCGTTGAACAGCGCTTCTTCTTGCGTCATACCGCGTTCAATCATGGTGTCGCTGTATATCTTCCGGCATTCTTCCCAAGGATTAAGATGCGGTTTTTTTCGAGAGGTTTCATCGAGGGAGTTGTACCAGGAAAGGCAAACGACATAGTGGGTAAGCAACGACGGTTTTGGCACCTTAAACTTTTTGTAGGCCTCAATTGCGTCTTTGAGGGCGGAGGGAATGTACATCTCTTCTGCTTGGCTTTCGTAGTAATTCAAGCTCTGCCAGCACTGAAAAAAGGTGTTCAAATCAGGAATGCCTAAGGAGGCCCACATGTCTTGCCGGGGTAGATACACCTGATCGGCATACTGGGATCCCTGATAGGCATTGCTGCCCTTATAGGATGCGGAAGAGGAGAGTAAATGGTATACGGCAATATACAAATTGAGGGGAGTGGCCTTTAGAAGATCAATGATGAATGTGTTTTTGAACAGATGCGGGAATGCGTCCTGAACAAAACACTGAAAATCTTCCACAGTTTGGATCTGCTTGCGAATGAGGTAGGCCTGTATATATAGGCCAAATTCATACTCGTGGCCGGGCGGGATATGATACTGAGACAGACGCATCCGCAGATCATATGTGTTGGCTTTATGAATGACATCGTTGATATATAGCAGAGGAGTACCGTTATGAACGATTTCTGCAACGATCAGCGCCCGAAAAAAGGACAGTGGATCTCTGCAATCAATTTCCTTAATAAAATGTGTGTAGTCATGATTGGAACTCATATGTGTGCCTCCTTAAGGTATTTCTGTGTGGCCTAAGCAGTCTTCGGCCACACAGGGGGAGCTTTTTATGTGTTTCTTTTGGTGTTTGGCTGCTTGGACGATGCAGAATTCGGGAATGCGTAAAGCCAGCAGTTCCGCGTAATGGTTGCGGACAGGAGACCCATGCATCTCCAGCCTTTGTATAAGCAAGACCAGGTACAGTGGCAGTGCTCCTTTGGTGTACTGTCCCATTGCTCCGCAACGGCGATGCGGTTGTATTTACGACGTACGCGCGTTTTGCCTGCATCGTCAATGTACTGCTCAAAGAGCGAATTTCGAATTTTGGTGTACAAAGCTTCATCCGGGATGTGGATGTCCGCTGTTTTGTACAGCCTTAGGCTTTGACCGGCTCTGTTCCGATCAATGTCGATCCGCATTTGGATGGATTGCTTCTTATCTAGATAACCCAGGGGTACGCCCTGCAAGACACGAAAGCCAATCTCGTCCGATTCCAGCAGCAAGTAGGAAAAGCACGGATTAATGGTCAGATCGGACAAGCGCTGAGAATTGCCGATTTCGCAATCCGCGCAATCCAAATAGCCATTGGTAGCCAACTGGGTCAATGTGCGCATACCGTGCACGCGCTCTGTCACCGGCCCGGTTACAGTCCGAGGAGAAACGGGAATCTCAATCTCCTCAGAATCATCGGGATCATCGGGGAAACCCGGGTTGTCGGTGTTGCCGGGCAATTCCGAATCTCTGCTATCATCTGGAGTAATGGGGTCATCGGGATCGGGAACGGTCTCGGGCTTGCCGGTGGGCGGATTGGCTTGCTTCAGGTGATGCTGCCAGTAAGATTCAGTGGTGGTCAGAAGAATGTTGAAAACATCAACCGAACCATCGAGCCGCCGGCAATCTTTGTGCTTGTGGATTTCACCTGGAAAACGTGCATAAAAAGCGTTATTCAAAGCGGAGCGGCGAAGGGTTTCGCGAATGCCGCACAGAGGACATTTGGCATGCTGCGGTGCATTGGGGTCGTCCGCACACCAAAGGTTACCTTGTCTATCCATTGCATATTTAATCATAGATTCCTCCTAAAGAAAGTGTGTAGACTGCGCTGGCAGTCTTTAGCGGTGTGCCGTTTGGCACTAAGAAAAAAGAAAAGCCGATACAAACATTTTGGGCATATGCCCACAATGCTCGTACCGGCCTATCTCGCTTGGATCTGCTCGCCTACGTTTTGTGCGATATTATTGCTTGTTGGTGTTTGCGACACGATGGATCTCGCCCAGAAGCCAGTCGAGAGGTACCGTTTCGCGCTTTTTGCCCGCCTTCACTTCCAGTTTGGGGGCGACTCCGTCTTTCGTCAGCACGACGCAGATCGGAATATGTTCATAGGGTGTATGAATCATGTTTTCGGTTGCCGCCATGATCTGTTTCTCCTTTCCGAGGGTAGATCGATAAATACTGTATGAGTCCCCTCAGCTCTCGTACAGAAGGTTAATAGTCAAGGGATGTGTAGAGGACCAGTCGACTTTCTTGCGCTTGAATATATGTTGCTTTTTTATGATTGACTCTGAAAAATCGACTAGAATGATTGAACTGGCAATAGGCACTCCGTTGCTGAATAGTTTGGTGGCACTGTTATACAATTCTTCGTCGGAAACTACCATCAAAAAACTAACAGGCGGAAGATTGTCCATTTTATATGCATCGGTCAAAGTGTACCGACCGAATCGATCGCTTATCGTTTGTGGTGTTGTAAAATAATGGGGGATATACTCGATAAAAAGTAACTCGTGAGTTCCTTTTTGATATGTAATCTCTATCAGTAAATCTGGTACAATACAATGGTATCCGGTAGAAAGGGAGTCATTGGGTCGGATCTTGAAATCAAGGTTCTTCCGGGCCAACGCTTGAATCACAATGGTTCGCGCCATCATGTCGGAAGTTGAAACTTTGGAAACAGGAGGAAGCGGCTTGTCGCTGATTTTCTCTGAAACTGTATAAACTTCCTGACGTGTATATCCGCTAGCATCGGCCAGTAATTCGAGCGTAACTCCACTATTTGGGTCAGCATTTGCTGCAATTGCCTCAATTAGTTTTGTGCGGCTGGAGCCTGTGTTCCGCTTTTTTGTAATACGGGTAAATGTTGCAGGATTGAGATCACAGGCCTGCGCGAAGGCGCGCATACTGCGATCTCCTTTTGCGGTGACTACCAGTTCGGCAAAACGATCCAGATTGGGCTCATGTGTTTTTACCCAAATGTATTTTTTGTCAGGCATGAGTAGCACACTCCTTTGAATTTGTGGGATGCTGTCCTCTGTATGATTCTATTATACACAGAAGTGTTGATTTGTCAAGAAGAAAATCAACACGAATTTTAAAAATAAATACTATTAAAAATTCACATATGAAGTGTGGCTTCGAAGGCGGTGTCGGTGGATAGAGAATTGAACCAAAATGTGGACATTGGTAGTTATGTATATCACCTGAAGGTGTTTTTTCTTAACCCTGTACAACCAAAGAGTAAAAACAGGCCAGCAGGAATCAGGATTTCCTGCTGGCCGATAATATGGTTGCTGTTACCCATGTTGCTGAACAGTGAGGAATTCCTCCTTGCTCAGCACCCTAGGTGTATATGTCCGTTCTTCCAGACGGCGTTCCTCCTTTCTGACCTTGTCCAGCACCTGCTGGAGCTGACCGATCAGCATTTTGCCTTTTTCACTATCGATAAATTCGACAATAGGTGTGCATACCAAAATAGTATCCTTTATCGATCTTCTGCGGATACGACATTCTTTCAACTGCTTGGCGATCCTCGCCTGATCGTGGTAGGAGAAATCCAGCAGCTCCAATTGGGGAGCCGATCCTGGCTCTCTGCCTTCCTGCAATGCCCAGGTATGATCCTTTTCGATGCGCTCCAGGAATTTGAGAAATGCACTGATCTGCTCAGATATCTTTGCTTCTTCGTTCATTCGTTCCCTCATTAGAATTGTGGCCAGCCACTTTCGTGACTGGCCACGTTGATCCATACTGCCGGCTGCGGCCCTAAACGCAACCGACAGATGAAACCGACTTTAGGTGCCCTGTGTGGCACAAGTGGGGTTGATGTGATTGCGGGATGCCCCCCGGAGCGTACTTGTCAGACGCGCCAGCAGGGGAGTACGTTGACAGCGAAGCAACCATACAGTCATTTGCGCGGTGTCTTCGATGTACACATCCATCGATTTTGCTAGCTGAAGGTAGTGGGGCACGCACTTCATAAATGTTTCGACTGTAATGTACATGGGCAGTTCCTTTCCGTCAGTAACGCCCTAGGAATTCACCAACCACAGTCGAAAGCTTCGCATGCAGAGGCCCAGGGAGATTTTCCACCGTAGGCGTCTTCTCGTCCCGGGAATGCCAGCGTTCGCTCCGATACAAGGACATACATGTTGTATATGTTTCGTCATTGTAGCCGGATTCGCAGTAAAACAGGCCGGGCGTTCCATTGGAAGATGTGCCCAGCGTGATCCAGCCGATCCCCGGTGTGCTGATGCAAAGGCCCTCAAAGTTTACCTTGCAGCAGGTGACGGACCAGATATTGTTCGTAACAATGATATAGCTGACCCACACATCCTCCGCTTTCATGAGGTATTGGGAGCCCTTGTCGGGGGAATCATGAATCCATGTATGATCGCTCAGAGAGAATTCCTTTCTGCCGATCTCTGTCAAAGGGATCATGGAGGAGAATTTCCTGCCAGCGATTTCGTATTCAGCAGTGGGATCGTCGGGATAAGCACGAACGGCGGCAATCACATCCCTGTAATAGGAAGCATCGGACGACGCTTCCAGACGATCAATAAACTGCAGGATCTCTTCCTGGGTGCCCACATAGAGAGCTGCCTTGGGGTTATAGAACGGTGCGTTGGGGTCCGGCAGGAAAATGCCGAACATCTGATTCTTCTGCATAATTTTCCTCCTTAAGATGTAGGACTTAAAGCCCCAGTTCGCGGCACATCTGCATGCTGGTTTTGATGCCGGCTACATAGGCACCCTTTTCGTAGTCGCCGCAGAGGGCGCAGACCAGGGTGATGATCCGATCGGCGGTGTCCGGGTCCAGGATACGTAGTTCCTTGTACAGCTGGTGAAACAGCACCTTGCTGAGGAAACTGTCACCGTCTGTGGACTCCTGGTACTGGTCAATCAGCATGTCCAGAATTCCGGGCTGCGCCATTGTGGCTTGTTCTTTTTCGTGTTCCATGTGTTTTCCTCCATGATATAGGTGTGAAAAAATACCGTGCAGGCAATAGACCCTACACGGTACAGAAAAATCTGATGATAGCCACTTTGCGACCGAAGGTATACTTTACCCCTTGCAAAATGATTGCAAAAAGGGTATAATATCCCTGCGGTGCGGGGCTACCCGTTGTGTAGGTGATTAGTCCACCTGCGCAGGTGCAAGGGAGCGCCAACTCGCTTGCACTGCCGTTATTCTTTCTTTGATAATTATACCATGTATGGAGCCATACATCAAGAGAGAAAAATATACAAAAAAGTGTATGGATATTTAGCTAGTATGTATGGAGTCATACAAAAAACAACGCTAATGGACTATGATGTACAGAATGAAAGGACTAAAATCATGAAGGCATCTGAAGCACGGCTGCGTGCCAATCAAAAATACCACGATAAGTATGAACGAATTCAAATTCGAGTAACTCCTGAGGACAAAAATGCGATCAGCCAGCATGCGGCTTCTTTCGGCGAATCACTTAATAATTTTGTCCGTCGCGCCATTGCAGAAACCATGGAACGCGATAAAAAGTCCAAGGATGATAGTGAAGAATAACGCATATAGCAAATGGCGACAGATTGTCGGGAAGTAATGTCTAAATGTAGCTAAATGATTTGGCGTCAAAAAATATAATGTCCTCAGTGGGATTCGATCGAATCTCACTGAGGACATTTTTGTCGTCAAATGTGTCTTCGTAACCAGCCAATAGTGCGCCGCCAGAAATGCCTTGCAGGACGGCTGTAGTGCCAAGCTCGGCAGTAGAATTGGTAGTGGAGAGAGGAAGTTCGGATCTCCTTTTTACCCCGGTAGAAGGCCGTCACAAGGCCTATCATCTGTTCGTGACGCAGTCCCCGTTCATACACAAACTGGTTATCACCGATGCAGGTGTAGGTTTCCCCCGCCTTTACGATCCGATGCAGCACAAACTGCCCATTGCTGCGTCTGTACAACGGCAGGTCATACTTCTTCAGCTTCTCGGGAACAGGACTCAGCACCACACTGTCGATCCCCTGCCGCAGCATGGGCAGCATACTCGTGCCCCTGGGCTTAAATTTC
>JAZRBW010000060.1:0-2434 GCA_045635305.1 Faecousia sp. | reverse complement strand
CGTAGCGGTCCATGGTGACCTGCATTCTGCCGCCGCCGGAAGCAATGGCGTAGTCGCAGCCGTCGGTATTCAGTTCAGCCAGAACCGCTTCCAACTGACCCACATACTCCAGGGCGGAGGTGGCGGGCACATCACGGCCGTCCAGCAGGATGTGGCAGTAGGCTTTCTTCACACCCTCAGCCTTGGCCTGACGCAGCAGGGCGATCAGATGGGCGATATTGGAGTGAACGTTGCCGTCGGACAGCAGGCCGATGAAGTGCATGGCTTTGCCGTTAGCGTTGGCAACCAGATCTTTCCAAGTATTAGATGCGTACAGCGCACCATTTTCAATGCTTTCGCCAACCAGCTTGGCACCCTGAGAATAGACTTGACCGCAGCCCAGGGCATTGTGACCTACCTCAGAATTGCCCATATCCTCGTCACTGGGCAGGCCGACGGCGGTGCCGTGAGCCTTCAGCCAGGTGTAGGGGCAAGTAGCAAACAGATGATCCAGCGTGGGGGTCTTGGCAACCTTGACAGCATCGCCGCTGCCGCCGTCGCCCTTGCCCACGCCGTCCATAATAACCAAAACGATGGGTTTCATAAATCAGATGTACCTCCAAAATAGACAGAGTCCATAAAATCGCATTTTAATACAAATACTATTGTACAACATTTTTTGTAAAAGTACAACTATTATTTTTCAAATTAGTATGAACTGGAGAAAAAAGCAGGATTTTTTGTGGTATTTTGCACTTTTTAAGACGCAAATCCAGCGATGAGTTTACATAAAACAACGCAGATAACCCAACAAATTGGGATTTATCGCACACCTTGCGGTGTGCTGTAGGGAACGCTGTCCCCAGCGTTCCGAAACGATTTAGGGGGTTCGATGCCCCCTAAATCGTTAAGTTTGTTATATTTTGTTCCGCTTCGCGGTCGGAACGCTGAGGACAGCGTTCCCTACGAAGTATACAAAACAGACCGATAAACGAAAATTTGCAACCATCCCGGCGGATTGCTTTACATTTTACCCAGTCTGTGTTATGATTAAAAAAATTGGGTTTACGGAGCTGATTCCTTTGAATTTCGACAATACTTATGTTTCCATTGATTTGGATGCCATCTCTGCCAACTTCGACCGCGTTGCGGCGAAGGCCGGTACCCGCGTCATGGCGATTATCAAGGCCGATGCCTATGGCCACGGTGCGGTGCAGGTTGCCCGTCTGCTGGAGAAAAAGTGCAGCTTTTTCGGTGTATCCTCCATGCTGGAGGCGCTGGAGCTGCGACAGGCCGGCCTGGAGACTCCTATTCTCATTGTTGGCCAGACCCCGGTAGCTGCCTTCCCGGAGGCTATTGCCCTGGGGATTCGTCCTGCCATCTTCCACTATGAAGCGGCACAAGCCCTGTCTGCTGAGGCGGTGCGCCAAGGCATTACTGCGCCCTTCCACTTTGCCGTGGACACCGGCATGAGCCGTCTGGGCTTCCAGGCAACGGAAGAAAGTGCGGACATCTGCGCCCAAATCGCTAAGCTGCCCGGCATCTTTGCCGAGGGCCTGTTCAGCCATTTCGCCACTGCGGATTGTGCGGATTTGACCCGTGCCCGCATCCAGGCAGAGAAGTTTGAAGCCTTCGATGCCATGCTGAAAGCCCGTGGAGTGGATGTACCTCTGCGCCACATGGATAATTCTGCAGGTCTTTTGAACTTTGATAAGCACTATGAAATGGTGCGCAGCGGTATCGTTACCTACGGTATGTACCCCAGCGACCAGGTGGATACGTCCCGGCTGCCCCTGACCCCCGCCCTTAGCTGGCACAGCCGTGTTACCAATGTAAATGTGCTGGAGCCGGGGCGCGAGATCAGCTATGGCGGCACCTATGTCACCGAAAAGACAACTGTGGTGGCTACGGTGCCTGTGGGCTATGCCGACGGTTACCGCAGAAGCCTTTCCGGTAAATTCTATGTACTGATCCGGGGTAAAAAAGCCCCTATTTTGGGCCGCATCTGTATGGATCAGATGATGGTAGACGTGACGGATATTCCCGGTGTCAGACTCAACGACAGGGTGGTCCTGGTGGGCCGCGACGGTGCCGAGGAAATCACTATGGAACAGATCGCTGCCGCAGCGGACAGCTTTAATTATGAGTTCGTCTGCGGTATCAGCCGCCGGGTGCCCCGGTTCTATTACCGCCAGGGACAGGTCATCCGCTCGGTGCATTATCTGCTGGATCCGTAAAACAGTTAAGCCGCAGGTTTCCCTGCGGCTTTTCGTATATCATAGTTACAAATTTTCGTTTATCGCTCTCTCCATTTGGTCATTGCGAGGAGCCGAAGGCGACGTGGCGCCCTGAGCACGAAGTGCGAGGAAGTGCCCTTGGGGTGCAATCCCCCGGTTAGGGGGAAATCGCATTGAAAAGTACTGTCTAAAACCTTTGGGGATCGCCACACCAGCGT
>JAZRBW010000059.1:0-3445 GCA_045635305.1 Faecousia sp. | reverse complement strand
TCAGCGTTCCGACCGCGAAGCGGCATTTTTTGATGCAAGTTAACGATTTAGGGGGCATCGAACCCCCTAAATCGTTTCGGAACGCTGAGGACAGCGTTCCCTACGGGCGTGTTTGAAACACAGAGATAAACGAAAATTTGGAACGGTGCATAGATATTCAAAAATGTTCAAAAATAATTTATATTCTTGCCTATTGACTTTTTTAGCACTCTCTGTTATAGTGTGCTTAGCACTCAGGGAACTTGAGTGCTAAAAGGAGAAAACTATGGAACTGACTGATCGGAAAAAGAAGGTTCTGCGCTGTGTCGTGGACTTGTATATCCGCACCGCCGAACCGGTTGGCTCCAAGGCCATTGCCGAGCTTCCGGATATGAACTATTCTTCGGCCACCATCCGCAATGAGATGGCGGATCTGCTGGCCATGGGCTATTTGGAGCAGCCACACACCAGTGCGGGTCGCGTGCCCAGTGCCGCAGGCTACCGGCTGTATGTGGATGAGCTGATGGCGGATTACCGGCTGAGCATGGACGAAACCAAGTCCATCAATGCCGCTATGGAAAATAAAATGCAGCGCTTCGACCAGATGATGGATCAGGTTGCAAAGCTGGTCAGCCAGGCAACCAACCTGCCAGCCATTTCGGTTACCTCCCGTCAAAGCGGTGCCACCGTCAAGCGCTTTGATCTGATCCTGGCAGGAAGTGACAGCGTGATCCTGGTGCTGATGCTGTCGTCTGATGAAGTGGTCAACAAGCTGATCCGACTGCCGCTGGATGTCAGCGAGATGGATGTGAAGCTCTTAAGCGCGGTGCTCAACGCCGCAATGACCGGCCTGACGGTGGAGGAAATGACAGCCCAACTGCTGCAGCGCGTCAGTGCATCTGCCGGTGCGGCGGCCAATCTGGTACCTGTGGTGTTCGACTTTACGGTAGAAACTCTGCGCAATCACGGCGGTACCAATATGTCCATTGCCGGACAGGCAAGACTGCTGGGACTGCCGGAATATCAGGATGTGGATAAGGCCCAGAAGGTGCTGACCTCCTTCGATGAGGATGCCTTCTCCAACCTGCCTGCGGTGATGCAGAACGCAAACGGCACGAAGGTGCTGGTTGGCCCGGAGAATGTGGCCCAGGAATTGAAGGACACCTCCGTGGTCATGACCAAGTTTGATATTGGCGACGGCCTGCAGGGCATGATCGGCGTGGTGGGCCCCACCCGCATGGATTACGCCAAGGTCACGGCTCGCCTGAGCTACTTCGCTGAGAGCCTGAGCAAGATGTTCGCAAAGCCCGAACAGGCAAGCCTGCCGGAGGGAAAAGAAGCGCAATAAGTACCTATCGTAGGGGCCGATGCCCACATCGGCCCTCTCCACCCGGCTTATTAGGGCCGATGGGGGCATCGGGCCCTACGCAGTAATATTGGAGGAACCCAACGTGGCAAAAAAGGAAAAAGAAAAGAAAGAAATACCTGTAGAAGAGGTTACTGAGGAAGTTCCTGTGGAGGAAACCCCGGAAGTCAACCCCTTCGAGGAAAAATATAATGCCGAGCATGACGCGTATCTGCGTCTGGCAGCGGAGTTTGACAACTTCCGCAAGCGCACCATCAAGGAAAAGGAAGCCTCCTACGGAAACGGCAAGGCCGATGCCGTGGCAAAGCTGCTTCCTGTCTACGACAATCTGGAGCGGGCACTGAATCAGCCCACCGAAGATGCCGCCTACAAAAAGGGCGTGGAGCTGACCATGACCGAATTGGTCAAGATCCTCACCGGTTTGGGCGTGGAAATTTTCGGCAATGTGGGAGACAGCTTCGATCCCAATATTCACAATGCCGTGATGCACATCGAAAATGAGGAGCTGGGCGAAAACACCGTTTGCGCCGTGTTCCAAAAGGGCTTCAAGATCGGCGAAAAAGTTGTGAGATTCGCAATGGTCCAGGTGGCCAACTAATTCTGTAAATACTTTAACTTTAATATATGGAGGAAACTATTATGTCTAAGATTATCGGTATCGATCTGGGTACTACCAACTCTTGCGTCGCTGTTCTGGAAGGCGGCGAGGCTGTCGTCATCGCCAATGCCGAGGGCGGCCGCACCACTCCCTCTGTGGTGGCGTTCTCCAAGACCGGTGAGCGTATGGTTGGCCAGGTTGCCAAGCGCCAGGCTGTTACCAATGCTGACCGCACCATCGCTTCCATCAAGCGTCACATGGGCGAAAACTACAAGGTTACCATCGATGGCAAGGGCTACACCCCCCAGGAGATCAGCGCCATGACCCGGGCTAAGCTGAAGGCTGATGCCGAGGCTTACCTGGGCCAGACTGTCACCGAGGCTGTTATCACTGTGCCCGCTTACTTCTCCGACGCACAGCGCCAGGCCACCAAGGACGCCGGCCGTATTGCAGGTCTGGAGGTCAAGCGTATCATCAACGAGCCCACCGCAGCGGCTCTGGCCTATGGCCTGGACAAGGACGCAGACCAGAAGATCATGGTCTACGACCTGGGCGGCGGCACCTTCGACGTGTCCATTCTGGAGATCGGTGACGGCATCGTGGAAGTTCTGGCTACCGCCGGTGACACCCGTCTGGGCGGCGACGATTTCGACGAGCGCCTGATCCAGCATCTGGTTGGCGAATTCAAGAAGGCTGAGGGCATCGACCTGCGCAGCGATAAGATGGCTATGCAGCGTCTGAAGGAAGCTGCTGAGAAGGCTAAGATCGAGCTTTCCGGTATGACTACCACCAATGTGAACCTGCCCTATATTACCGCTGACGCTACCGGCCCCAAGCACATGGATGTCACCATCTCCCGCGCTAAGTTCAACGAGCTGACCGCTGATCTGGTGGAGCGCACCCTGAAGCCTGTTCGCCAGGCTATGTCCGACGCCGGCCTGAAGGCCAGCGATCTGGACAAGGTGCTGCTGGTTGGCGGCTCCACCCGTATCCCCGCTGTTCAGGAAGCTGTTAAGAACCTGACCGGCAAGGAAGGCTTCAAGGGCATCAATCCCGACGAGTGCGTGGCCGTTGGCGCAGCCATCCAGGGCGGCGTTCTGACCGGCGACGTCAAGGACGTGGTTCTGCTGGACGTGACCCCCCTGTCCCTGGGCATTGAGACCATGGGCGGTGTGTTCACTCGCCTGATTGATCGCAACACCACCATCCCTACCCGCAAGAGCCAGATCTTCTCCACCGCTGCTGACGGCCAGACCTCCGTTGAGGTCCATGTGCTGCAGGGTGAGCGCGAGATGGCTGCTTACAACAAGACTCTGGGTCGCTTCCAGCTGGGCGGCATCGCTCCCGCTCCCCGTGGCGTGCCCCAGATCGAAGTTACCTTCGACATCGACGCCAACGGCATCGTGAAGGTCTCCGCTAAGGATCTGGGAACCGGCAAGGAGGCCAATATCTCCATCACCGCTTCCACCAACCTCAGCAAGGAAGACATTGACAAGGCTGTC
>JAZRBW010000058.1:0-24565 GCA_045635305.1 Faecousia sp. | reverse complement strand
GGCATAACGCTCAAATCACGCTGATACTCCACGACCTTGAAGGGCCCCAGTTCATTGATGACCTTGACATCATCATTATCAAAGAAATTCTTAACACTGTACATGGTAATACCTCATTTCTTGAAAATAGAATGCGCTTCTGTAATTGTACAAGATTACAGAAGCGCCGTGTATAAAGTTTTTGTAAATCTTAGATTATCGCCGAACGCGGCGGCTTTTAGTTTGAAGTTTCAAGATCAGTTCATCTACAGCATCTGTATAGCGCCCTTGCGCCAGTAGCTGATTCCGGAAATGGATCAGGCCGTACAGGGCCAGGCGGTACTCATATGCACTCATAGTTAGAACCCTTTTTTGCTCTCTCATGGCGATAACCTCCTTGGTTTTCTATGCAAATCATAGCAGAGATTAACGCCGTAGGCAAATGTGCGAATTATTCGGGGAGCGCAATTGATGGATCAAGATATCCGATTACTGCAATGATGATAACCAGGATTATAATAATCACAGCGATAATCACAAGAGCAACCCAACCACCGGATGCAAGAAAACCTATGAACTCTTCGATTGCTGCCGCTGTAGCCTTTGCTGCAGCGGCAATTGCTTTAGCTGCTACCTTTGCCGCTTCCGCAGCAGCCTTTGCGGCTTTACGGAGTAATTCCGCAGCTTTCCTGGACGCTTTTGCTGCTGCACGGGCAGCTTGCTGTGCAGCTCTGCTGCTAGCCTGTGCGACTTTAATTGAAGCTTGTGTTGCTTCTCTAGATGTTTTTGCCGTCTGCTGACTTTGCTTGACAGTATTTTGCGCAGTTTTTACGGTAGCTTTCCTGGCGCTCTGAGTTGTTTGGCGAACTGTGATATGGGATCTCTGTGTGGACTGCGCTCCCTTGGGAGCATCGGCTATCTTTTGCGGTGCCTTCGCAGAGGGGGGAGGACCATCCGGAGCCTTAGACTGCGACTTTGCGGAGGGTTTCGGCCCATCGGGCTTAACCTGCTGGGGATTATCTACAGTTGTGCCGTCGGGGAGCTTAGCGGGATCTGTGGCGTTTGCGGGATGCCGCTGGTCAAATGCTGTAATCGGTTCTTCCGGTGGACTTTCAGGTATTTCGGGAGCAGACTCTTGGGTTTCGGGTTCTTCAATTTCTGGCTCCTCAGGGTCAGAATCCTTTTCTTTGCGATGTTCTCGGATGCGATGGATGGCTTTGCGCGTGTTCCTGATAGCGCTCCGGGTTGTGTCCACCGCAATATGCCCTGCCTCATAACCGATATCTTCAGCCGCATATTGCAGTTGATCTGCCGCATATTCATCAGAAGAAACCTGGCCATCATCGGCCAGGTTTCTTGCATAATCACCGCCGCACCCAAGGCCCCGGCGCATCCGATCTCCCAGGTCGGTGACACCCTCGAATACTTCCTGGGCATCCACAAACTCCTTCGTTTTAATTTCCTTCACGTTCAAGACACCAAGCCTTTGGAGAACACACCTTCGCCGGGTGTGGTGGTCATTAGTTCATACAGCTTGGTATTCTTGGGGAACCGATTGACAAAGGGGACAAGCGCCGAACCATATTTGATCAGGCCGCAGCCAGCATCCGCATTGGTGATGTAGCTCATCTGCTCCGAGGAAATGTTCAGCAGCTTGCCAAGCTTTTCGCGGTCGGAAGCTGCCTGGTTTAGCATGACAACCAGTTCCGAGTTGGACACCAGAGAGCTTGCTTCCACGGAGTCCAGCAGATACTCCACATTCTGCGTAATAGCAGTGGGATATGCGTTGCGCTTACGGAACTGCCGCCATGCGGAAGAGAAGAAGGCAGCGGAGAATTCATTTTCAAAGACCACATGGAACTCGTCAATGAACACATGGGTGCGCTTGCCACGCTTCCAGTTCAGCGTAACACGGTTCAGCATCGTGTCCGTGATCACAAGCAAGCCTGCCGGTTTCAGCTGAGGGCCAAGGCCATGAATGTCAAACACCGTGACCCGCTTTTCCAGATTCACATTGCTGTCATGACCGAAGATATCCAAAGAACCGGTGGTGAACAGTTCCAAGGCCAGGGCGATATCCTTTGCCTGGGATTCCGGCTGTTCCATCAGCTTCATGCGCAGACCGGAAAGAGTAGGCGTGTAGTTGAACTCCATGGCCTCCCGGTACAGGGCGGATACACACCGGTCAATGATGGATTTTTGCTGGGGTCCGACACCTTCTTTGTCGATCTGTTCAATCAGGGACATGATGAACTCGGACTTAATGACCACAGGATTGTTCTCGCCATAGCCATCAACCATGTACATAGCATTCAAGCGATCCTTGCCGCCGGCTCGGATGCGCAGAACTGTGCCTACATTGCCCATGGCTTCCACCAAGGGGGCATATTCACCCTCGGGATCGCAGATCAAAATGTCATCATCCGTGTTGGCAATCAGCATGAAGATCTGCTCCTTGGTGAGGAAGGACTTGCCGGAGCCGGGAACACCAAATACAACAGTAGCCTGGTTCTGCAGGTTCTGCTTGTTGCAAAGCAGAAGATTTCGGGAAATGGCGTTCTCACCAAAGTACATACCTCCTTTTTCTTGAATCTCCTGGACCTTGAAGGGCATGAATACTGCCAGCGATTCGGTGGTGAGGGTACGGAAGGCGTTGATCTTTCTGGGTCCGATGGGCAGCACCGTGTTCAGACCATCCATCTGTTGGAAGGTCAGCGGTGCAATCTGGCACATCCGGTTCTGAGCAATACTGCGAAGCGATTCGGTTAAGCTGTCCAGTAGCTCTTTGGTGTCTGCAGTAACCACCATAGTGATTACAGACAGCATCATCCGCTGGTCACGGGTAGTCAGGTCGTCCAGCACTTCCTTGGTTTCCTTGCGCTGTAGCTCCATCTCGTAGGGCAGCATGGCGGAATAGTTGTTGTTTCGATTCTGTCGCCGCTGCCAGTCAGCCATGTTCTTTTCCACGCCCAGCAAGCGGTTTTCCACTTCCCGGACCGCTTCATCCGTCTGGATGGGCAATACATCGATGGAAAGCATCAGGTCGGAATTGAGGCTGGTCAGTTCATCCAGAATATCGTCCCGGATAAAGGATGCCAGGTCCTTCAGATAAAAGGTTCTGGCATACCGATTTCCAACCATCAAATAATCCTTGTGCTTCTCCATAGAATCGGGGCAGATATAGTCCCGGAAGTCGTGGCCCATCCGCACGGAGTGCTCCAGATCAAAATGGAAATACTCGCTGTCCTCAGGACGGTAGAAATTGTGGAGGATCCGCAGCCTTTCTTCCGTACTGAGTTCCCGGCAACGGGAACCCAACTCGGCGAAACGGGCAGTGATCTCTGGACCAACCCGGTCAAAATAGTTTCTGGCATCCTGGATGCTCCGCTTTGCAATGGATACTGTCAGATACCGCTCCTGGTAGCTGCCGTTGCCGCCTACACTGCGGGAGAGAATGAAATCGTTGTATTCCTTTCGGTAACCGTTCAGCCCGTCGCCGCACATACCCATGAGCACGCCTTCTTCAATGTCGAACTGGGTCATGTGCCGTTTACTCTGGGTAATCTTGTAGGATGCGCTGCTGTCCATACCGTTTAGGATGGCAGAGTAACCGAAGAACATTTGCTTCTTATCTGCCAGAGATGCCACCTGGTAGTTGATATCCGAGAAGCAGTATGTCTTGGAATACTTTTTCCCGCTGAGGAAGATGCCGTCCTTCCAAATGCGGTGAATGGGAATCAGATCCCGGACCCGGCGTGGAAGCTTATAGCTATCCTTTTCCTGCGCCAGGTGTCTGCGAATGGATTTAATCACGCTGATTTAGCACCTCCTTTTCCTTTGCTTCGATATGGTTTTTCATCAGCTCGTAGTAAGTGTTTTGAGGTTCGTTGTGGTAGTAGCGTGGTTCCAAAACCTCCGATCGGAGCCACGCCCATGCGAACTGTTCCGCTGTCATGCCGTGGTATGTCACAAAGCCCATAAGGGCAAAGGGTGCAGCGCCAAACACGCAGATCCAGGAGAGGACCTCGGTGTTGACCTTTCCCTGGACCACAAAGCCCAGTATGACTGCCATGGCAATGGCAAGGAACGAAAAAATGGACTGCCTAAGCGACAGTCCAAAGAAAATCGATTCGGTATAGTTTCGAATCTCTCGGTTGATTTTTACTTCCATAGGGGATCCTCCTTATACACCTATCATTTCATGGACTACGCGGTCTGCCATCTTGACTGTTCCGGTCAGCACCAGCATGTTGAATATCAGTTCGCCAATGTAGGTCCAAACCATAGTGACCGCAGAAGCAGAGGTGTCCACTGCAGGCGGTGTGGCTGCGAATACAGAGAAAATGACGCAGGCCAAGACGATAACTGCGCCTTCCAAACAGACGGCAGCGTAGCTTTTGAGGAAGCTGACACCTACACTCTGGGTCGGTTCTCCGGCAAATGCTGCCAGAGGAACAGGAGCGATGGCGGTGTACATATAAAGCTTGAAGAAACGGCCATACACGGTGAGGATCATAACAAAGGCCAGTACCCAGATGAACAGACCGCCGATCAGCGTTACTGCCCACAGCGGTATGGATGACCAGAAATCACAGGATTCTATTGCTGTCACGATCTCACTAGGCAATATGGTTGGGGGCGGCGAAGAAAAGCCGGTTGCTCCCATGATTTTGGAGATAACACCCTGGACGATATCCATGAGTGCTACCATGAGCTCCAAGCCGTAGGTGATCACAGCCTTTGCCAACACGAAGCGAATAAGGACTTTGATAGCCACCTCCGGTCGTTTCAATTCTGCGATGCTTCCGCAGGTTTTCATGACACCGATCAAAAAGAACAGCACCAGGAGTGCGAGACCTATGGATTGTAATGCGCTGTGGATATTCAGAACAATGGTCCACAAAGTACCGCCTTTGAAATCTACGGCACTTTGGGTCAATAGCTGCCAGATTTCAGACAGCTTGGAATCCCAGGTGGACAGCGCATTTTCAAGGTTGTCTACAACCCAGTTGCTTGACACAATAGCACCTCCTTAATGGATTGTGCCTCCCGGTGAGGGAGGCACATTGGATTTACAGAGGCACGACAGTGCCGCCGCCACCACCGACATCCACACCGGTGCCAACGATGAGGTCCAGGATCTCCTTGGCAAAGGTGATGACAATACCACCGGCCAGGGTCAGAAAACCATTGGATCGCTGGGACGGGTCATGGGTCTGGAAGGATAAACCCACCTGCACGATGCCCCAGCCAATGAGGATCATGCCCACCGCACGGATGACACCAAAGATGAAGGTGGACAGATTGTTGATGACAGTCAGCGGGTCGCCGGCTGCGGAAACCGGCATTGCAAAGCTCAGGATCATCGTCAGCATAACGACAATGACACAGTAGCGTCGAAATCCACGCATAACCCGCTGCCTGGTGGATTCGATTCGTTCAGCATTTTTCACGATTGTTTTCCTCCTTGTTTTTCGAAGATTTCTTGTAGCTCTTCTTCGCAGAAGAGTACATAGTTGTGATCCTCCACCGAATATTCAGATGCCTGTGCCAGTAGCTCCGGTGTGAGGGTAAGGGTTGCGATGCTTCGGGTGTCTTCACCGTGGATGTAGGGTTTTCCTTGGCCATCGGTGGTGAAGCGGATATTGGGATGCTTCAGGATGTCATATTTCAAATCCCGCACCGGGAACTCGCCTCGGATAAACAGCAGCGCATAACGATTGTCCAACATTCTGACTTCATCCGGGGTCATCAGCTCACGGCCTGCCAGCTGATAGTTCTTGGAATAGTTGCCGTTGCGGCCATAGGATGAGCCATAGGTGTTGGTGTCGATGGTTTCCTTGCCAAGCAGTTCTGACACATATTTGTGGCTGGACTGCTCATTGCCGCCCAGATACAGGAAGGTATCGCAGTTACCGACGATGGACTCCCATTGCTTCTCAAACAGAGCCTTCAACTGTGCCATGTTCTGAATGATGATGGACACAGAGATCTCTCTGCTTCGCATGGTGGCCAGCAGCTTATCGAACTCATCCGGGAGGGCTACATTGGCAAACTCGTCCATGAGGAAATGCACATGGATGGGAAGCCTGCCACCGTGGATCTGATCGGCCTGGTAGTACAACTGTTGGAATAGCTGGGTGTAGAGCATACCAACGATGAAGTTGAAGGAACTATCATTATCAGGGATGCAGGCAAAGATTACGGTTTTCTTCTCGCCTAAACTCCACAGATCCAGTTCATCCGTCTGTGTAATACCAGCCAGGGATTCCAGGTTGAACTTCTCCAATCTGGCCACCAGCGTGATCTGAATGGATTTCAAAGTTTTGGCACTGCCGGAGCGATAGTTCTTGTAGTATTTCAAGGCGATATGCTCCGGGTTCTTCATTTCCAACCGATCAAAGAGTTCATCCAGAGGGGAGTGGAAATCCTCCATGTCCTCCCGGACTTCACCGGCCCGGATCATTTCCATGACCATGGGGAAGTTCTGTTCTTCTTCCGGTGCTTCATAGTGCAGATAGAACACCAACGCCAGAAGCAGCATGGATGCAGCCTGGTCCCAGAACGGGTCTTGGGATTGGCTGCCCTTGGGGGTAGTGTTTTTGAACAGGTTGGTGACAAGCCGCTGGATATCGTTATCCGTTTTGAGATAGACAAAGGGGTTGTAGCAGTGGCTTTTCTCCATGTTGATCAAATCCAGCACCTTGATGTCGTATCCCTGGTCCTTCAAAAGATTGCCACAGTCCCGGAGCATTTCACCCTTGGGGTCCAACACCACATAGCTGCAGGCGGCGTTCATAAGGCTTGGCTTGGCAAAGAACCGGGTTTTACCGGCACCGGAACCGCCGCAACAAAGGATGTTTAGATTCCGGCGGTGCTTGCGGCCATTCAGACCCATGGACACATGCCGTGTCAGTACCTTGTTCTTGCTCCAATCCTTGTCCGCATACTTTTTGTTGATAGCTTCCGCACGGCCCCATTTGGCGGAGCCATGCTCCTGTCGTCTGCGGTAGTTTCGTTCGGATGAAAGATAGATGCCAATGCCCAATCCATATACCAGAAGCAAAATGAGGACAGCACGAACGCTGTCCTCACAAAAGGTAATATGGAAGGGCTTCTCCATGATCGCCCCGAAGTTACGCAACAATCCCGGCAGGCCTCCGGAAAGGTATGGAGCAATCATCAGGGCCAGCCAGGTTACAGGGATTGTACCCAGAAGATACAGCAGGATGTTCTTCCGGGAAAACTTATCTTGCATCGCCACCACTCCTGCCAAAGCGTTTCTTCTTTGGGGCATCGATCACCTTCAGCAGAAGTTCATTCACATCCTCGGTGGGCTTTTCTTCCCGGATCAGATCATTGCGAAAACTGGCCAGGCCACCCACCATCAGGCGGTATTCAAAGTTGGTCAGTTCCACGACCCGTTTTTCTTCTGCCATGGCAAGTACCTCTTATCGCGCGCTGTCGCTGCGGTCCTTGGCACGATGTTCCAACACCCGGGACATATCCATGGAGATCTGGTTTGCACAATCCCGGATCTTGCTGACTTCACTGCGAACAGCCTTGGCATCCATGTCTTCCATCGCTGCAGGCAGCTTGTCGAAGCGGAAGTTCTGGGTATCCACTCCGTAACGCTTACACAGGGTATAAGCCACACAGTAGCCGGCAAAGGCGTGATCGTTGCGATTGTAATTGCCCTTGTCGAAGTAGGCATGGGCCAGTTCCTGTGTCAGGCTGCGGAAGATATCAGCACCATCCATTCCTTGACGCATCAGGATTTTCTTTGCGGCAGGATCATAGACAGCGCCAACACCATCGGGAACCTGTTCGCTGATCTCCAAAGTGCAGGGCGCATGGCGGCTCAGGGCCTTCAGAAGCAGGCGCATATCGTAGCTGACCGTGGGCACCGTCTGCTGTCGGGAAGTGGTCTGGGAAATGTCAAAGAGCCGCTTGACATTGTAGTTGACACCCATGCTACCATCCTCGCGCCGGAACTCTTCACCGGGTTCCAGCAGCATGATGCCGTTCTCGCCCTTCTTAATGAAGCAGCGAGCCTGCTTCCAGGTGTCGAAATCAGCCAGCTTTGTGGCTTCGGGCAGCTGCCCGGTGATCAGCAGGATGTTGCCAACAGAGTAGCGGTCGAACCGGGCCATAACATCCAAACAGGCACGGAAGGTATCGCCATCCGTCGCCATCCGCTCTGCGGTTTCATCCATCAAAGCATAAGCGGATTGGCGCTCGGCCTGCTTGCGCTGCACCCAGGCTTCCTTGTCAAACGGAGCGTAGGACTTGGCGTTATCCTGCTTCTTGGGTGCGAAAATAGAATCATAATTATCCATCGGTTATCTCTCCTTCGTTTTCTTAGGCCGTTTCCGGCTGTGATTGTGGTTTTGATGCTGGGGAGCACGGGGATTCTTCTTCCGGGAGGATCTCTTCGCCGTCTGTGCCTGTTCTTCCCGAATCTGTTTCAGCTCCTGGCGAACAGAAGGGCGGGGTTCAGCATCACCCCGGGCGATACCCTCTTTGGTTACGGAGGTAGGCACGGACTGACGGGATTTCGCAATCCGGCCATCTGTGGGGTTTTCGTTCTGCTGTTTCTCAGCGTTGGGGGGCTTAGCCAGAAGTTTGTCAATGAAGGCATCCTCTTTGTCCTCGCTGGGTACTGCTTCAGGAACGGGAATGTCTTCGGGCTGCTTTTTCTGCTGCTGTTCCTGCATCTGCCGCTCGATCTCACTCTTGACCTGACCCACATCCACATGACTCAAGTTGAAGCGTTCAAAGATGCGGTTGATCTTAGAAGCATCATCAGCCCTAACCATAATGTCGGTCAAGCCATCTGTAGCATCCTTATCCTTCAGCACACAGTAAAGTACACCATACTTCTTTGCTTCCCGGCAGAAGACTTGCAGTTCTTCGTCCTTCACGGCGAAGACCTTCAGCGGTTTCTCGCTCCGGAGCATAGAACTGAGCCGGGTTTTGCCCCTGGTTTTTTTCTGATCTTTCAAGACAGCGTAGATCATAGCGGCCAGTCGCTCGGCACCCTTGCCGGTGATTTTCGCAGCTACCTCAACGCCACCCAGGTACATTCGCACGATTTGTTCGGCTGCGTCGGTTGTCGTATTCATGCTGTTTACTCTCCTTTCCTTGCGTATTCTGCTGACGGATGATTTGCTCCAAATTTTCCTTTACTACCCCGGAGCGTTGGGCAATATCGTCACATAGCTTTACCTCCTTTCGGTGCTTTCTAACTTCAGCAGACAGCGAGGCTATTTGGGCATTCAGCACATCCACCTGTGCAGGATCATCCTGCCTCTGGGCACGCTTCAAAGCGATACGCAAATCGCGTCGCTGCTGCGTAAGCTTTTCAATTTGGACCTGGATTTCTTTCTGCTTGGCTTGCAGATCCTGGGCGGTTTCAATTTTGTTGGCTCCCAGGAACCGGGTCTGTGCAATGATCCAATCCAGTTTCACAATGTCCTCACGCAAAGAAGCCGACACCTTTTTTACGGATGCCGGCTTCTTTACAATGATTTTCAGCAAGTAGCAGTAATACAGATACAAGGCCCGAAAGCCTGTTGCTTTTGGGTATTTGCGAAAAGAACCTCGGAGGCGATATTTTCCGCGATACTGCTTCTCCACTTCAGGGAAGGGGACCTGCTTGCGCATATTCCGCAGGATGCGGTCTGTGATGCCATCCAGGGTGTAGTCATACCCCAGGCGGTCCAGACGGACACCCTTGGTGCCGCCCGGAGGGATAGCGACCGGGTGCTTTAGCAAGCTGCCGCTTTTGGTGTGCAGCTTCAACTGGTAGCCCATCTGCTCCATAACACGGTAGAAGTCACGCATGGTGGTGGAGGCCATGATCGCCCGATCAATATCTGCTTTGGTAAAGGACTGGTATGTGGGCTTGCCATTTTTCTCCGCAGACCATTGTGCATAGTGTTTGCCTTTGCCCTGTGGGTCCCGGATCACGGATAGTTTGTGTTCCCTGCATAGGCGGTCGGACACTTCCCGCATCCGTTGATAATCCGATTTGAAATTGTAATACTTCATACCGTCCATAAAGGATACAGAATTCACAACAAAGTGGTTATGATAATGATCTGTATTCAAGTGGGTAGCAACCACCACTTCAAACCGATCTCCCCAAAGTTCCTTAGCAAGATCAACACCGATTCTATGAGCGGTATCTGCATCGACTTCGCCTGCCCGGAAGGACTGGTATCCATGAAAACAGGTGCGACCGCCCAATTTTCCGTAGCGGCGTTTTGTTTCCAGGAACTGTTCTTTAGCATATGTGATCTGACAGTTGACACCGGATACATAAACGCGCTTTTCGGTCTTGATATCGTCAGCGGCGTATTCCATCACATTGTCAATGGCGTGGAGTGCGGCAGTTTCTTCCCGACTTGCCACGGATGTTTTTGCGGGGTTGATGGCATATTCAATGACGCCATTTAGATTGCCTGCAATGGGCCAGATGGATGTGACGGCCATTTAAAGTCCTTTCTTGCTTCGTGATGATGTATATTGAAGTGAGATATCAATATCTACCGTAATTTTTTTACGGCACATATTGATTTTTGATATATAGGTGGATATAATATAAGTGAGCATGATTTGTTTGACTTAGGAGGGTTAAGTATGTTAATTAGATTTCAAGTGACCAATTTTAAGAATTTCAAAGATGCATTAGTTATCGACTTTAATAGCATTGGTGGCTACCAGTTTAATCCTGAATGTATTTCTGGTGAAACAATCAGCAAAATGTTGGCTTATGGCAGAAACGCGACAGGTAAAACAAACCTAGGTGAGGCCATAACGGATATTGCTATCGCAAGATTTGTATTGCCACGTGTGGATGAGAATAACTTTACTAACGCAGATTCTGATTGCGATTATGCTACATTTGAATACACCTTCAAATTTCTTGATGACGAAGTGCAATATGTTTATCGAAAGAAATCCCTTGGCAATTATACCGGAGAAAAACTGCTGATTAACAGTGTTTGTGCATTTGATTTTGATTATGAGCAGGGTATGTTTGATTGTAGTAATCTAGGTGTAATTTCTGCCGAAACAATTATCATTGATCGCTATTTAGAGAGTATTGATAAAGATGCAGTAATTGATGATTTTGTTGCCGCACCCCCTTCGTTCCTGCGTTGGCTTTTTGCTAATGCAGCTTTTGCGCCCGATTCTGTGATGGCGAAATTGCGCAATTACGTTGATCGAATGGCCTATTATTCGGTTTCCTCGCTGAATCGTGGTGCACCTATTCGAAATGATGCATTTCTGCAGTCGCTAGAGGGAGAGGAACTTAGAAGTCTGGAAAAGTTTCTAAACGCAATGGGTGTAGAATGTCAACTTCAGAATAAAAGACTTCCTGATGGGAAGAACGAAATTTACTTTAAGCATAAGCGCCCGGTTCCTTTCTTTAGAACGGCATCCAGTGGTACGCTGGTGTTATTTAATTTGTACCGTCGCATTGTGACCAAGATTAAAAGCCTGTCGTTCTTTTATTTGGACGAATTTGATGCGTTTTTCCATTATGAGATGTCCGAAAAGTTTTTGAAGTATGTTAAGGAGAACTTTCCACACTGTCAAGTAATTTTGACAACGCATAACACCAATTTGATGACCAATAGGATAATGCGACCTGACTGCGTATTTATTCTTACCCATGATGGTAAAATCACTGCTCTAAACAAAGCAACCACAAGAGAACTAAGAGAAGGGCACAACCTGGAAAAATTGTATATGAGTGGTGAATTTGATGGATAAAGCAAAAAGCAAGATCCTGGTATTAGTAGAAGGTGCAAAAACAGATTACAAGCTAATGGACAAATTGCTTTCTGTTTACGGGATTGATTCCAGTCACCAAATCGTGCCATATAACACCAATATTTATACACTATACAATGCAATGTTCCGAGATAAGGACCCTGATTCGCTTGATTTACTGCAAGTGCTTCGCGAAAGAGAACCGGATCAAGAAAAGAAAAAACTTTTTGATGAAGCATATTCCGACATTCTACTGATTTTTGATTTAGACCCTCAAGCACCGGATTTTACTCCGGATAAAATTTGTGAAATGGCACTACATTTCACAGAATCCACGGATATGGGAAAACTGTATATAAATTATCCCATGGTAGAAGCTTTCTACCATATGAAAGATATCCCAGATCCCAATTACATCACATACGTTGCAACAATGGAAGAATTGCAAAAGGGTCAATACAAGAAACGAGTAAATGCAGAAAATAGGAATCACGATCAAAGAAAGTTTGCTACAAACAAAGAAGAATGCAACACTATAATCCGGCAAAACATGGAAAAGGCTTGTTTGATTGTTGCAAGAGCTGCACCTAATGAGTTGGTAGAGGTAAGCGTGCCTGACGGAGTACAGATTCTTCAGGAGCAATTAAAACAACTGGCAACAGAAAATGAAGTGGCGGTGCTATGTACGTGCGTTTTTTACATTGTGGATTATAACCCTGGATTGATTGTCATTGGCGAATAGTGCACGGTAATAAAGGAGGCAATTCTATGATCGAAGAATCAATCTCTGTGGATTTCTGTCCGGAAAGCTAGAAGGCGCACTGAAATCCAAGCGGAAAAGAAGTGATAAATCTGTTTTTTGGAGTTTGGTGTCTTTGATTATATCCTAGATTTTTATGATGTACTGCATACTACTGGGCATCAGTATATCAACAACGATATTGATATCTACCTGCGGTCCAGAGGAATGGTATTGAACTAATATGCTGTAAAGGTCAAGACTTGGTTATCGGGTCTTGACCTTCTTTTCGCTATTCGTAGGTAGATATGACCATTGCCTCTACTTCCCGCAGATCATCCATGGTTTTTCGAAGCCGCGGAACATCCAGCAAGCCGCGGGCTTGGGCGATCATAAGGATCTGGTCTATGTTGATGCCGACACGGCGCAGCTCGCGGATAAACAGGGGAAGGTCTGCAGGCGGTGCGGTATGGATTTGGGCGTTTTGGATTGCTTTTCGAATGAAGCCCTCTCTGGAAAGAGAAGTCATTTTCACTTTTCTTTCGAGGGCGGTATATTCGGAATCATCCAAATAAAACACGATGCGATGATTTCTCTTTCTCATGAACACTATCCTTCTGTATAGTGGGGTTTCAGGGGCGCAAAGCCCCGGACAAGCGGAAGCTGCTGTAGCAGATTCGTTGCTTGTAAAGATTATCCCACGGGCTTTGACCCCCGTGGGCTCTGACTTCATTGGGGTGTGCCCTCAAACCTCCCGAAGGAGGAAGAGGGACAACCTTTGCGTGTTGAGTTACTTTCTGGACTTAAAGAAGAACACCAGACCGACCACAAGTGCAACCACCGCCAGCGTGATGCCGATCACGGCACCGGTGTGGTTTTCTTCGCAGGAGGCAGACAGCTCCTGGCTTTCGGTGATATCGGCAATATCGAAGACGATCTTGTTGCCCTCTGCGGTACCGCCCTTGGCATCAGTGATCTCACAAGGCATTTCTACGGACAGCGTTACCTTGAAGGTGTCATTCATATCGTAGTCCGCATTCTCATTGTTCTGCGCATTCAGCACAGCATGGAAAGTGTAAGTGCTCTGGAAGATGCCGCTGTCTTTTTCGATACTGACCGAAGAGAAGATGTGGTTGTCCTGGGCAGGTGCTTCTTCATCGGCCACAGCAACATCGATCACGCCGTCCACTTCACCACCGTCGCTTGTGTCCTCCTGGGCATCCTCAATGAGTTCGGTTTCGTAGGTCATGTCCAGCAGAGCCTGCTCCATTTCCTCATAGGAACTGTATTCCTTGCTCTCTGCGTAGGAAACATAGGTGGAGCCATCGTACTCATATTCGGCCGTGGTTTTGCCCTCAAAGGGATCACTGCCCATGCTCACAAGCTGGTCATAAAAATCCTTCTCGATGCCCAGCGTGGTGGTAATGGAGCCGGTGCCGTCCTTGTTCATTTTCACACCCATATCCTGGTGGATACAGCCGGTCAGTATGACGATCATCATGACCGCGTTCAGTAAAATTGCAATTGTTTTCTTCATGATATGTTCCTCCGTATTATGTTCGATTTTTGTTTTTGGATCGTTTGTTGCCGCGTTCCCACAGCCAGCGCTCCCGCTTGATGTTCATTCTTTCATCCCATTCGGATTGGCTGATATAGGTCTGCAGCAGTTTCTTTAGCCTGCGAAATTCTTGATCTGTAAAGGTCTTTTTATCGCCCATGGTTGCGATCTCCGGGATAGTAAGAAGTGGCCTGCAGTTTCCCATCCACTTCCTGCACTCTCTCCGGAAGGTGATACTTGTCCTTGAGCCAGTAAAGATCTGCTTCCTCAAGGCTGGTGATTTTGCCATCCTTGCTGCCACAGATCAGGCGGGAACCGTAAACAACAGCGGTGATCTCCTTGCCTTCCTTTACAAGGCCACAGCGCTCGATCTTCCAGCCATCCTTGCCACCATGTTCTGCTGCCATATAGCCTTCCAGCCGGACGCAGGGATCTGTATTATCCAGCGAACCGCCATAGATGGAATAGCCTCCCATGCCGGGGATGAAAGCCTTGTTGTTACTGGACACCATATAGGTGCGGGACACTTCGGGATAAGGCCGAGAAAAGCTGTCCTGGGTGAAGACGATGTAGCCGGTCAAATGCTCCTTGGTGGGCCCGGACCCCTGCTTGTAAAATTCAGAAGTCAGCTGCCTGTAGGGCATATCAAGGAACTCATCCTGCGTCCGAAGGGCGCGATTTACAGGCATTTGTGCCGCCTGCGCACCCGTTCTTCCCAAGACGCATACATTCTCTGAAATCGAATGAATCGGCTCGAAATCGCCGCCCAGAGCCTGTCGCAGGCTGTCAGCATCGCCCTGGACGGTCACAATTCTTGCTCGTTTGTCAGGCTCCAGAAGAAGAACCCGGATGGCTTCTTTGTTTTCAAACTGTTTATTTATCATTATCTACTTTGTTGCTCCTTTCTTTTGTTTTTTGCGAGCTGATAACGCAGCTCATCGTTTATGTCTTTTCCGTACTTTGGCGGGGTATCTGTGATCGTGTAGCGATCCCTAAGGCCCGCAAGGATGCCGGCTGCGGCACCACGCCCGATCTCGTCAGCGTCCAGATGCAGGTTCAAGGCTTGGACTTCCGGGTGTGCGCTGAGAAATCTCTGCAAAGCGACAGGCACAACATCCGGTCGCTCCGTCTTGAACACACCTGCCAGGGATAGCAGATGCTCTCTGCGCCAATCCCTGCCGGCCATGCATTCCATGGACGCATAGCTAAGCAGATCAATGGCAGATTCAAATACATGCACGGTTTTTGACTTGTTCATTGCAGGGATATTGAAGGAATACTGCTTATCGCTTCCGCTGGCCTCACCTTTGTAGTTGCCAACAGTTCCGCGTAAGGCCGCATACTTTGGCGTCTTGTTTTCGTCATAGCCGATGAATACTGCATTTCGATAAGGAAGCCCTTCGTACAGTAGTCCATTGCGATAGCAGTAATCCAGGATGGCAGGGTGAATGCCACGGGAGCGCAGATACCGTGTGACATTGGCGTTGGTGCAGTTTCTTTCAGGCAGTAGTAGCTGCTTAGGGGTTCGATCCTTTTGCTTATAGGAAACGGGCGGTTTTGACACCGCCCGTCCCAATATGGTTTCCACTGCTACCGGCAGAGAATAGCCTTTTACCCGAATCAGGTAGTCCAAAGCGGATGCGCCGCCGATGCTCCGGGAGAACCAGTACCACATACCGTTGCTGATCTTCAGACTGTCATGCTCTCGGGTACAGTAGGTGCCGTTGGCAACCTTCACCAGTTCGCCCGGTTCGTAGTTTTTTAGATAGGTCAGCAGATCCATGCTCCTGGCCTGGGCAATATCTTCCGGTGTTGCGTAGGCCATGCTGTCACCGTGCTTTCTGATGCTGGGTTCGTGCCGCTTTCTGAGCAAGCTGCGCAGCATATTCCTGGGCCTTTTCCCACATGCTGTCCATATGTCCGGAGCCTCTTGCTTCCCATGCTGCGAAGATCTTTTCCAGGGGTTCCGAACTACGCAGAAGCGCACGCGCCAGGTTGTCCGGCAGATCGTTATCCTCGAAGCACAGGAGAACATCCTCCCGCATGGCATACTTGTAGGCATTGGCTAGGATTACCTCGGGCGGTTGCTCCAAGAGCCAACGCTTATAGTTTTTCTGCTCAGTTTCCAGCTTGCGGTAGAGCAGTGTGTTCAGTTCCTGATTGCTCATGTTTCCTCCTTTGTTTCTTTTTCGGATAGTTCAATACTGGAGTCTACTTCGTTGCCCCAAACATCCCATCCGTCTGTTTTCTGCCGTGCAAATAATTCAATACGGGGCAGGTCGCCCATAAGCTGCACAATCCGATCTCTGGCCTCATTGGGCTTTTTACTATGGCGCTCCACATGGCTCATAATGACTTGATGGACATCGGAGGACACCCGCTTGGGGTGTCCTTTTGTCGCCAAAACACAAATCTCCGCATTGGAACGAGTCCAGTAGCCCATGCCCCAGAACAAGCCATCACTGATGCGGTTCTGCTTCACCCATACAAAAGCTACCGTCTTGTACTGAAAACCCCATGCTTCCAGCACTTCAAAGGCTTCCTTCATACAGGGGAAAGTGATCCACATAAACAATGCGCAATCATCAGCTGCCAGCTTCTCAACTGGCAATGCCTTGATCTCGGCAATGCTCATGGTTGGGTAATGCTTTTCAGCAGACCGGCCATTGCCTTTCGGGGAGTAGGTTTTGTAATGCCATGGGGGATCGGCATATATGATGCTGTACTTCTCCATGGCATTACCTCGCTCCACGATCGGGTTTTGGCCGTTCCTCGTCATCGTCAGCACGGTCGCCGTCAACGATCTCATTTTCCTTCTTATCCAGGTTCAGCAGGATGTTGAGTTCGTCCAGACGAGCAGACTTGGTCTGCAATTCTTCCTCTCTGGGGAAGGGTGTTTCTACTTCCGCTTTTGCCGCTTCCAACTGCTGATAAACATTGTCTAGCAGCGTTCTGCAGTTATTCATGCGGTCAGGGAAGCTTTCGATCACATTGTCCAGTCGCTGAATGTTGCCGAACAGGTCGGTGCCCAAGGGAACCGGATAGCTGAGCTGTCCCTGCAGCGTGATGACAAATTCCCGCTTCATGCTGTCGAAATGCAGTTTCAAAGAAAAACCCCGATACATTCCAAGAGGAATGGGATCGGGACTGGTCATATTACTGCACACTTCCAGAATGGCGGAACCGGCTGCTTTCTTACTGCTGTGGCAGATGCCCTCGACCACCATGGAAGAGAAGCCATCCTCGTTGGGGTGGGTATGCTCCTTAGCGTGGGCGATATCGGCATCCAGACCCTTCAGCAGCTGTTCATAGGCCGCGATCTGTTGCGGGAACTCCTTGATGATCTTATCCTCCAATGCGTACCGCTGGCTCAGATGGGAGGCTTTCATAAGCCGTAACCTCTGCACATCAATATCCAGGTCCATCTTCTCCTTGATGTAAGGATTGCCGGTACACAGTGCCTTGATCTCAGCATAGGACAATGCGGTTTCGTCAATATCCTCTGCAGATCGCACGGGAGATTTGGAGGTCATGATCTGACCGATAAACTTCTGCTTGGATTCCACCAGCTGATACAAGTAGCTATCGAAGGTGTTCTCGGTGACATAGGTGTAAATGTCCACCTCGTCGTGCATATTGCCTTGACGGACAATACGGCCTTCCCGCTGCTGCAGGTCAGAGGGTCGCCAGGGACAATCCAAATGGTGCAGGGCGATAAGCCGCTGCTGTACATTCGTACCGGCACCCATCTTCTGGGTAGAACCCAAAAGCACACGGACTTGGCCGGAGCGAACCTTGCCGAACAGTTCCTTCTTCTGTGCCTCGGTGTTGGCGTTGTGAATGTAGGCAACCTGCTCTGCAGGAATGCCCTTGGCAATCAGCCTGACACGCACACCATCGTAGACATTGAAAGTGCCGTCATTGTGGGGCGTGGACAGGTCGCAGAAGACAAGCTGGGTAGATTGGGTGTCCGCGTGTTTCAGCCAAATGTCATAGACTGCATCTGCGCAGGCTTTGCACTTGCTGGTTTCACTGTCGCCCAGCATAGGACTCATAAGCCGCTGATCCAGTGCCAGCTTTCTGCCATCATTGGTAATCAGCAGCATGTTATCCACGGAAGAATCCACCATTTTGTTTCGGACTTTCTCTGCTCTTTCGGACAGGGCAGCAACCATTTCCTTCTGCTGTTCAGACGGTTTCAAAACAACATTATGGGGGATGGGCGTAGGGACAGGCAGCTTCAGCATATCTGCAGTTTGGATGTCTGCCACTTCCTTGAACATAGCCATTAGTTCCGGCAGGTTATAGAACCGCGAGAACCGGGTCTTTGCCCGATAACCGGAACCTTCGGGGGCAAGTTCAATGGCAGTTACCGTTTCACCGAAGTTGGATGCCCATGCATCGAAGTGCAACAGGTCATTCTCTTTCAGTGTGTTGTACTGCAGATATTTCTGCATGGTGTACATCTCCACCATGGAGTTGGAAATGGGGGTGCCGGTGGCAAAGATGATGCCACGCCCTCCGGTAAGCTCGTCAAGATAGCGGCACTTCATATACAGGTCGCTGGACTTCTGCGCTTCCGTCTGGGAGATACCACCCACATTGCGCATCTTGGAATATGCGGCAAGGTTCTTGTAGTAGTGGGCCTCGTCCACAAAGATGCGGTCTACGCCCAATTCCTCAAAGGTAACAAGGTCATCCTTGCGGGTCTGGTCGTTCAGTTTTTCCAGCTTTGCCTGCAGAGATTTGCGGGTTTTCTCCATCTGCTTGACGGTGAAATTCTCCGCCCGATCTCGTTTGGCTTGGGCAATGCCGACCATAACCTCGTCGATCTGCTGCTCCAGGATCGCTTTCTGCCGTTCCACAGACATAGGGATCTTCTCAAACTGACTGTGACCAATGATGATAGCATCATAGTCGCCGGTGGCAATTCTGCCGCAGAATTTCTTGCGGTTCTTCGCTTCAAAGTCCTTTTTGGTCGCTACAAGGATGTTTGCAGAGGGGTACAGCTGCAGGAACTCGGATGCCCATTGCTCTGTCAGATGGTTTGGTACAACAAACAGGGACTTCTGACATAGGCCCAGCCGCTTACTCTCCATGGCAGCGGCTACCATTTCAAAGGTTTTACCTGCGCCTACCACATGGGCAAGCAGAGTGTTGCCACCATAAAGGATATGGGCGATGGCGTTGACCTGATGGGGTCGCAGCTTGATCTCCGGGTTCATGCCGACAAAGTTCAAGTGACTGCCATCGTACTCACGGGGACGGATGGAGTTGAACTTCTCGTTGTACAGCCTGCAAAGGCGCTCTCTGCGGTGTGGGTCTTTCCAAATCCAGTCCTGGAACGCCTGCTTGATCATTTCCTGCTTGCCCTGTGCGATAGCGGTTTCTTTTTTGTTCAGCACCGGTGTTTTCTTGCCGCTGGCATCATAGACATAATCAAAGATCCGCACATCCTTTAGGTTCAGCGTTTCTTCAATGATCTTATAGCCATTGATGCGGGTAGTGCCGTAGGTGTTATTCGCCTTAACATTGCTTCGGTCATAGTTCTTTTCAGAAACATTCCATTCACCGGTGAGAGGGGTGTAACGCACTTTGACCTTCCACTGGGCATACCGGGGAGTACCAAAGAGTTCATACATGAAGTCCTCCACCACATCGGGTGGAAGCCATGTAGCACCCAACCGGACGGAGATCTCACTTGCGGACAAATCCTGCGGCTGCACCTTTTCCAGTGCCTCCACATTCGGCTGATACTCCGGGTATTCCTCTACAAGTTTTTTGGCAAATTCCAGCTTTTTGCGGACATTGCCGGACAGATATTCGTCTGCAGGCAGATACTTGGGACTGCCAAAGGAAGCGGCAGGATCTAAGAAAATGACGCCTCTCAAATCACTATAAAGCTGCTCTTCGGTCTTGCCGGTTAGCTGCTCCATGTAGGGCATGTCGATCCTTGCCTTTTCAGCCAGTGACAAAGCAAGTGCTTCCGAAGCGGTGTCCACGGAGGAGATTACCACCTTTTGACGGATGGTACGCTTGGTGAACATATCCGCCTTGCGGACGAAGTTGCCCTCGTCATCCAGAATTTCCAGGGATGCCAGCAGGCAGTAGGAGCTGTCTGCGCTGAACGCAGAGGTATTTGCTCTGGAATTGATAAGGCCGTACTTCTTGGAGAACTCATCATAAAGATTATTCAGCTTGGTCTGCTCGGCGGTGATGAAAGATTCCGGGAAGTCCTCTGTCTGATATTCAATCAGCTGACGGACGCTATCCCGGATGGCAATTAAGCCTTTGATACGGCTCTCTGCGGTGGCAGATACATCCACGGGGTTCATGCGGCTGTTCTCACGGTAGTAAACCTTACCCTCCACAACCGCATAGCTGAAGTTCCGCACATTGGGCAGCGCCGGGATGGACAGATCTTCCTCACCATCCAAAACCTCATCCAGATCGTACTCAGTGATCTCGGCGTGGATATTCTGAATGGCGTCGGACAGCAGTTCTTCCAGGGACAGGTTATCAAAGGGAACACAAGCCAGTTCCGGACCAAAGGGGCCCGTAATTTGCTTCATGTCGCCCAAGATCATATCCGGGTTGTCAATGAAGTATTGGTTCATCTTGTGACCGTTGGCGTCGGTGTTCAGATGCACCCACGCAGGCTCAATGTCCACCATGCGGTCCCGCTTTTGCAGGAAGATGATGTCGGAGGTTACTTCCGTGCCGGCAGCACTCTTAAAGGTGTCGTTGGGCAAGCGAATAGCACCCAGCAGGTCTGCCCGTTGTGCGATATACTTTCGCACGGCGGGATTTTCCTTATCCATAGTGCCCTTGGAGGTAATAAAAGCCACGATACCACCGGGTCGAAGCTTGTCCAAGGTTCTGGCAAAGAAGTAGTCGTGGATCAGGAAATTGTGCTTGTCATACTGCTTGTCGGGGACTTTGAACTGACCGAAAGGAACATTGCCGATGGCTGCGTCAAAGAAGCTGTCGGGCAGCTCGGTCTTTTCAAATCCCTGCACCGCAATAGAGGACTTCTGATAAAGTTGCTGGGCAATCCGTCCGGAGATACTATCCAGTTCCACACCGTACAGTTGGGACTCACGCATACTGTCGGGAAGCATACCAAGAAAGTTACCTACGCCACAGGAGGGTTCCAGAATGTTGCCCTGTCTGAAGTTCATGCTTTCCAACGCCTTATACATGGCACGAATGACCACAGGAGGTGTGTAAAATGCCGTCAAGGAGGATTCCCTGGCGGCTGCATATTCTTCTGCTGTCAGCAAGTCTTTCAGTTCCTGGTACTTGGGATGCCGGTCATCGAACCAGTGGGACAAACCACCCCAACCTACATATTGGGACAGCACTTCCTGTTCTTCCGGTGTTGCCAATCTGCTCTCTGCTTCCAACTGCTTCAACAGCTTGATAGCAGCCACATTGTTGGCATACCGCTGACTGGGTGTGCCTATACCTAAATCATCATCTGTAATGCGGAAATTGTGGCGCTCCGCTGTAGGGATCTCCGGATGGAGGATAGAAGCAGAAGCTTTGGCCTTCGGCTTCGGTGCGGGAGGTAGTACTTTGGGGGTTATCGCAGCTTTAAGCTGCTGCACCGCACCTAAAATCTCTTCATTGTTCCAACCTTCTACTTTGAGATAGTCCTCCACGATGGTATCGACCCCATCTTTGCAATGAAGCAGATCCAGGCTACCGGGGAAGGGCTTTCGGGTATTCATGGCACCCAGCGCCTTTACTTGGCTGGTGGGAAGACTCCGGTATGCGTTGAGTGCGTCATTGAGAGAATAGAATTTCTGAATATCTAGCGGGCCACGCTTCTGAATATCCGCAACCACATAAAAGTGATCCACAAAGGGATCTGCATGCTCCGGTTCCAGTTGCTGTGCTTGGGGTCTGTGGGAAAGCAGCATTTGCACGGCTTCTTCGTAGGATTCAAAGGGGCCGGCAACAGATGCGGCTGTATCCAGCTCAGGATCATAGCCATAATGGTTATAATAATAGCCATTGGGATATTGCTTGACTTCAATCCGCTCGCTATCCTGCATGAAGGAACCCATTTGGATCGAATCCCGCTGGTAGATATGCGCTTTGGCAAGCTCTTCGTCGGTAAAGTAGATTAGGTCCTCGAAGTCCAGAACCTCCAGTTCCTGTTCGATGAGCTCAGGCAAAGAATCGTACTTGCGCTGATCCACCAGGATGCCATCGATATACCGCTCCAGCGTGAATTTCTCCAGGTTCACATTGATCTGGATGGGAATTTCGGCATCTGTGATGTTGGTGTGGCCGATGCCGATCTGGCGCATATTCTCAAAATCGGTGACCTGAAGATACTCACTCTCGCAGAAGTCGGAAATCAGCCGCATGGCTTTTTCCATGGGTGTCTCCAAGCCGCCCTGGATATGGGGGTTCATGATGACGGAAGTGCCATGCAGAGGCGGGTCCATCTCGTACACAAACTGATGGGGCACGGTTTTTTCCTGACGATCCACATACATGGTTACCTGCATGGGAACGCCGCTGTCGTTATCAGCACGAAGGTCCGCTTCCATTTCGGTAATGTCGGTGTATTCGATCTGCTCCCGGACCCGGCCATCTGTATGAAGGTACTCAATTCTGCCAATGGGAAGGGGGTTTTCTTCTGCCGCAGCATCTTCTGCCAGCTGACGCTCCACTTCCACATCAAAGGGAACATCGCCAGCCGGTTCTTCTGCTGCCGGCGCAGGTCGGATCTCCTGCAGGTATTTGTCATTCAGAGGGTTCTCTTTCAGCAAGTCAAAGAACTCCTGCCGGGGATAGACCTTGTGGAACAGAGGGAAGGATGGGTCGAACAGGGTTACTTCCTCGTCGCCCAGGGAAAGCAATTCATACTGCTGAGCACCGATATAGAGGGTATCACCCAGCGACAGCTTGTACTCCTTGGGAACAGGAGGCGGCGGATTCATCTCATCATAGGTCGGCATGAAGGGCCATGTGATCTCGCTGCTGAGTTTTCGCAGCATGGTATCTGCCCGTTCCGCATGATGGGTCTTTTCCTCCACGATATGCCTCATGGCCTCCAGCATAACAGGAAGGACGAATACTTTGTCGTCGCCAAAGCGGGCAGTTTTCTCACCGGCAGCAAAAGCGCTCCAAATACCGGACATACGGTATCGATCAAACTGCTTTTCCTTATCACCGATCTGTTCCCAGAAATCATTGTAATCGTAGATGATGGACCGGAATTCCTCCACCAACGCATGGCGCTGGCGTCGGTTTTCCACATCCCGAAGATACTGAGGGTAGGCTTCCTTTTCTTTGGGGGAAAGATAGCGGTTAGCCTGGATCAGCTCTCGGATCCGCTTTTCAACCATAGGCCATTTCAGGATGAACTCTGCATTTTCCTCTTTATCCCTGGAAGAAAAGCGATGGAGCCGAATGCCCTTCGCGTCATGATCCTCCCAAATACCGCTGCCGGGGATCGCATCGCTATAACCACCGGTGCCATATTCCTGCTTCAAAAACGCGATATTAGCTTCTTTGGTTTCGTTCTTTTGGAACTGCTCAAAAATCCGCAGCTTTCCTTGAGAAAAACTGCTGCCACGCATCAGCACATAGTCAATGGCGGCCTGGGGAATATCGAATCCGGGACCGTCCTTGGACTCGGCGTGGTAGATGATCTGTTTTTGCTCTGCCTCGGTTGGCAACGGCTTTTCGCCCACATCCAGCCAGGTGTCCATAAGGATCATGCCTTCAATGCGTGAGGCCACAGACCACCACTGCATATACACTTCACGCTCACGGGTAAGGTAAGCACCGCGCCAAAGGTGGAACATATCGTCATAGGCACGATAGCCGACCCGCTGGCCGTTGCTGAGGATCTGTTCAATGAAAGTGTTATTGAAGTAGTGCTTCAAATAATTACCGCGCTCTTTGTTGTCCGGATGGGACGCAAAGAACGCAGCAATTTCCACTCTATGATCCTTTAGTCTTTCGCAGGTCCGAAGCAGCTCGTTTTTCTCCAGGTCCTGGTAGAAATATTCAACTTCCCAGTTGAAATTTCCGTTACGACCGCTTAGCTGTAGATCAGTTCCTTCAGGACCACTTCCTCGGCTGACTGCCGGAGGTTGTTCATCTGCTGCACCCACAGCATCTGGTTCCTGGATTTCAGCTCCTCCGTCAAGCCCTGCTCCTGCATCATCTGGGTCATGAGCTTCTCCAGAAGCATGTTCGCTTCCTTGTCTACCTGCTCCAGGTGACTGTTCAGGGTGTCCTCCAGCATCATCCCGGTGTACAGGGCCTGCTTGTGGCTGCGCAGGAAGCTGCGCCGCAGCATTCCATACTTGCCCACCTTCGGGGATTCCGGCACTTCCAGGTTCGGGAGCAGATAATCGCCCTGCATTGTATAGGTCAGATTCATGGTCAGTTCTCCTTTCGGTTTGTTTTTCTCTGCCTTCATGATAGCGGTTTTCTTCCCGGTCTGCAAATGTACGGGGCTTGGCTTTTTCTGCCCG
>JAZRBW010000057.1:0-3994 GCA_045635305.1 Faecousia sp. | reverse complement strand
TGGGCGAAAATTGTGCTATATTTTATAAAATAGCGTTACTATCAATTTACCGATATTCTATACAATTTTTTTACAGGAGGAGATTCCCATGGCCTATATTTATCCCGAGCCCAGCCACACTTTCAGCGAATATCTGCTGATTCCCGGCTACACTTCTGAGGAGTGCATTCCCGATCGTGTCAGCCTGAAGACCCCTCTGGTCAAGTTCCGCAAGGGCGAGGAAGAGTGCCCCATTAGCCTGAATATCCCCATGACCTCTGCCATCATGCAGTCCGTGTCCAACGACTCTCTGGCCATCGCCCTGGCAAAGGAAGGCGGCCTGAGCTTCATTTTCGGCTCTCAGAGCATCGAATCCCAGGCTGAAATGGTCCGCAAGGTAAAAAATCACAAGGCAGGCTTCGTGGTTTCCGCCTCCAATCTGACCCCCGATCACACCCTGTCCGATGTGCTGAATCTGAAGGCTTCCAACGGTTTCTCCACCGTGGCCATCACCGAAGACGGCACCGCCACCGGCAAGCTGCTGGGCATCGTCACCTCCCGTGACTATCGTGTGTCCCGCATGAGCCCCACCGACAAGGTTTCCACCTTCATGACTCCCCGGGAAAAGCTGATCGTGGCACCCAAGGAGACCACCCTGAAGCAGGCCAACGACATCATCTGGGATCACAAGCTGAACAGCCTGCCCATCGTGGACGAAAACGATCATCTGATGTATTTTGTCTTCCGCAAGGACTACGCCTCCCACAAGGCCAATCCCCAGGAGCTGCTGGACCATGAGAAGCGCTATCTGGTTGGCGCCGGCATCAACACCCGTGACTATGCCACCCGTATCCCCGCATTGCTCTCTGCCGGTGCGGACGTGATCTGCATCGACTCCTCCGAGGGCTACACCTGCTGGCAGGAAAAGACCATCGCCTGGGTTCGTGAAAACTACGGCGACACCGTCAAGATCGGTGCCGGTAACGTGGTCGACCGGGACGGCTTCCTGTTCCTGGCCAAGGCCGGCGCTGACTTCGTCAAGGTGGGTATTGGCGGCGGCTCCATCTGCATCACCCGTGAAACCAAGGGCATCGGCCGCGGTCAGGCCACCGCGCTGATCGAAGTGGCTGCCGCCCGTGACGAATACTTCCGTGAGACCGGCATTTATGTGCCCATCTGCTCCGACGGCGGCATCGTCCACGACTATCACATGACTCTGGCTCTGGCTATGGGCGCTGATTTCATGATGCTGGGCCGTTACTTCGCCCGTTTCGACGAATCTCCCACCCCCAAGGTGATGGTAAACGGCGCTTATATGAAGGAATACTGGGGCGAAGGCTCCAACCGCGCCCGCAACTGGCAGCGCTATGACCTGGGCGGCAGCTCCAAGCTCAGCTTCGAGGAAGGCGTGGACAGCTATGTCACCTACGCCGGCAGCTTGCACGACAATGTGGAGGCATCCCTGTATAAGGTCAAGTCCACCATGTGCAACTGCGGTGTCATCACCATCCCCGATCTGCAGCGGGAAGCCAAGCTGACCCTGGTTTCCGCCGTTTCCATCGTCGAAGGCGGCGCCCACGATGTCACCCTGCGTAATAAATAAATTATTAAAAGTTAAAACCGATATACTCTTCAATCCCTCCTAATTGATGCAATACAACTAGGAGGGATTTTTTTGAAAAAGCATTATCATTTATACTATCTGTTGGATGAAGATTTCCGCCAACATCCTATGGATTCTAAACCATGCGAAGAAGTAAAAAATATTGTAAAATTTTATCTGCACATAAAACCTGCCCGGACAATTAACCCTCATAAGGGTGTAAGGAAACTTATAAAAACAAAAATGAGGTAATAAAAATGAATCGTATATTCTCCAAGAAGAGTGGCATTCGACATTTGATCATGCTGGGCATCTCCATTGTTCTTTTCTCGCTGGTATATACCACTTTGGCCATTAGAGCCAAAGATTGGTTTCTTTTCTTCCATACCTACGATGAAACAAATAAACATGGAATCATGCCGCAGATTTCCTTACTTCTTTGGTTTTTTGTTAGTTCCGGCATTATGGGTATCATCAGCTATTGGTTTGTAAGGTATTTATCGCCCATTCTGCTTAAAAAATATGCCTACCATCATTTTGGCTGGCTTCCATTTTTAAAGTTTCTACACCCCAATTATCCTTCCACACCGGAAGGTCTGCTTCGAAAACATACCAAAATAAAGAAGCAGATGGAAAAACTGGATTCCAGCAGTGAAGAATATAAGCAATTGGAGCAGACTGCACAGCTGATATGGGATGACTATATTAGAGCAGAGAGAGAAAAAAAAGATTCTGAACTTGCCGCTAGCGTAGCAAATGACGAACAGGAAGACAATTGGAAAGCCTATAATAAACGACGAAATTCTCTTCTTATCCACTTACTACGTTCTCGTGATAGACAAGATGACCGTGAAATGGATGACGAATATTACTATGGAGAGATGCCTGAAATTTACTTAGCGTATGATCCCCTTGCTAGAAATTCCTTCTTCCACCATTTTTTAAGAGGTATCATTTGCCTGTTTGTTGCTCTGATGCCTGTATTCTCTCCCTGGATTGTATTAGCCTTAGGAAGTACTTTTAGTCTGATACCTATTGGTAATATTGCCCTTAGCATATTCGCAACCATACTCATAACGCTTCTGCTTATCGTTCATCCAATCATTACTTTCCTGCGTAATAAGTAATTTTATGTAAACCTATTCCAGCCCATGGAGCATCTCCGTGGGCTGGTTCTTCTTTGGTAAACTAAATTGTTGTTTACGCTACGATACTCGGTCATTGCGAACCAGTGACCGTGGTGCCCGCGCAGCGAATTAAAAATATTTATGATTGCCAGTGGCAATCATACCTTGATTCGGTCACTGGTGTGGCAATCCCCTAAGTATTTTAGGTACTTTTCGTCACATTATCCGTCTAACTGGGGGATTCCCACGCCAGTGTGCGCACTGGCTCGGAATGACCTAAATCTGGTAAACAACAATTTATCTAAGCAAACAGTTCCTCCAGTGTGGCGAAGCGGTAGCCCATTTCTTCCCAGCGGGTCAGCAGTTCGTCAAGAATTGCCGCATTGGTTTTGGAAGTAGAGTGTAACAGCACCACCGCACCGTTATGGGTACGGGGTATCAGTTTGCTCATGGCATACTCTGCTGTAGGCTGCGCATCGTTGTTCCAGTCCACATAAGCAAGACTCCAAAATACAGTCTTGTAGCCCATTTCCTGGGCCATTTTCAGATTTTCCTCGCTGTAAATACCCTGGGGCGGTCGATAATATTTGGCCATCGGCTGCCCCGTAATGTCCAAATACAGCGTTTCCAAATCCTGCAGTTCCTTTTGAAATGCAGCCTTGTCGGAAATTTTGCTCATATCCGGGTGATGCATGGTGTGATTGCCCACGATGTGCCCCTCCGCCACCATCCGCCGCACCAGATCTGGATTCTGCTGAATGTAATTGCCCACCAGGAAAAAAGCGGCGCTGACCTGGTGCTTTTTCAGAACATCCAGAATTTGGGCAGTGCAGCCGTTTTCATAGCCAGCATCAAAGGTCAGATAGATCACCGGCTGGGAAGTATCCCCCAAATAAGCCGCACCGTAGCGGCTCAGCACCGCCGAATTTGCTGGGCCAACCGGTGGTTGCCCCTCGGTACGAAAGCTGAGTCCCCAAGCCCCCGTTTCCACCGTTTCTGACAAAAATACCCCGATCCCCAGGCCTATAGCCATGATCGTCACGCAGGCCAGTATGTATAGATCCCGTTTCCGCATTTGCATCCCCCCATGGGACAATCCTATGCGCCACCTTGGGGAATATGCTAAGGTAAATGGTTGTTTACGCTAAGATATTCGGTCATTGCGAGGAGCCGCCAAAAGGCGGCGACGTGGCAATCCCCTAAGTATTTTAGGTGCATTTCGTCACATTTTCCGTCTAACCAGGGGATTCCCACGCCAGTGTGCGCACTGGCTCGGAATGACCTA
>JAZRBW010000056.1:0-4315 GCA_045635305.1 Faecousia sp. | reverse complement strand
GGTACCGCGTAATTTTACGCCCTTGGGTTATTCCCGGGGGCTTAGTCATTTTTAGGAGGAAAACAATATGTGCAATGCATGCAAAGGTAGTTATTTTATTACCACCCCCATCTACTATCCCTCTTCCAACCTGCACATCGGCCACGCCTACTGCACCGTAGCCACCGATACCATGGCCCGCTATAAGCGGCTCCAGGGCTACAATGTGTGCTTCCTCACCGGCACCGATGAGCATGGCCAGAAGATCGAGGATAAGGCCAAGGAAGCCGGTGTTACCCCCCAGCAGTTTGTTGATAACATCGTTCTGGGTGAAAAGGGCGTTCTGGATCTGTGGAAGCTGATGAACATCTCCCACGACCGCTTCATCCGCACCACAGATGACTACCATGTCTCCGCCATCCAGAAGATCTTCAAGATGATGTATGACAAGGGCGACATCTACAAGGGTGAATACGCCGGCAAATACTGCAAGCCCTGCGAGTCCTTCTGGACCGACAGCCAGCTCGTCGACGGCAAGTGCCCCGACTGCGGCCGTGAAGTCCAGGACGCCAAGGAAGAAGCCTATTTCTTCCGTCTTTCCAAGTACGCCGACCGGGTCCGCGACCTGCTGGAAAACACCGATTTCCTGCAGCCTCGCAGCCGCGTCAACGAAATGGTCAACAACTTCATCAAGCCCGGCCTGAACGACCTGTGCGTTTCCCGTACCAGCTTCACCTGGGGCGTGCCCGTGGACTTTGACCCCGGCCACGTGGTTTATGTATGGATCGATGCCCTGTTCAACTACATGACCGCCCTCGGTTTCCAGAACGATGCCAAAACCGGCCTGGAGGATTTCTGGCCCGCCGATGTCCATTTTGTTGGCAAGGAGATCGTCCGTTTCCATTCCATCATCTGGCCCGCCATGCTGATGAGTCTGGATCTGCCCCTGCCCAAGAAGGTCTACGGCCACGGCTGGCTGAACTTCAACGGTGAAAAGATGTCTAAGTCCCGCGGTAACGTGGTGGATCCCTATATTCTGGCCCAGCGCTTCGGTGTGGATGCCCTGCGCTTCTTCCTGCTGCGCACCTTCCCCTTCGGCTCCGACGGCAACTTCACCAATGAGCTGCTGATCAACACCATCAATATCGACCTGGCCAACACCCTGGGTAACCTGGTTTCCCGCACCACCGCCATGAACCAGAAGTACTTTGGCAGCGCCCTCACCGCTGGCGGTGAGCTGGCAGAGCTGGATAACGCGCTGAAGCAGCTTTCTGACGAAGTGGTGGCAAACTACGAAAAGCACATGGATGGCTTCCAGTTCTCCAATGCCCTCAGCGAAGTCTTCCGCCTGCTGGATCGTGCCAACAAGTATATCGACGAGACCACCCCCTGGATCCTGGCCAAGAGCGAGGACACTAAGCCCCGTCTGCTGCAGGTCATGAAGAACCTGTGCGAGGCCACCCGTGTGGCCGCTGTCCTCATTACCCCCTTCATGCCCGATTCCTCCAAGGCCATCCTGGATTTGCTGAATGTGCCTGCCGAGGGCCGTGTGCTGGACGGTCTGCACTTCTGCCTGTGCAACCAGTGCAGCTGGAACACCACTGTGGGTGCTCCCCTGTTCCCCCGTATCGACATGGAAAAGGAGCTGAAAGAATTGGAAGAGCTGTCTAAGCCCAAGTCCCCCATCGAAATCGAACCCTATACCGACGAGAAGGTGGATTTCGACACCTTCTGCAAGTCCGATTTCCGTGCCGTTAAGGTTCTGGACTGCCAGAATGTCAAGAAATCCGACAAGCTGCTGCAGTTTACTCTGGACGACGGCACCGGCACCCCCCGCCAGATCCTCTCCGGCATCGCCAAGTTCTACAAGCCCGAGGAGCTGATCGGCAAAACTCTGGTTGCCATCACCAATCTGCCTCCCCGTAAGATGATGGGCCGCGAGTCCTGCGGTATGCTGATCTCTGCTGTCCACACCGACAATGGCGAAGAGAAGCTGAACCTGCTGATGATCGATGACGCCATCCCCGCCGGCGCCAAGCTGGGCTAATATGTACAAAACTCCGGAACCATGCGTTCCGGAGTTTTCTTGTTGTGCCACCAGCCTTCCAATTTTCGTTTATCGTTTTGTTTTGTATACTTCGTAGGGAACGCTGTCCTCAGCGTTCCCTACAGCACACCGAAAGGTGTACGATAAATCCCAATTTACCTCTTATCCCGATCAAAAACACTTGCCGCGTTTTCTTTATTGAATTTACCGTCAGAAACTGGTAAAATGGAAAAAAACACATCCGGGAGGTGCGCTGATGTACCGCATTACTGTTCTGCCCCAACAACAGAATATCGAGGCTGCGCCCGGCAGCAATCTGCTGCAAGTTCTGCGCAGTGCCGGTCATGCTCCGGATGCTCCCTGTGGCGGTAACGGCAGCTGCGGCAAATGCAAGGTACTGCTGAATGGGCAGGAGGTGCTTGCCTGCCAAACCGCCGTAAATGCAGATATGACTGTCACCCTCCCCCAAGCCGGCACTCAGAAAACTCTGACCGCCACCAGCCACCCGCAAACTCCCATCGAACCCCTGCGCCCCGGGTATCTGCTGGCCTTCGACATCGGCACCACCACGGTGGTCGGTTATCTGCTGGACAGCAAAACCGGACAAACCTTAGCCTGCGAAAGTGTGCAAAACCCACAGACCGCCTTCGGTGCGGATGTCATTTCCCGTATTCAGCACGCTCTGAAAGGCAATTTGGCCGCCTTGATCTCTGCCATCCGCAGCTGCGTGGATACGCTCGCCCACTCCCTCTGCGAAAAAGCAGACATCGCACCCGAAGCAATCGGCGTCATCAGCATGGTTGGCAATCCTGCCATGCAGCAGTTGTTCTTAGGCATCTCCCCGGAAAATCTTTCCATGATCCCCTTTGCGCCCGTGCTTACAAAAGCCAAAACCGAGCCTGCAGCTACTTACCTGCCCGCCTTTACAAAGGCCTTGCTGTTAATTGCTCCCAACATTTCCGGCTTCGTGGGTGCGGATACCCTGGCAGGTATTTTCGCCACCAATCTGCACCGGCAGGACGAACTGACCCTTTTGGTAGACATCGGCACCAATGGGGAAATGGTGCTGGGCAACCGCCACCGCATGGTGGCCTGCTCCACCGCCGCCGGCCCCGCCCTGGAGGGCGCCAATATCCAATTCGGTATGCGTGGGCAATCCGGCGCCATCGACCATGTTTGGCTGGAAAACGGCAAAATCCGGTACAGCGTCATCGACGATGTGAAAGCCCTCGGCATCTGCGGATCCGGACTCATCGACGCGGTAGCCGTCGCCCTGGAGCAAGGCTTACTCAATCAGCGTGGCAAAATCTTAACAGAAGACCGCCTTGTGCACATAACAGACCGGATTTACCTCACACAAGACGACATCCGCCAGGTGCAACTGGCGAAAGGCGCCATATCCGCCGGCATCCGGCTGATGGCCGACCATCTGGGTGTTTCGCTGGATGCTATTCAGCAGGTATCCCTGGCTGGCGCCTTCGGCACCTATATGAACCCAGCTTCTGCCTGCCGCATCGGTCTGTTGCCCGCCGAACTGGAAGCAAAAATTCAGGCGGTCGGCAACGCCGCCGGCAGCGGCGCTATGCAATTCGCCGTCAGTGCCCGGTACTTCGCCGAAACCGATGCCCTGTTATCCAAAACTGAATTTCTGGAGCTGGCATCCATCCCTGGCTTCCAGCGCTGCTTTGCTGAAAATATGCGTTTTGACAGCTCCGTCAACTACTGGTGCCGCAAAGCCCTGTCCCTTGGCTTCACTGTAGCCGCGCCGCTGGACATCTCCACCTTGCAGCCCCGGCAGGATGTGCGAAATATGTGCAGCGCCGACAAATGCGGTGCCTACGGCAAGAATTGGACCTGCCCGCCCCATTGCGGCACGCTATCGGAATGTGCTACGCAAATGAGCAGCTACCGCCACGGCATTCTGCTGCAGACCGTTGGGCAGATGCAAAAGACCATTGACACCAAGGCCTACCGGGAAACGGAGCGGCGGCATTTGGCCCAGTTCCATGCCCTTTCCCAGCTGCTGCGCCAACACTACCCCAACGCCCTGTGCCTGGGCAGCGGCGGCTGCCGCATCTGCAGCAAATGCGCTTACCCAGAACCCTGCCGATTCCCGGAAAGAGCCTGCTCTTCCATGGAAGGCTACGGTCTGTTCGTCACCCAGGTCTGCCGGGACAATGGATGCCAATATTACCACGGCGAAAAAACCATTACTTATACCGCCTGTATCTTGTTTGGATAGTAAGATAAATTGTTTTTTATCGAATTAGAAATTAGAAGTTAGGAATT
>JAZRBW010000055.1:0-17692 GCA_045635305.1 Faecousia sp. | reverse complement strand
ATCATAATTTGTTATGATTTTCAATGATATATCGCTTGCACGATATGATATACGGCAAAGCCGTATGATATACTTGCTACGCAAGTATGATATAATATCCGTTCCGCCATATGCCGAAGGCATATATCATCCACCGAAGGTGGATATCATATCGAAGATATATCACCCGTTCCGATAGGAACGGATATCATTGTAAAAAACCTCTTTTGTCAGGTAGACAAAAGAGGTTTTTTACATGGTACACCGGAAGGGACTCGAACCCCCAACCCTCGGAACCGGAATCCGATGCTCTATCCATTGAGCCACCGGTGCATTGCTGTTAACTAAGTTATTATAGCAAGCTTTTCCGGTTTTGTAAAGAGGAAAAACGAAAAACCCTTCGCCCTTTTTCGACAAAAGGACTTTCAAAGTTTCGTTTGTCGCTGGGTTCTTATGTCATTCTGAGCGGAGCGCAGCGGAGTTGAAGAATCCGTTCTCTTCGTCGAAAGGTGAGAAAACGGATCCTTCGACTCACTTCGTTCGCTCAGGATGACACAAAATCCAGAGGATTTTGTGTGCAATGGGATACAGCCAGCACCCTACAATGCGTTATCGAAACAGCACGATAAATCCCATTTAGGCGCTTTCGGCAGGCCGAAAAAGGACGCCTTGCGGCGTCCTTTTTATGTATTACAGAGAGAAATAATCCTTAGCGGCTTCGAACAGGTGCAGATCGTAATCACCGGGGACATTCTGGTAAAGGGTCTTGCCGATGCGCTCAGCGTGGCCCATCTTGCCGAAGACACGGCCATCGGGAGAGGTGATGCCCTCGATTGCCCAGACGGAGCCGTTGGGGTTGAAGTCCACATCCATGGTGGGGTTGCCCGCCAGATCCACATACTGGGTAGCGATCTGGCCACCTGCGGCCAGCTTCTTCAGCAGCTCCTCAGAGCAGAGGAACCGGCCCTCGCCGTGGGAAATGGGCACATTGACCACATCACCCACGTTCATGCGGCTAAGCCAGGGAGAATTACAGGATGCCACACGGGTACGGACGATACGGCTCTGATGGCGGCCGATCACATTGTAGCTCAGGGTGGGGCAGGTTTCATCGGTGTCGATGATCTCGCCGTAGGGCACCAGACCCAGCTTAATCAGCGCCTGGAAACCGTTGCAGATACCCAGCATCAGGCCGTCACGGTTCTTCAGCAGTTCCATGGTGGCGTCCTTCACCTCGGGATTGCGGAAGAAGGCAGTAATAAACTTACCGGAGCCATCGGGCTCGTCACCGCCGGAGAAGCCGCCGGGCACGAAGATGATCTGGCTGTTTCTTGCAGCCTCGGCAAAACGGGCAGCGGAATCCGCAACGCCCTGGGCGGACTGGTTATTGATGACCATGATCTCGGCATCCAGACCGGCACGGATGGCTGCGCGGGCGGAGTCGAACTCGCAATTGGTGCCGGGGAACACGGGGATCAGTACCTTCGGTTTCGCCACGGCAATGGCAGGCTTTGCCATAGGCTTCTTTTCTGCATTCAGCACTGGCAGCTCGCTGACAGCAGGAGCCGCGGTGGGATAGACATTCTCCAGCACCTGGCTGTTCTTTTCTTCCAGCATATCCACGCTCCAGGCTTCGCCGTCCAGCTCAATGACAGGAGTCTTCCGGGTTTCGCCCAGCTTGAACACGCCGGGGGCCTCGTATTCCTCGGTCAGTTCGGCCACCAGGAAGCCCCACAGGGGCAGGTGGCTGTTCTCGCCTAGGTCAGTGCAGGCCTTGAAGCCGATGTTGTTGCCGAAGGACATCTTCATGATGGCTTCGCCGATGCCGTTTTCCACAGCCCAGGCAGCCTTGACCTTACCAGCCTTGTGGAGCGCATGGAAGCGATCCCAGGAAGCTTTCAGACTCTCGGCAGTTTCGTCAGTGGGGCCGAAGACATACACAGGATGACCGGCTTCCTTGAATTCAGGGCTCAGCACCATATGGCTTTCGATGGGGGCGATGGCAAAGGAAATGAGAGTGGGGGGCACATCCAGATTCTGGAAGGTGCCACTCATGGAGTCCTTACCGCCGATGGCGGCAGCGCCCAGCTCCAGCTGGGCATCCAGCGCGCCCAGTAACGCGGCAAAGGGCTTGCCCCAACGCTCAGGCTCATTGCGCAGCTTCTCGAAGAACTCCTGCAGTGTCAGATAAGCCTTGCGGTAGTCCGCACCGGCGGCCACCAGCTTGGCAACAGAATTATAGATCGCGGCATGGGCGCCGGTATAGGGATCCAGGCTCATATGGTCGGGATCGCAGCCCCAGCTGAACACACTGCCGGTGGTGGTCTCCTTGCCGGGCAGGACGGGAAGCAACGCTGCCATAGCCTGGGCGGGAGTTGCCTGGCGCTTGCCGCCATAGGGCATCAAAAGGCTTCCGCAGCCGATGGTGGAGTCAAAGCGCTCCACAAGGCCTCTGCGGCTGGCGGTCTTCAGGTCAGCGGCCATTTCGGCCATATTCTGATACAGGGGGCGGCTCAGGGAGGACAGATCCTTGGCACCCACATACACGCTGGTGTGCTTGACGGCACCGTTGGTATCCAGGAAGGCGCGACTCAGGTTGGCAATTTCCTGCCCCTTCCAGGTCATGACCATGCGAGGCTCCTCGGTGACCACCGCCACACGGTAGGCTTCCAGGTTTTCCTTTTCAGCGGCAGCAATAAAGGCGTCGGCATCCTTGGCCTCCACAACCACAGCCATACGCTCCTGAGACTCGGAGATGGCCAGCTCCGTGCCATCCAGACCCTCGTACTTCTTGCGAACCGCATCCAAATCGATGCGCAGGCCGTCAGCCAGTTCGCCAATGGCAACGGATACACCGCCGGCACCAAAGTCATTGCAACGCTTAATGAGGCGGGTCACATTGCCGTCCCGGAACAGGCGCTGGATCTTGCGCTCTTCCGGGGCGTTGCCCTTCTGTACCTCGGAGGCCATGGTAGCCAGGGATTTGGCATTATGACTCTTAGAGGAGCCGGTGGCACCGCCGATACCGTCACGACCGGTGCGGCCACCCAGCAAAACAACCACATCGCCGGGCGCGGGGCGTTCCCGACGAACATTTTCCGCGGGGGCAGCGGCCACAACCGCGCCGCATTCCAGGCGTTTGGCCACATAACCGGGATGATACAGCTCAGCAACATGGCCGGTGGCCAGGCCGATCTGATTGCCATAGGAAGAATAGCCGGCAGCGGCGGTCTGGCAAATCTTGCGCTGGGGCAGCTTGCCGGGCAGAGTCTTGTCCAGAGGGGTGCGGGGGTCACCGGCACCGGTGACGCGCATGGCCTGGTGCACATAGGCACGACCGGAAAGAGGGTCACGGATACAACCGCCGATGCAGGTGGCTGCGCCGCCGAAGGGCTCGATCTCCGTAGGATGGTTGTGAGTCTCATTTTTGAACATCAGCAGCCAGTCTTCCGTTTTGCCGTCAATGTTGGCAGGAACATGGATGGAGCAGGCGTTGATCTCCTCGCTCTCATCCAGTTCCGGGAGCTCGCCACGCTTCTTCAGCACTTTTGCGCCGATGGTGGCGATATCCATCAGGGTCTGGGGCCGCTTTGCCGCCTTTTCTTCCCCGTAGACCTCAACACGGGCATCCAGGTACCGCTGGTAAGCGGCCTGGACGGCGGGGTCATCGATCTTCACATCATCGATGTGGGTGGAGAAGGTGGTATGGCGGCAATGGTCGGACCAGTAGGTGTCAACCACACGGATTTCCGTGATAGTGGGGTCACGGCCCTCCTCGTCACGGAAATAGTTCTGCAGGAACTTCAGGTCATCCAAATCCATGGCAAGACCCTTTTCGTCCAGCAGGGCCTTCAGCGCCTGTTCGTCCATGGCGGTGAAGCCCTCCACGGTGGGAACAGACTGGGGCACAGCATACTCAGCAACCAAAGTATCCAGCTTCTCCAGAGAAGCTTCCCTGCATTCTACAGGGTTGATCAGGAACTTTTTAACAGCCGCCACATCGGTGTCAGTCAGATCGCCCTCCAGCAGGTAGACCTTGGCAGTACGAACGGCAGGGCGGTCGCCCTTGGTCATCAGCTGGATGCACTGGCTGGCAGAGTCAGCCCGCTGGTCGTACTGACCGGGCAGAGGCTCCACAGCAAAGGCCAGCCCATCGGGCAGAATGTCGAAGGTATTATCCACCTGGGGCTCGGAGAAAACGGTACGCACCGCACGGTGAAACAGCGCATCGTCAGCCAGTTCCACATCGTAGCGGTTCAGCACACGCAGATTTTCCAGCACTGTCAGCCCCAACAGACTGCGCAGCTCTCCTAAAAGGCCGGTCGCCTCGTGGCGCAGACCCTCTTTCTTTTCTACATATACACGGTAAACCATGGGGTTGTCCTCCTAGTTGTATCGTAATGCTTTTCATTCTTCTGTCATTGCGAGGAGGGCGAAGATGCGACGTGGCAATCCCCTTCGATCCGGGGGATTCCCACGCCAGTCTGCGGACTGGCTCGGAATGACATATTGTTTACTTCTTTGCCTGCAAAGCCCGCTGACCAATATCGCTGCGGCTGAAGGCATTGGCAAACTTGACGCCACCAGACAGGCGGTAGGCAGCGGCAATGGCCTCCTCCAGGCTGCCACGGACAGCGGTGGTACCGGTGACACGACCACCGGAGGTGATGAGCTTGCCGTCCACCAGTTTTGCTCCTGCCACGAAGGTTGCCTTTGCAGCCCGGTCGGACATGGTCAGACGATAGCCCTTCTTGTAGCTTTCGGGATAGCCCTTCGATGCCTTGATGACGCAGCAGGCGTGCTTCTTGGAGAAGCGGACGGGGGTTTTCGCCAGGGTGCCGTTGGTACAGGCCATCATAACGGTAAGCAGATCGCTTTTCAGCAGCGGCAGCACCACCTGGGTCTCGGGATCGCCGAACCGGCAGTTGTACTCGATGACCTTGGGGCCACCCGGGGTCAGCATCAGGCCAAAATACAGGCAACCCTGGAAGGTGCGGCCCTCCTTGCGCATGGCACGCACTGTGGGACGGAAAATCTCCTCCATGCACTGCTTGGCAATTTCGGGGGTGTAGTAGGGGTTGGGGGCGATGGTGCCCATGCCGCCGGTGTTGAGGCCGGTATCGTGATCCCCAGCCCGCTTGTGATCCATGGAAGACACCATGGGGCGGACGGTGCGGCCGTCGGTGAAGGCCAACACGCTGACTTCCGGGCCGGTGAGGAATTCCTCAATGACCACGGTAGAGCCACTTTTGCCGAACTTGGCATTGGCCATCATATCGGTGACAGCCTGCTGGGCCTCTTCCCGGGTCTGGGCAATGATCACGCCCTTGCCCAGGGCCAGACCGTCGGCCTTGACGACTGTGGGGATGGGAGCAGTCTTGAGATATTCCAGCGCCGCATCCAGATCGGAGAAAATCTCATAGGCTGCGGTGGGAATGCCGTACTTTTTCATCAGATTCTTGGAAAATGCCTTGCTGCCTTCGATGATGGCGGCGTTACGACGGGGGCCAAAGCAAGGGATGCCCTTTTCTTCCAGGGCGTCCACGCAGCCTAAGACCAGGGGGTCATCCGGGGCAACCACGGCATAGTCAATTTGGTTTTCCACGGCGAAATGCACGATATTTTCAATATCGGTAGCACCGATGGGCACGCAGATGGCGTCAGCGGCAATGCCGCCGTTGCCGGGAGTCGCGTAAATGGTTTCCACTTCCGGATTCTTTTTCAGGCTTCTGATGATGGCGTGTTCTCTGCCGCCACCACCTACGACTAATAATTTCATAAAAACCTCCCGCAAATTAGGAATTAGGAGTTAGGAGTTAGGGGTTGTGGGGAATTCCTAATTCCTCATTTCTTATTCCTAATTGTGTTAATGGTGGAACAGGCGCATGCCGGTGAAGGCCATAACGATGCCGTTTTTATCGCATTCCTGGATGACCAGATCGTCACGGATGGAGCCGCCGGGCTCGGCGATGTACTTGACACCGGAGGCCACGCCACGCTTAACGGAGTCAGCGAAGGGGAAGAATGCATCAGAGCCCAGGGACACCGCATCCCGGCTATCCAGCCAGGCGCGCTTTTCCTGTGCAGTCAGTGGTTCGGGGCGTTCGGTAAAATAATTCTGCCAAATTCCCTCGGCACAGACGTCTTCCTCGTTGCCGTTGATATAGCCGTCGATGACGTTGTCACGGCCGGGACGGCCCAGGTCGGGACGGAAGGGCAGATTCAAGGTTTTGGGGTGCTGCCGCAGGAACCAGGTATCGGCCTTGCCGCCGGCAAGACGGACGCAGTGGACTCTGCTCTGCTGACCGGCGCCCACGCCGATAGCCTGGCCGTCGTAAGCGAAGCAGACGGAATTGGACTGGGTGTACTTGAGGGTGATGAGAGACACGATCAGGTCGATCTTGGCTTCTTCCGGCAGTTCCTTGTTGGCGGTGACGATATTCTGCAGCAGGTGCTCACCAATTTTGAAATTGTTGCGGCCCTGCTGGAAGGTGATGCCGAAGATCTGCTTCACTTCCTGCTCGGCAGGAACATAATTGGGGTCGATGGCCACCACATTATAGCTGCCCTTGCGCTTATTCTTCAAGATCGCCAGGGCTTCCTCGGTATAGCCGGGGGCGATAACACCGTCGGAAACCTCGGGCGCGATCAGTTTTGCGGTCATTTCGTCACAAACATCGCTCAGTGCTACCCAGTCGCCGAAGGAGCAGAGCCGGTCGGTGCCACGGGCACGGACATAGGCGCAAGCCAGAGGATTCTCGTCCAGGCCCTCCAGATCCTCCACAAAGCAGGCCTTCTTCAGCTCCAGGGGCAGGGGCTTGCCAACAGCGGCGGAGGTGGGAGAAACGTGCTTAAAGGAAGTAGCACAAGCCATGCCGGTGGCTTCCTTCAGTTCTTTGACCAGCTGCCAGGAATTCAGGGCATCCATAAAGTTGATGTAACCGGGACGGCCATTGAGGATGGTAATGGGCAAGTCGCTGCCATCGTGCATATAGAGCTTGGCCGGCTTTTGATTGGGGTTGCAGCCATATTTCAGTTCAAAGGAATTCATGGGAATAACCTCCATTTGTATTACGCCCACAGTATTGTGTCATTCCGAGCCAGTGCTCACACTGGCGTGGGAATCCCCCGGTTAGGGGGGGGCTGGCCTAAATCCTTTGGGGATTGCCACACCAGTCTGCGGACTGGTTCGCAATGACCGTTTTACTGATGCTTATTGATAATTCTCTGCTCGTAGGTACCGGTTTCCAGGTCGGTGAAGCGGACGAACAGGGAGATCTTATTGTTTTCGTTCAGGTTCTGCCACAGCAGATCGGTGAATTCATCGATATTGCCTTCGATGGCCACTCGCTCAGGCTCACCCTGGAAGGTGGGAATCACGGGGTTGCCGTCGCAGACATAGGTGTGGAGGAAATGACCCAGGCCGGCTTCACCGGGATACTCCCAGAAATAGCGGGCGCAGGCCTTGCCCTCCGGGTCAGCGGCCTTCAGAATGGACATTTTGTAGCTGCCGTCACCGGCCTGGATGCCGCTGATGCGGGGCGTCCAGTTGGGGCGGTCGTCCTCGAACATCCGGGTGCGCAGAGCGGCTTCCCAGCTTTCACCACGGGACAGGAAGTTCCAAATGGTGTCGGTCTGGTCGCCGTTGGTGACGATGAGGCCGTTGCCAATTTCCCGGACGGGATGATAGATGATCAGGTGGGGGTCTTTCATGAGGGCGGGATCATGGGCCTGGGTGCGGATGCCATCGGGCTCCTGGATGAAGACACGGTTACGGCTGTTGACGCTGCGGCCCATGATGAAGTAGGCACTTACCGCGGTCTTGCCGTCGGGACTGACACCCAGCACGATACCACGGCCGGGATAGGTGTTATTCGCCAGTTTTTCGGCCAGATTGCCGATTTCATAGACATTCATGGGGATGTTCCTCCAAAATAAATAGCAGTTGTATATGGTCAGATAAATTGTTGTTTACGTATACAAAATATGCACCGCAACCTCGGCCCCCTCTGTGAGGGGGCTGTCAAAAATCGGCTCTTCGGAACCGATTTTTGACTGGGGGAGTGTCCTAATATTTATACGACACTCCCTCCGTCAGCCCTTTCGGGCTGCCACCTCCCTCAGAGAGGGAGGCAAGGCGGCTTCGCCGCTAATGGTGTAAACAACAATTTAGCGCATTAGAGCGCTGCGCAGACTTTCTCTGCGGCCTGGGGAAGCAAGATCCATTCCGCCTGCTCCATAACACGGCGCTGCAGAATTTCGGGAGTATCGCCATCTTCAATATAGACGGCCTTTTGCGCAATAATTTCGCCACCGTCGGGAATTTCATTGACGAAATGTACGGTCGCGCCGGTGACCTTCACGCCGTAGGAAAGAGCCGCTTCGTGGACTTTCAGTCCGTAAAAGCCCGCACCGCAGAAGCTGGGGATCAAACTGGGATGGACATTGAGGATCCGCTTGGGCCACTTGGCGGTGAATTTCTCCGACAAAATCGCCAGAAAACCGGCCAAAATGATCACATCGGTGCCATTTCGTTCCAAAACCGCCTGCAGCATATCCTCAAAAGCTTCCTGGGAGCCGCACTCCTTTTTGGTGATCACCGCGGCAGGGACACCTGCCTGCCGGGCTCGCTCCAGGGCATACACGCCCTCTTTGTTGGATACTACCAGGGCGATTTCGCCGTGGGGGATTTTCCCGGCAGCTTCCGCGTCCAGCAGAGCCTGCAAATTGGTACCGCCGCCGGAGACCAAAACCGCGATCCGCTTTTTCATTCCAAAATCACCTTTTCCTCGCCCTTTTCAATGCGGCCCAGCACATAGGCAGTTTCGCCATGGGTGCGCAGAATCTCCAGAGCAGTCTCCACCTCAGCAGCAGGCACAACAATGGTCATGCCGACACCCATATTGTAGGTATTGAACATATCGCGCTGAGGAATATTGCCGCTTTCGGCGATCAGATCAAAGATGGGCAGCACCTTCACATCGGAAAGTGCGATGCGGGCGCAGAGGCCATCGGGAATGGAACGGGGGATATTTTCATAGAAACCCCCGCCGGTGATGTGGGAAATGCCCTTCACATCCACCTGCTCCAGCAGAGCCAGTACAGACTTCACATAGATCTTGGTGGGGGTCAGCAGGGTTTCGGCAATGGACTTGCCGCCCAGCTTCTCATTGGGCTCGTACAGGGACGCGGGGTTATTATCGATATTGAAAACCTTGCGGCACAGGCTGAAGCCATTGGAATGGATACCGGTGGAGGCCAGAGCGATGACCACATCGCCTTCCGCCATTCTGTTCTTATCCAGGATCTTCTTCTTGTCCACGATGCCTACGGCAAAGCCGGCCAGGTCATAGTCCTCCACGGGCATCAGGCCGGGATGCTCGGCAGTTTCACCACCGATCAGGGCAGCGCCGGACTGGACACAGCCTTCTGCCACGCCGCCGACGATGGCCGCGATCTTTTCAGGCACGTTCTTGCCGCAGGCGATATAATCCAGGAAGAACAGAGGCTTTGCGCCCACGCAGATAATATCATTAACGCACATGGCCACCGCATCGATACCGATGGTGTCGTGCTTGTCCATCAGAATGGCCAGCTTGACCTTGGTACCGCAGCCGTCGGTACCGGAGACCAGCACCGGCTCCTCCATACCGGCAATGGGCAGTCCAAAACAACCGCCAAAACCGCCCACATCATCCAGGCAGCCTGCATTGCGGGTACGGGCAACGTGCTTTTTCATCAGTTCAACCGCCTGGTAGCCAGCCACAATGTCGACACCGGCAGCAGCATAAGAGGCAGAATGGGAATTTTTATGATCCATAATACAAGCTCCTTCTCTTTGGGTCATTGCGAGGAGCGCAGCGACGTGGCAATCCCCTGCAATCAAGGGGATCACCACACCAGTCTGCGGACTGGTTCGCGATGACCTCATATTTTTATTCCTTACCGTTCCAGCAATAGGTGCAGATTTTTTCTTTATCGATGCCGATGGCTTCCAGCACGCCCTCCAGGCTCTGATAGCCCAGGGAGTCAAAGCCAAACTTTTCACAGATGGCCTTCAGCATACATTGGCCCCGCTCTGTCTTACTGTCGGCATATTCTTCGATATGCTTTTGGCCCTCGTCGCCTTCCAGCTCCTGGATGACGCGCCGTGCCAGCAGGTCCATATCGGAATTACCACGGGAGAAATTGAGGTATTTGCAGCTATACATAATGGGCGGGCAGGCAGAGCGCATATGCACTTCCTTGGCACCGCTTTCATAGAGGAAATCGACGGTGGCCTGCAGCTGGGTACCACGGACGATGGAATCGTCCACCAGCAGCAGTTTCTTATCCTGGATCAGCTCCGGCACAGGGATCTGCTTCTTTTCCGCCACTTGGCTACGGATGCGCTGGTCACTGGGGGTGAAGGAACGGCTCCAGGTGGGGGTGTATTTCACATAGGGACGGGCAAAAGGTGCGTAAGACTGATTGGAATAGCCGATGGCATGGGGGATACCGGAATCCGGTACGCCTGCCACATAGTCCACCTCCGGGTGGGTGCCGTCAGCCATCTCATCACGGGCCATGATCTGACCGTTGCGGTAGCGCATGACCTCTACATTTTTGCCCTCATAATTGGAATTGGGGTAGCCGTAATAGGTCCACAGGAAGCCGCAGATCTTCATCTTGTCGCCAGCCTCGTGGAGCACTTCGATGCCATCCGCGGTAACCTTTACGATCTCCTGGGGACCCAGCTCGTAGGCATCCTGGTAGCCCAGCTTGTGGTAGGCAAAGGACTCAAAGGAAACGCAGCAGCCCTCCAAATTGCGGCCCACCAGCACCGGCAGGCGGCCCAGCTTATCACGGGCAGCTACAATTTCACCATGCTCTGTGAGGATGATGATGGTGATCGAGCCTTCGATCATCTCCTGGGCGTGAAGAATGCCGCTAACCAGGTCATCGCGCTGATTTATGAGCGCGGCGGTCAGCTCGGTGGCATTGACCTTGCCGGAAGACATAGCCATAAACTGATGGCCATGGTCGCAAAAATACTCATCTACCAGCGCATCGGCGTTGGTAATGAGGCCCACGGTAGAGATGGCATAGAGTCCCAAGTGGGAACGCACCAGCAGAGGCTGGGGATCCGTGTCGGAAATACATCCGATACCGGCATTGCCGTGGAATTTGGGTAGATCGCCCTCAAATTTGGTGCGGAAAGGGGTATTTTCAATGTTGTGGATTTGTCGCTGGAAGCCGTTTTCGCCCAGCATGATCATGCCGCCGCGGCGTGTACCCAGATGGGAGTGGTAGTCCACTCCGAAAAACACATCCATGGTTACATCACGCCGGGCAACGGCGCCAAAGAAACCGCCCATGTTGGTTTTCCTCCTTGGAAAAATATGCTGTATGCACTGCCGTAGGGGAGGGTCTTGACCCTCCCGAAACCTTTCGGTTCGAAACAGGCCGAATTTTAGGGCTCTGTTTATCCGTTTTGTCCTGCAGCGCATATTTGGCTACGTTGTGGGAGGGTCAAGACCCTCCCCTACGGAGAAAATTAAGCGAAGAACAGCTTGTTGAGGGTCATAGGATCGATATACTCTCCGTCCTTATACACGCGCATATTGCCGGAAGCCACTTCGTCGATCAGCATCACCTTGCCATCAGGGGCGTAGCCGAACTCGAACTTGATGTCATACAGTTCCATGCCCTTAGCCGCCAGATCGTCAGCAACGATCTTGGTGATGCGCTGGGTCATATCCTTCAGATCCTCGTACTGTTCCTCCGTCATGACACCGATGGCAACCAACGCATCCTTGGTGATCAGCGGATCACCCTTCTCGTCATCCTTCAGGGTGGTTTCCACATAGCTGGGCAGCTTGGCACCGCTTTCGATCAGCGCGCCGTAGCGACGGATGAAAGAACCCACGGCACGGTTGCGGCAGATGACCTCCAGGCCCTTGCCGAAAACCTTGGCAGGCAGCACTTCCATGGTGGTGTTGGCAAGATCCGCGGACACATAGTGGGTCTTGATGCCGGCGGCATTGATCTTCTCGAAGAAATAGATGGACATCCGCAGATTCACATCGCCCACGCCTTCGATGGTCAGGCCCACAGCGTTCTCGCCGGGATCAAACACACCGTCCTTGCCGGTGCAGTCGTCCTTAAACTTCAGCAGGCAGTTGCCGTTGGGCAGCTCATAAACATTCTTGGTCTTACCGGTGTAAAGCAGCTTCAGGTTTTCCATAAATTAATACCTCTTTCAAAAGAATAAATATGTGGATAAATCATAATCGTAGGGGCCGATGTGCCTCAATAGGCCCCTGCGAAACATAAACGCAATTTACTGCAGGGCAGCATCCTTTTCCAGCACCTTAGCGGCGTCTGCTTCCCGTTTGGCATCCAGCTTGGCAGCCAGTTCGGCATCTGTAACCGCCAAAATCTGGATAGAAAGCAAAGCGGCATTGACGGCTCCATCTACTGCTACGGTGGCTACGGGAATACCGGAGGGCATCTGCACAGTGGACAAAAGGGCATCAATACCGTTGGAAAAGGTGGTGGATTTCATAGGAATGCCAATAACAGGCAGGGTAGTGTTGGCAGCCAGAGCGCCTGCCAGGTGTGCGGCCATACCCGCCGCGGCGATGATCACGCCGTAGCCGTTATTGCGTGCGTTCAGAGCAAAGTCACGGGCCTGCACAGGGGTACGGTGGGCAGAATAAACGTGCATTTCGTAGGGCACACCGAAACTCTGCAGGGTGTCGGCGGCTTTGCGGACTACCGGCAGATCAGAGTCGGAGCCCATGATGATGGCGACTTTCTTCATTGAATATACCTCCATTCAACAAAAATAGGCGCACTCTCCCCATCTGAGGAAAGTGCGCCCAGACGGTCGGCTAAAAACTGCGTTCCCCTGCTCCACGTGGTTCTCCACTGATTCCGTCAGTCACAGGGGTGCTGAAATCACCTTCTCATTATAGCATGAAGTATCTGCCTGCGTCAACTGTCGAAAACGGAAATTTTAACAAACTTTTCCGTTTTCCCCTGTGCATTTTGCCAAGATAAATTGTTGTTTACAATAGGATGGTCATTGCGAGGAGCCGCCAAAAGGCGGCGACGTGGCGCCCTGAGCACGAAGTGCGAAGAAGTGCCCTTGGGGTGCAATCCCCAAAGGTTTTAGACACAGGATTTCGGAGCATTTTCCCCATATTCCGGGGGATTCCCACGCCAGTGTGCGCACTGGCTCGGAATGACCTAAATCTGGTAAACAACAATTTACTTTATCAAGTATCAAACATCAGATCGCCGTAGGTGGGCACCGGCCAGTAGTCCCGGCCCACCAGCATTTCCAACGCGTCCACCGCGCCCCGGAGCCGTTCCATCACAGGAACCACACGCTCCCGGAACGCAAATGCTACGCTTACCGCATCCTGCTTGCCATCCGCATCTGCAGTCCGTTCCTCCAACCGGCGGCGCAGTTCATCCACCTGGGCAAGCAGCGCCGTTATCCGCTCATACAGGCTCCGCTGCACCGGCTCAGTTTTGTCCAGAACTCCCAGATACCGGATCACCGCCGGCATATAGTCCTTGGCCACCATGTGCAGCATGACCCGGGACTCGATGCGGATATGCTTGGCATAGGTTTCATACATCACCTCTGCCCTACTTTGTAACTCGCGGCGGTTCAGGACATGAAAATTTTCAAACAGGCAGGCCGTTTCCTCCGTCAGCAGGGCAGAAACCGCGTCCACCATGCTGGGCAGGTTGGGCAGCCCCCGGCGCTGTGCTTCCTGCGCCCACTCAGCGCTGTAGCAGTCACCGTTAAACACGATCCGCTTGTGATTTTCCCACAGATCGTGGGCATAGGCCCGGCAGGCAGCTTCCATATCCTGTGCTCCTTCCAGGGCATCTGCCGCCTGACAGAAGCTTTCCGACAGGGCAGTAAAGATCACCGTGTTGGCCATGGCCACAGAATCGGACGACCCGACCATTCGGAACTCAAATTTATTACCGGTAAAGGCCATGGCTGCGGTACGATTGCGGTCCGCCCGGTCATGGCGGAAAGCAGGTACAGCCGACAGCCCCGCATCCATGGTGCGCTTATTCTGGCTGTCCGCACCCTCCAGCATGGTCTGCAGCGGCTCACCCAAATACACGCTAACCACGCAAATCGGCGCTTCCTGGCCCCCCAAGCGGACATCGTTGCCCACATTGGCAGCCGACAGACGCAGCAGATCCGCATGGCGATCCACCGCCTGCAAAACACAGCTCAGCACCAGCAAGAACCGGGCGTTATCTCCGGATTTTAACAGATTTTCCCCGCTTTCGGTGCACAGCGACCAGTTATTATGCTTACCGGAGCCATTGACCCCGGCAAAAGGCTTTTCGTGCAGCAGGCACACCAGACCATGCTCTCCCGCCAGCCGTTTCATGGTTTCCATCACCAACTGATTTTGATCCACTGCCACATTGGCGATGCAATGGCGCACCGCCAACTCATGCTGGGCAGGCGCAGCCTCATTATGCTGGGCAGCAGCCATAACCCCCAGCTTCCACAGCTGCTTGTTCAGGCCTTGCATAAAGCCGCCTGCCCGCTTGGGGATGGCGCCAAAATACTGATCGTCCAGTTCCTGTCCCTTGGGCGCCGGCGCGCCAAACAAGGTTCTGCCGCAATAGCGCAGATCCCGGCGCTTGGCATAGGCTTCCCGATCCACCAAAAAATACTCCTGCTCCGGGCCAACCAGCGGAAACACCCGCTCCGGCTTGCCGAACAGGCCGGTCAGCCGTTTGCCCTGCTTTTCCAGGGCTTCCATGGCACGCAAAAGCGGTGTTTTCAAGTCCAGCGCTGTGCCGTCATAGGACAAAAACACGGTGGGGATGCAAAGCACCTTGCCGGCAGTCTCCTCCTTGATAAACACAGGAGAGGTCATATCCCAGGCGGTATAGCCCCGGGCATAAGCCGTACCTCGCAGACCGCCTGTAGGGAAGCTGGAGGCATCGCTTTCGCCCATGATCAGCTGCTTGCCCGTTAAGCGCAGCAGCGCCTTGCCGTTTTCCTGTCCGAACAGGAAGCTGTCGTGCTTTTCCGCCGTGGCGCCGGTCAAAGGCTGGAACCAGTGGCAGTAATGGGTAGCCCCCTGCTCCAGCGCCCAGTTTTTCATGGCCTCAGCCACCGCGTCGGCAGTCTGGGCGGACAGCTTTCCGGAAGAAAACTCCGCAAACTGCTCCGGTGTCAGACGCTGCTGCATTTCGGCTGCGTGAAACACATTGCTGCCAAACATTTCTGAAATCATATGCCATCCTCCTTATCTTCCACCTGCATTCTATGCAGGCGGAAACAGAGTCAATCCTCTTTCTTTTCTCCGACAAATTCGTCATTTTCAAACCAGCCCGACTGTACAGTGCCATCGGGCAGGGTCAATACGCCTTGGCCGTTGCGTTTATCGTCGACGATGTTGCCCTCATAATGAGAACCGTCGACGCCGTCATAAATCACAAAGCCCTGCAAATAACCGTTCTCGAACTGGCCTTCATACCAATCCCCGTTGGGCATCCTCAGGCGTCCATGTCCATTGGGTTCACCGTTTTCATAATTGCCTTCATAGCGCTGGCCGTTTATGTGCTCCGCTACGCCGTAGCCATGGCGCTTTCCATCCTTGAATGTACCCACATAGGTCATCTTAGGGGAAACCAGCTTCCCTTCGCCGTTCAGTTGCCCAGCTTTGTAGGCACCCTCATATCGCCAGCCATTATCGGATGTCAAGATTCCTTGCCCACATTGCAATCCGTTCACAAACTCGCCCTCATAGTGGAGCTTTACGCCCTTGCCGTTGATGTAATCCCGCTGGCCTTTTCCGGTAATCTCCCAGTGGGCATCCATGTGGATGGGCTTGCCAAACAGCACCCGTTTGCCGCGCCGCCACCATCCGAAATGGTTTTTCCCATCCGGATCGGTGAATATGCCCGGTCCGGTAGCCGGGCCCTTGAAGAAAAACCCGTTATGCACCGCGCCATCGGGCCAGGTCAGCCTGCCCCAGCCATACCGAAAATCCTTGCGCCAGGAGCCGGTATAGGACAAAAGATCCGGGTAGCGCATGGTGCCCTTGCCCCATTTCAGATCCTTGCGAAACTGTCCTTCATAACGCATTCCACCATAGACATTTCCCCGGAAGGTATACACACCTATGCCATGCATCACATCATTGGCAAACTCCCCTTCATAAAAGCTTCCATCGGGCCAGGTAAATTTGCCTTTTCCGCATTTCAGCCCGTCCAAAAGGTCTCCTTCGTAGTATCTGCCGTCAGCATAGGTGATCTTGCCCCGTCCCCGGGCCAGACCATTGACGAATGGAGAATCCACTTTGGTGCCGTCTGCAAAGGACAACACGCCTCTGCCGCTGCATTTTCCGTCACGCCACCAGCCGTCGTATTTCATGCCATCCGGCCAGGTTTTCACGCCCTTACCGCTAGGGTAGCCCTTTTCAAAATCACCCTCATACCGGGCCCCATCAGGCCAGGTATATACACCATAGCCCGACATTCTGCCTCCATCAAAACCGCCTTTGTAATGATGGCCGTCAGAATAGTGGCACTCGCCCTGGCCGCAGGGCGCATCATAGGCAAATTCGCCCCGGTACCAGCTTCCATCGGGATAGCGCAGATAGCCCTGGCCGTGTTTCTGCCCGTTTTTCATTTCACCCTGGTAAACGCCGCCATCGGGCAGCTTCAATACCTCAGGCTGATTTTCCTGCTGTTCCTGCATATTCCGCACCCTCCGTTTCGGAAATTCGTATGGTCCATCTGTCCTCATGGGCGCAGTCAAGCGCAAAGCCCGCCTTTTCGAACGCCCTCTGGGATGCTCGGTTTTCCGGGAAAATCACAGCAGTAAAGCTTGTTGGCCTTTCTCCCAAAAATTCCTCCATGCGAGCAATCAGTTCCTGTAAAATCCGAGTGCCGTAGCCCCGGCCCCGGTACTGGGGTGCCACTACGATCTCCGAGACCGTAGCAACCCCCTCATAGCAGCCAAAGCAAATTACCCCAATGGGGCGGTCCCCCTCCCAAACCAGCTTGCGAGCATCCTTGCAGCCGGGGAAATTGACCGCATCCGCCAGCACAGCGTTCCAGTAGGCATCCCAGCCCTTATCCAGCCCGGTCATGGCTACCGTATCCGCGTCCAGCCAGCTATCGACCATGACAGCATTATCTTTCTTGTAATCTGTCCAAGTAAACTCCATATTTCATCACCTGCTTTATTCCAATCCTACCATATCATCCCCGGCAAGTCAATAAAAACACTCGGCTGTCAAAGCAGCCGGGCACGGAAACCAAAAAAAGAACCACACTCTTCAGTGTGGTTCTTGGCTCCCCCTGTTGGACTCGCTTTTCTGTGGAAAAGCCACGGCGGTTGCGACAGTCCACCGGACTGTCGCCAAGAGCCGCCTTTCGAGTCCAACAGAGAGTTGGGACCAAAATGCCAAAAAAGAACACCATCCGACTGGATGGTGTTCTTTTTTGGCTCCCCCTGTTGGACTCGAACCAACGACCTGCGGATTAACAGTCCGTCGCTCTACCGACTGAGCTAAGGGGGAATAAAAGTGTTTGCGTTACCTATTTTCACGGCCAGTCACCCGGCAACTATCGTCGGCGTACGTGTGCTTAACTTCTGTGTTCGGGATGGGAACAGGTGGACCCACACGACAATCAACACAAACTCGTATGGATGAGCATTGAAGCC
>JAZRBW010000054.1:0-5435 GCA_045635305.1 Faecousia sp. | reverse complement strand
AGGAAGTGCCCTTGGGGTGCAATCCCCCGGTTAGGGGGAAAATCGTATTGAAAAGTACTGTCTAAAACCTTTGGGGATCGCCACACCAGCGTGCGCGCTGGTTCGCGATGACCGTTCTATCGGAACGATAAATCCCAATTTGTTTACAATGGCGGTATTTACTTTTCCGGCCGGGGATGATAGAATAACATTCACAAGAAGGAGGTGAGGCCATGCGCCGGTTTATTTCCGAACTGAAAAGCTTTCCCCGCAAGGGCGATCTGATTTTGCTGCTGCTGTGTGTCATGACCTCCGCCTTTGGCTGTCTGGTCATCACCAGCGCCACCAACTATACCGGCACTTTGCGTCATCTGTTCGTGCAGGTGGCTGCTATCTGCCTGGGCGTGTTGATTTACGCGGTGGTATCCAGCATAGACATCAGCTACATTTCCGAGGGTCGCCGCTGGCTGTTTTTGTTCAATGTCGTGCTGCTGCTCCTGCTGCTGTCCCCCTTCGGCACGGACAAGAATACCGGCAACCGAAGCTGGCTGCAGTTTCCCTTCATGCCGGTAGACATTCAGCCTGCGGAATTCTGTAAGATCACCTTCGTCATTATTTTGGCCTCCGTCATGGCCAGCCACCAGGACCGCATTTCTTCGGTCACCTCGGTGGCCCACATGGGTGTGCACCTGGCACTGATCGCCGGTCTGAACCTGTTTGTCTCCGGTGACATGGGTGTTACGCTGATTTTCGTATTCGTATTCATTGGCATGGCCTGGTCCGGCGGTGTAAAGCTGATCTGGTTCCTGGTAGGCGGCGGCGGCATTGCTGCCATAGCGCCCTTTATCTGGAACTACGGCATGAAAGAATACCAGCGGCGGCGTCTGGCGGTCATCTTCAATCCGGAGATCGACCCCTTCGGTATGGACGAGCGCTATCATATGCTGCGCAGTCAGCGTTCTCTGTTTGGCGGCGGCCTGACCGGTCAGGGTCTCTTTAACGGCAACCGCACCCAGGGCGGCGTGCTCTACGCCCAGCATACCGACTTCATTTTCTCCGCCATTGGCGAGGAAATGGGCTTTGTTGGCTGTCTGCTGGTGATCGTGATGCTGATGGCCATCGTAGCCAGGTGCATTTACGTAGGCACCCGCAGCCCCGACTTTTTGCGCAAGACCCTGTGCTTCGGCGTAGCCGCGGCACTGGTGTTCCAGATCCTCATCAATGTGGGTATGTGCATAGGACTGCTGCCCATCATCGGTCTGACCCTGCCCTTTATCAGTTACGGCGGCAGCTCCATCGTGTCGCTGTATGCCATGGTGGGTCTGGTTTCCGGCGTCTATGCCCGACCCCAGCGGCCGGTGCACGAGCGCTATATCCAGCCGCCCATCGGTATGGACGAGAAGCAGCCCCGCCTGCGCAGAAGATAAAAATCACAGCCGCCTACCATCAGGTCGGCGGCTGTTTTCATCTGTTCGACAAATTGGAATAGTCTTAAATGCTTCTTTCCCAGCAACACACTTCCGAAGAAAGTGTGAAACCAATTCGATAATAAAACTCTTGGTTAGACAAAACGGTGGCACGTTTTGCACCCAGCACATGTGCTCGATTGCAGGCTTCATAAACTACCGCTTTTGCTAAACCTTGCTTTCTATGCTGCGGAACGGTTGCGACTGGTTCGATATATGCCGTGTCGCCTTTGCTATACCATAAACCACAATGCGCACAATATTCGCCGTTTGCTATTGCATAGGTTTTCAGTTCTTCGTTCTTGTTGGGTACACGTGTTAAAAACTCGTCATCCCACTTTTCTGGCGTATCTGTGTGGCCAAACCCTTTGTGAATGACCAATTGATATTGCCACGGGTCTGCAAGAAATCCTTGCGGACTTATGGTATATGAATTGGGAATTCTGTATTCCAGATGATTTGACAGGTCTAAGGCTAACACGCAGGCATCCCTGTGCTTCTTTTCGAAGTTTCTTTCTTGCAGCATCTGGCAAAGGACAGTGTCCTTGGAATTCACTTTAATAACAGCCCTACAATCTTCACTTTTGAGGACGGTCTCAATCATGCAATCAAGCAACACCCTGTCCGAGGTTGTGTGAATCAAGTATGTTCGGTCATCGTAACCTGTATCATAAGTAATCAAGCCTACAATTTCGCCGTTATCATTTTTGAACATAACGATGCTGGTCAGTTTGTCTTCATCAAGAAAGCTATGTGCATGCATCCATTCAAAACGTCCCCAATGAAAGTGCTCGTTGTATTCCAACTTTTCTGCTTCCAAAAGAAACTGGTGAATGCTTTGATACTGCTCATTGAACCGCTTGCAGTTTTTGTATCGCTCAATTCTGTACCCCATTTTCATATCACCCCGTCAAATTCAAGCTTGTCTAACTGAAGTATACTCCCATCCTACACAGAAATCAAGATTTCCTCATAAATTACCGCTACCCGCCCTTATCTGCAAATGCAGCTACAATGGAGGAAGCGGGATTTTTATGCCCATTTTGTCGGTGCTTGCGACCCTGCTCAAAAAGCCGTTTTTTCGTCATCTACTATAGATGCGTAACTCTTGCCGACGGGAAAGCCTCCCTCTGATGAGGGAGGTGGATTTTGCGAAGCAAAAGACGGAGGGAGAGAAATCTCTCCCCCAGTCACGGCTTGCGCCGTGCCAGCCCCCTCGTCAGAGGGGGCCTTTACGCATTGCAATCGCCGTACTTTTATGCTACAATATCCCCAAAAGAAAGCGAGGAATTTGTATGCACAAAATCTTATTTGTTTGCCACGGCAATATTTGCCGCAGTCCTATGGCGGAGTTTGTGATGAAGGATCTGGTTGCCAAAGCGAGGCGCAGCGGAGAATTCCGCATCGCGTCGGCGGCGGTGAGCCGTGAGGAGATCGGCAACCCCGTTTATCCCCCTGCCCGGCGGGAGCTGGCAAAACACGGCATCCGCTGCGATGGCCACGCCGCCCATCAGATCACCCGATCAGAGCTTGACGAATATGATAGAATTTACTATATGGACGCCTCCAACGCCCGAAACCTGCGCCGCCTGTTCGGCAACGGGGCGGAAAAATGCCAGCGCTTGCTGCCCCGGGACGTAGCCGATCCCTGGTACTCCGGGAATTTTGAGCAGACCTGGGCGGATATTTTGGAAGGCTGTCAGAAAATTTTGGAGGAACTGTGATGCTGGATAGACAATTGCTGGAAAGCCAACTGGCGGAATTTCCCTTATACAGCTACGGCTTTATCGACCCTGCCGCCCTGGAATTTACGGAGCGTGTGCGCTTCATTTGCAAGCAGGAGTGCCCCATGTACAGCAAAACCTGGGCCTGTCCCCCTGCGGTGGGCGCGGTGGAAGCCTGTCGAAAAAAGTGCCTTGCTTATCCCAACTGCCTGCTGATCGCCACCATCACCGAGGTGGCGGACATCGCCAATATCGACGAGACCTTGTCCACCCGGGGCGACCACGAAGATATTACCAACGAAGTGGCTGCGCTTCTGCGGGCGCAGGGCGCAGAGCCCTACATTCTCTCCACCGAAGCCTGTGCCATCTGTGAGCGCTGCGCCTGGCTGGACGGCCAGCCCTGCCGCCATCCGCAGTTCATGCACCCCTGCGTAGAGAGCCACGGCATCAATGTGATTCCCACCATGGAGGCCGTGGGCATCCCCTTTATTTACGGTGAAAATGTGGTAACCTGGGTCAGTTTGCTGTTTTTTGCATAAAAAGCATGGGTTTGGCGAAAAATAACTCTTGCAAATCGGAAAATCTTATGCTATAATATCGTGCGTGTCCTTTTCCGGGCGCGCAACCATTGGGATGTCGCCAAGCGGTAAGGCACCAGACTTTGACTCTGGCATTCGTAGGTTCAAATCCTGCCATCCCAGCCAATTCAACCTTTGAAAGCAGTCTATCGAAGGAGAATTGATCTTCTCCTCACGACATCCTGCTTTCGAGGTTTCATTCGATCCGCTAGCTCAGCCGGCAGAGCAATTGCCTTTTAAGCAATGGGTCCGGAGTTCGAATCTCCGGCGGGTCACCAAAAAACCCCAACACCATCCGGTGTTGGGGGTTTTTGCTGCCGGAGATTCGAAGAATTAAATGCGGCGCGGATGAGCGCCGCCGGCGAGGGCTAGACCGAGCCGAACCATGATTAACCGAATCTCCGGCGGATCACTTTTGCTCACATAGAAACCATGATGAAACGAATCGACCGCGGGTCACTCAAACGGAGCGATAAACGAAAGATTGAAAATTCCAACACAAAAGCCGCCGGGATTCCGGCGGCTTGTTTTCATGTATGGCAGGTTGATCACTTCCTGCCGTTTTTCGCGTCACACCGTAAGCGCTTCCCGGCGACACACTTGACGGCAAATGTACGGTTTGCTGTCCAAGGGTAGTATATGCGGCTCAACCCAAAATAATCTGGTAAATTTTACTTATCCAGATGCACATTCAGATGGGGATAGGTCATGGCAATGCCCTCCCGATCGAATACCTTCTTAACGTTATACAGCGCGGTGTTGTGCACATCCCAATACTTGTCTGTGGGGCACCATACGCGCACCACATAATTGATGGCGTGGTCGCCATAGCTGGTAACCGCGGCAAATACAGCAGGATCGTCCAAAATGCCCTCCACAGTGGCGGCTTCCTTCAGGGCTTCCAGCACCTTGTCCACGGGAGCATCATAGGATGCGGCAATTTCCAGCGCCACACGGCGCTTGCCGGTGCAGGAGTAGTTGACGATCTCGCTGGAAACCACAGAGGCATTGGGGATCTGCACCAGCTTGTTATCGGGAGTAGAGAGCATGGTGTAAGTCATACCAATGGCTTTCACGGTGCCGCTCTGACCGGCGATCTCCACATAGTCACCGGAGGAGAAGGGATGGGTATACAGCAGGGTAAAGCCGCCAACCAGATTGCCCAGCAGATCCTGCAGTGCCAAAGAAACAGCCAGAGTCGCCACGGAAGCCAGGGCCAGCACACCGGTCACATCGATGCCCAGGCTGGATGCCAGCATCAAGAACAGCAGCACATACAAAACCGTACGGATCAGGCTGCGGATCAGGGTATGGGCGGCCTTCTCCAGCTTGGATTTGCCCAGCATTTTGTTGACGATCTTGGTAATGATCTTAATGATGATGGTGCCGACCAGCAGGATCAGCACGAAGGGAAGCGCTCTGTTCAATGCGGCAATGCCGGTATCAGAGAGCCAGTCAAGAATTCTGTCCATGAAAAACGCTCCTTTTCCAAAATTACAGCCTAATAATACCACAGATGCGGCAGAAATAATGAATATTTTGTAAACTTCAAATTTTCGTTTATCGTTCCCCTATTCGGTCATTGCGAGGAGCCGAAGGCGACGTGGCGCCCTGAGCACGAAGTGCGAGGAAGTGCCCTTGGGGTGCAATCCCCCGGTTAGGGGGAAATCGTATTGAAAAGTACTGTC
>JAZRBW010000053.1:0-4806 GCA_045635305.1 Faecousia sp. | reverse complement strand
GGAGCCGAAGGCGACGTGGCAATCCCCCGGTTAGAGGGAAAATCGTATTGAAAAGTACGATCTAAAACCTTTGGGGATCGCCACACCAGCGTGCGCGCTGGTTCGCGATGACCAAATGAGGGAGCGATAAACGAAAATTTGGAAATTTTCCCGGGAGGGTATGTATGTTTAAAGACAAGGGTATTTTGAAGGCACTGTGGGCAGGTATGTTTATCCTGTGCGCCGTATTGGGTTTTCTCCCGCCCGCTGCGGGCGCCAATCAGATATTGCTGATCCTTTTTGCGGCACTCTTCTTTGTGCCGCCTGGGGCAGATGTTTACTTTAGCTGGAAAAGAAAAGACAAGGCGGAACTGCGTCTGGTGCGCAACCTCTCTCTGATCAGCCTGATCGCTACCACGGTGCTGCTGGTGGCCAATGTGCTCAGCGTCCTCAGCGCCAGCCTGGTGCTGGGTGATGTGCTGTATTATTTGCTGGTCATCGTTTCCACACCCATGATTTGCGGACAATATTGGTCCTATAGCCTGTTGCTTTGGGCCGTTTTGCTGTGGTGCTGCATTTTCGCACTGCAGAAACTGAAAAAATAAGGAGGAACATCCATGGAATTCATCATTGAAAATGCCTATTTGAAGGTTACTGTCACCGATTGGGGTGCCCAGATCAAGAGCGTTCTGCGCAAATGCGACGGCGTGGAGCATATTTGGAATGCCGACCCCAGCGGCTGGGGCTATCATTCCCCCATTCTGTTCCCTTATTGCGGCAAGCTGAAGGATGACAAGTTTGAACTGGATGGCAAGGTTTATGAAAATTGCCCCAAGCACGGCATTGCTCGCAACGCCACCTTCCGAATGGTGACACATACGGAGGATCGTCTGGTGCTGGAAATGACCGAAAGCCCCGAGACGCTGGCGGTGTTCCCCTGGCATTTCCGGCTGCAAAGCATTTTCTGGCTGCATGGGGATACGCTGAGCCATACTTTGCAGGTAGACAACACCGATGCGGCTCCTTTCTCCTTCGGCATCGGTTTCCACCCCGCTTTTGCCCTGCCCTTTGACGAGAAGCATACTTACGCCGATTATGAGCTGCGGTTCTCCGAAATGGAGTCGCCCCTGTGCCTGAATACGCTGCCCAAGGGTCTGATCGACGGACAGGCCTACAGCCTGGGCACCAATCTGCGCAGCATTCCGGTTACGGAAACCCTCTTTGACAACGATTGCCACTGCATGGTGAATCTGAACTCGCAAACCCTGGGTCTGTATGAAAAGGATACCGGCCGCGGCGTGGTCTGCAATATTGAGAACTTCCCCTACTGTCTCATCTGGAGCAAGCCCGGCGCGCCCCGCTTTATTTGCATCGAGCCCTGGAACAGTCTGCCCAGCTATGAATTCGGCGGCTACGCCTGGGAAGAAAAGCCTGCTGCTGCCCGTCTTGCTCCCGGCGAAAGCTGGAGCACCACCATGTGCACATCCTTTGTGCGATAAATGGGAATCCGGCGGTTGCCCGGCTTTCCGGTACAGAATCTATTTGGGTCAGGCTGAAGCCTTGCCCCTGCAATGAAGCTTTGGAGGTTCACCAATATGAAACGCACCGATTACATTTCCTGGGACGAATATTTCATGGGCATTGCCATGCTGGCGGCCCGCCGCAGCAAGGATCCCAACACCCAGGTGGGCGCCTGCATCGTGTCTTCCGACAATATCATCATCTCTACCGGCTACAACGGTATGCCCAAGGGCTGTTCCGATGATGAATTTCCCTGGGAGCGGGAAGGTCAGCAGACCAAGTATCCCTATGTGGTACATGCGGAGCTGAATGCAATCCTCAATGCCAATGGCCGTGACCTGCGGGGAAGCCGCATTTATGTGGCGCTGTTCCCCTGCAACGAATGCGCCAAGGCCATTATCCAGAGTGGCGTGAAGGAAGTGCTGTACCTTTCCGACAAGTACCTGGGTACCATGGGCAATTTGGCCTCCAAGCGGATGCTGGATGCCGCCGGGGTCAAGTACACCAAGCTGAAAATGGAGCACCCCTCCATCACCCTGGATTTCATCCCCGAGGAAGATAAGTAAATGATAAGGCACCGGACCCCGGTGCCTTTTTCTATGCAAATTGTTGTTTACGATAGTAGCCGTACCCAATATGTCATTCTGAGCGGAGCGGCCTAAAGGGCCGCGCAGTCGAAGAATCCGCATTCTTCGACTACAGAGAACGGATCCTTCGACTCGCTTCGCTCGCTCAGGATGACACAAAATTCTTTGAATTTTGTGTTCGGCGGCAGCAAGCCGCAGCCCTACAATAGCATTGCAAACAAAAATTTGCAGCAAAATCCCCCGCCGGTGGCGGGGGATTGGCATTGATTAACCGAACACGCTCAGCAGGAAACCTGCAGCGATGGCGGAGCCGATGACGCCGGCCACATTCGGGCCCATGGCGTGCATCAACAGGAAGTTGGAGGGATTATACTTCTGACCAACCATGTTGGAAACGCGGGCGGCCATGGGTACGGCAGACACACCGGCGGAGCCAATGAAGGGGTTGACCTTACCGCGAGTCAGCTTGTACATGATAACACCGCCTGCCATGCCACCGGCGGTGGACAGCATGAAGGCAATAACGCCCAGACCCACGATCAGCAGGGTCTTCAGGGTCAGGAAGTTGGCGCCGACCATGGTAGCACCGACGGAGGTGCTCAGCAGGATGGTGACGATATTCATCAGCGCATTCTGCATCGTGTCGGACAGACGCTCTGTTACGCCGGTTTCCTTCATCAGATTGCCGAACATCAGACAGCCGATCAGCGCGGCGGTATCCGGCAGCAGCAGAGCCACAAACAGGGTGACCATGATGGGGAAAATGATCTTTTCGGTCTTGGACACGGTGCGGGTCTGCTCCATCTTGACCTTGCGCATCTCGGGTGTGGTCATCAGCTTCATAATAGGGGGCTGGATCATGGGGATCAGCGCCATATAGGAGTAAGCTCCCACAGCGATGGCGCCCAGCAGGTGGGGAGCCAGCTTGGTGGTCAGGAAAATGGCGGTGGGGCCGTCAGCGCCGCCGATGATGCCGATGGAAGCAGCCTCCAGGGCGGAAAAAGCACCGGTGGCCCGGGCAGCAAAGAACGCAACAAACACGCCCAGCTGTGCGGCAGCACCCAGCAGCAGGCTCTTGGGGTTGCTGAGCAGGGGGCCAAAGTCGGTCATGGCACCAACGCCCATAAAGATCAGGCAGGGATAAATGCTGGTTTTTACACCGATGTAGAAGAAATCCAGCAGGCCGCCCTGACGCAGGATGGCACCGTAGGAATGGTAGGCAGAAGAATCGGGATTCATAAAAGCGTCCCACAGATGCTGGTTATACAAACCGGCACCGGGCAGGTTGGTCAGAATACAGCCGAAGGCAATGCCGCACAGCAGCAGAGGCTCGAACTTCTTGACAATGGCCAGATACAGCAGCAGGCAGCCGATGGCCAGCATCACCACATTCTGCCAGGACATATCGCTGAAAAAGCCGGAGAAGATCCGGGAAAAACCGGAGCTCTCCCACAGATTCAGGAGAATTTCACCAATATTGATCATGGATTATCCTCCTTAGCCGATGAAGACCAGAGGAGCGCCGGTGTCCACGGAGGCACCCTTGGAAACCGCCACCTGGGTAACGGTGCCGTCCTTGGGAGCCAGAATTTCGTTCTCCATCTTCATGGCCTCCAGCACGCACAGTACAGTGCCGGACTTAACCTGATCGCCCTTGGCCACGTTCACCTTCAGGATGGTGCCGGGCATGGGAGCAGGAACAGCCTCGCCGGTGCCGGTGATCACAGGTGCGGCGGCAGGGGCAGCGGCAGGAGCGGCCACGGGAGCAGCCGCAGGTGCGGCGGCAGGGGCAGCGGGAGCCACGGCTTCATATTCTGCCAGCAGCATAGCCTTGCCGGCCTCGACCTCCACCTCGTAGGTGCGGCCGTTCAAAGTAACCTTATATTTCATTCTTACTTAACCTCCTTGATGGAAATAAAACGCAGTTCGTTGATAGGCTTGCCCATTTTGTCGGCCACGATGGCCATCAGCATGGCAGCGGTCTTGGGATCCACATCGTGGAGCTTCAGCTGACCGGCGGAGCCGGGAGCCATGGGCTGGGGTACTTCCACAGGTGCCGGTGCCGCCACAGCGGGGGCAGCCTTGGCTTCCCTGGCAATGAAGAATTTGCCCAACAACGCAACAACTGCCATCAGCAGGATCAGTCCCAAAAATACTACGGCATAGCCCAGTACTGCCACGATGCCGGCATCAGCAACGCCAATGTCGGCCATGTTGGTAGCGAGAAACATCATAGTCGGCCTCCTTACACTTCTGTGATGGTGTAGGTGACGCAGTTTTCTTCTCTTGCCTTGCGCTCTTCAAAGAACTTTTCAGCCAGGTTGGGGAAGGCAATGTAGCTCAGCACATCCTCGTCGCACTTTGCGATGCCCTCCAGCTTCTGGCGGGTGGGCTCAACGATGGGAGCCAGACTGTCGGCGTAGCGGCCTTCGATGGGCTGCTCGTCGCCCAGGATCAGCTTCTGCACTTCGGGATCGATGGGGGCGGGGGTGATGCCGTACTCACCGCGGCAGTAGGCCTTGACTTCCTTGGAGACCTTCTTGTAGCGCTCGCCGGTCAGCACATTGGTGACAGCCTGCACGCCAACCATCTGGGAAGTGGGGGTGACCAGGGGAGGATAGCCCAGATCCTTACGGACCTTGGGGGTCTCGATGAGAGCCTCGTCGAACTTATCCAGCGCGTTCATCTGCTTGAGCTGGCTCAGCAGGTTGGAGAGCAT
>JAZRBW010000052.1:0-1712 GCA_045635305.1 Faecousia sp. | reverse complement strand
ATGCAGCAGCTTATTGATGCCGGTGCCATTTCCGGTCAGCAGTTTAGCGTTGACCCCCGGCCCGTGGACAAGAATGTGCCCGCCAATTTCCTGCAGAATTTTATTTTCAATAAAATCATGTACGCCACCCAGGAGCGGTATGAAGGCCAGTTGAAGGAATTGGGCCTGATGAACGAGGATGCGTTCACCTGCGCCTGCTACCTGGATCAGATGGGCAACAAGCCCAAGCAGGGCGATATCCTCAGCTGGGCAGAATCCTCTGCCGTGGTCTACGCCAACTCCGTGCTGGGTGCCCGCTGCAACCGCAACTCCGGCATTATGGACATCATGGGCTCCATTGCCGGTTACGTGCCCAACTTTGGCCTGCTGACCGACGAGGGCCGCAAGGCCACCTGGGTCGTGAAGGTCAATTGCACCAAGAAGCCTGAGGCTCAGCTTTTGGGCAGCGCCATCGGCATGAAGGTCATGGAGGATGTGCCCTATGTGCTGGGCATGAATCAGTGGCTTGGTGAAGAGCTGAACGACGAAAACTGCGCCTACTTAAAGGATTTTGGCGCTGCCACCGCGTCTAACGGTGCTGTGGGCCTGTATCACATTGCGGGTCTGACCCCCGAAGCCAAGGAACTGGGTGAAAGTCTCATCGCCGAGGGTGCAAAGGAGTACATCATTGACGATGCCGAACTGGAGCGGGTCAAGCAGAACTACCCCGTCATGTGGAAGAATCCCGACGGAAAACCCAAGCTGTGCTTTGTTGGCTGCCCCCACATGAGCATGCAGCAGCTGATCGACTGGACCGTGGCGGTAGAAAAGGGTCTCAAGGAATCCGGCAACAAGAAGGTGCTGGTGCCTACTGTCTTTACTACCGCCCCCGCTGTCAAGGCTGCCTTTGAAAAGACGGAGTACGCTAAGCGCCTGGCGGCCACCGGTGTCATTCTCAGCTACATCTGCCCGCTGATGTACATGAATAACCCCCTGTGCAAGTCTATGAACGTTATGACCAGCTCCAACAAGCTGCGCACCTATACCACTGCCCGTTATTATACGGAAGCAGAAATTCTTGCCAAGATCACGAAAGGAGGATGCTGACCATGAAGGAATTTACCGGACGCGTCATTGCCCCCGGCACAGTAACCGCTGAAGCTGTGGTTTCCACTGTGGGCTTCAATACTCTGGCATCCTTCCAGGGCGCATTGCAGTTTGGCGACAAGAAGGCCACCTGCGGCGACCAGAACAATGCCGACATCCATGGCAAGCCCCTGGCCGGCAAGGCACTGTGCCTGCCCCAGACCATCGGTTCCACCACCGGCGGCCTGGTGCTCTACTGCGCCTGCGCCATGGGCCGTCAGCCTGCCTGTATGCTCTTCAGCCAGCCTATCGACTCTCTGGCGGCAGCAGGCTCCATCCTGGCTTCTGTCTGGCTGGACGGAATCCAGATGCCCGTTGTGGACAGTCTGGGTGAGGAGTTCCTCAGCTATGTCAAGCACGGTATGACCATCACCGTCAAGGACGGCGGTGTCGTTTGCGTGGAATAATCGAATGTTGAAAAAGGGCACCGCCACCGCGGTGCCCTTTTTGCGTGATTGCTTCAAAATTTCGTTTATCGTTCCCCAATTCGGTCATTGCGAGGAGCCGAAGGCGACGTGGCGCCCTGAGCACGAAGTGCGAGGAAGTGCCCTTGGGGTGCAATCCCCCGGTTAGGGGGGAATCGTATT
>JAZRBW010000051.1:0-3258 GCA_045635305.1 Faecousia sp. | reverse complement strand
GGAAGTGCCCTTGGGGTGCAATCCCCCGGTTAGGGGGAAATCGTATTGAAAAGTACTGTCTAAAACCTTTGGGGATCGCCACACCAGCGTGCGCGCTGGTTCGCGATGACCGTTCTATCGGAACGATAAATCCCAATTTGGTGTCTTTTTCGATTTTTTCTTGCCTTTTTTGTCAAAAGGGGTTATGATGCGTATAGAAATATTGTATAGGAGGTACCAATATGCAAATCGGAACGAAAATTTCCAATTTTACTGTCACAAATCTGCGTCCCATCCCCGACAAGGATGCCATGCTGGTGGAAATGGTCTACGAAAAGACCGGCACGCAGATTGTCTGGGTCAAGAGCAAGGAAAGCAACAAGCTGTTCTGCATCGGCTTCAAGACCATTCCCGAGGATGACACCGGTGTGTTCCATATTCTGGAACATAGTGTGCTGTGCGGCTCTGACAAATACCCCGTCAAGGAGCCCTTCGTGGAGCTGCTGAAAAGCTCCATGAACACCTTCCTCAACGCCATGACTTTCCCGGACAAGACCATCTACCCCGTGTCCAGCCGTAACGAACAGGATTTCCTGAATCTGACCAGTGTGTACCTGGATGCTGTGTTTGCCCCCACCATCCTGCGTGAGCCTAATATCTATCGCCAGGAAGGTTGGCATTATGAAAAGGACGGCGAAAACCTCAGCTACAACGGTGTTGTATTCAACGAAATGAAGGGTGCCATGTCCTCTGTGGATCAGATCTGCTTCCGCAGCCTGATGAACCTGCTGTTCCCCGATAACTGCTATCAGTACAATTCCGGCGGTCAGCCCTCTGCCATTCCCGATCTGACCTATCAGCAGTTTCTGGATTCCTACAAGAAGAATTATCATCCCACCAACGCCCGCATCTTCCTGGACGGCGACATCCCGGTGGAGCGGACCTTCGCCCTGTTGGACGAATACTTAAGCCGCTATGAGATGGGCTCCAAGCAGTCCTTGATGCCCCAGACCCCTGTCAGCCGCGAAAAGACCGTTACTTATGAAGCCGTGAATGACGGCACTCCCAAGGCACAGCTGGTGTTGGGCAAAATTCTGGGCAACTTTGATGACAAGACCAAGCTGCTGGCCCAGCAGGTACTGTGCGATGTGCTGGCAGGCTCCAACGACGCACCTCTGAAGCGGGCTGTGCTGGCCACCGGTCTGTGCCAGGATATGACGCTGGCCGTGGAGGAAGGCATGCTGCAGACCTTTATGATGCTGCGTCTGCACAATATGGAAGATGCCAATGCCGCCGCTCTGGAAACTGCCATCCGTGACTGCGCCAAGGAACTGATCCGTACAGGCATCCCCAAGGATCGGCTCACCGCCTCCATCAATCACCTGTCCTTCCAGGTGCGGCAGATGCAGGAGCCCCAGGCTTTGATCCGCTGCATGAGCGCCCTGAACAGCTGGCTGTACGATGGCGATCCTATGCTGTACCTGCATTATAATGATAGCATTGACGCGCTGCGCCTCATGGCCGAAAATGGCAAATTTGAGACACTGTTGGAAGAAATGCTGCTGGATGATGCCGGTCTGTGCAAGCTGCACGTGCTGCCCAGCGACACCCACGGTGCCCAGCTGCGTGAAGCAGAACTGGCTCGCCTGGCCGCTGAAAAGGACGCAATGAGCGCCGAACAGCTGCAGGAAATTTCCGATATTTTCACAGCCTTCACCGCCTGGCAGCAGACCCCCGACAGCCCCGAAGGTTTGGCCACGCTGCCCAAGCTGAATCTCAGCGAGATCAGTCCCGAACCCGTTCTGACCGAAACCGAAGAAGAAGCCGTGGGTGATGTGAAGCTGCTGCGCCACAAGGTCGGTTCCAATGGCATCGTGCATCTGAATGCCTACTTCCGTCTGACCGATGTATCTGTGGAGGATTTGAGCAAGCTGGCTCTGCTGGGCAAGCTTCTGGGTAATCTGCCCACCGCCACCCACTCCGCTGCCGAGCTGCAGAACGAAGTGAAGACCTGGCTGGGCAAGCTGGAATTCAGTGTGGATGTTTTTGCCAAAGCCGGCGAGCGCAAGGTCTGCACCCCCATGCTGGTGGCAAGCTGCAGCGTGCTGGAAGAAAATCTTCCCAAGGCAGAAGCGCTGATCCACGAGATCCTCACCTCCACCGACTTCAGCCAGCATGAGCGCATTCGTGAGATCCTGCTGCAGACCGAAACCGAACAGCAGCAGCGTGGCATGGGTGCCGGACATATGTTGGCCTTCAAGACCGTAGGCGCTCACTTCGCTGCTGCCTCCGCTGTACAGGAAGCCACCTCCGGTATCAGCTATATCCAGTTCCTGCACAAGCTGAGCCGTGACTTTGAGACCGAGATCTCCGTCTTTACCCAGCTTGTTACCAACACTTTGGCAACCGCTGTCTGCCGCAGCCGCCTGACGCTGAGTCTGACCGAAGAGGGCCGCAGCGATCTGACCGATTTCGTTGTCCGTTTCGCCGAAGGCTCCGCCGCCCCCGATGCTGCCGCTTACGAAACCAAGCTGCCCAAGAAGCTGGGCATTCGCATCCCCGCACAGGTCAGCTTCGCATCTGTTGGCTACCATCTGGACGAGGCAGGTTTGGCCTACGAGGGCAGCGCCCGGTTGCTCAGCAACATTCTGTCCCTGGCCCACCTGTGGAACGAGATCCGTGTCCAGGGCGGTGCCTACGGCGCAGGTATGCGCGTTGGTAAGTCCGGCGGTCTGTTTACTTACTCCTACCGCGATCCCAACCCTGCCCGGTCTCTGGAGGTCTACCGCAACATGGGCAGCTTCGTGAGATCCTTCGCAGAGTCCGGTGCAGATATTACCGGCTTCATCATCAGCACTGTAGCCGAAACCGAACCGCTGGTCAGTCCCGCACAGCAGGGCCGTATGGCCGATGGCGACTGGTTCGCAGGCCAGGGCTACGCCGAAGCTGTTGCTGAACGCAAGCAGTTGCTGAGTGCCACCGCCGAGGATCTTGCCAAGTGGTGCAAGGCATTGGATGCGCTGCGAGAGCAGGCTGCCGTCTGCGTGGTTGGCTACGCCGATGCACTGGAAGGCTGCAAGGACGAAAACCTGACCGTTATCGACATCTAAATCTTTCTGACTGCGCACAAGCCCCGGTTCTGCCGAACCGGGGCTTTTTCATGCTTGTAAGCTTCAAATTTTCGTTTATCGTTCTGTTTTGTATACTTCGTAGGGGACGCTGTCCTCAGCGTTCCGGAACGATTTAGGGGGTTCCATGCCCCCTAAATCGTTAACTTGC
>JAZRBW010000050.1:0-12568 GCA_045635305.1 Faecousia sp. | reverse complement strand
AGGAGCGTGGTGCTGCGCGCAGCGCATCCAAATATAAATGATTGCCGGGGGCAATCATACCTTGATTCACGCGACGTGGCAATCCCCAAAGGTTTTAGATACAGGATTTCGGAGCATTTTCCCCATATTCCGGGGGATTGCCACACCAGTGTGCGCACTGGTTCGCAATGACCGAATATCTTAGTGTAAACAACAATTTACCGTACTATTTTGATAATCATATCACACAATCACCGCATTTGCAAGTCACAGCAATGCTGTCAGCAGCCAGATCAGCGCTGTGCAGGCGGCGCCGCCACAGGCCCATACCGGCCCGGCACCTAATGCCCGCTGCAGTCGTTGGCTTCTTGCCGCGATATTCGCTTCTTTCAGCAGCATTTCGTCGGTAATACCCTCCTGGGGTACATCGTCACGGAGAATAAAAATAGCCTGCTCGAATAGTTTGGGCTCCGGCGGACGCACCAGAATTACTTGTCTTGTTACACCTTTTACCATGAAAGTCCCTCCTTTTCGATCAGTATGCCCGTTGGAAGAAATTTCATGCAAAAAGTGCCGCCCAAACGGACGGCACTATGTAAGAAATTAAGTGGGATAAACACTGAGAAACCAGATCACCGGCGGCAGGCACAGGGTGAACAGGCTGATCAGGAAGGGATACAGTGTGCGCTTGGAGCACATCATCATTACCAGGCAGGCGGCGGTAAGCATCAGCGGACCCCATATGGCGGCTTCCTGGCTGATGGTGGTCGTTCCCAGTTCCAGGAACCCGAAGAGTGCGTCGGATGCTTCCGGATTAAAGGTGAATTTGGAGACTTCCACGGTTTGTGCCAACCTTGATTTGCTTTCTGAGGCCAGAATCAACGCCACGCCTGCTACAGGCGCCGCCAGAATCAGCGAACGGAGTCGATACATATAAAGGCCAATTTTGTAAAGGGAATCGCCAAGGGTTTTGAAGAACCGTCCTATGGCGGCAAAAGCCGGGCGAAGCTTCTCAACAAAGGCGTAAAACTTTTCCATAAAGGTATTTATCCACTGCATACCAATACCTCCACAATATATTACTCTGATTATCATATCATAAAATGTGATTGGATGCAAGCTTTGATTGAAAAGTCATCAATCTTTTACATCTTCCGGTCGCAGAAGCACGCAATTTGCTATTTTTCCCAGATGGGTAGTGATCAGAGCAGCACTGCCGCCCCAGGAAGCGGCACCGGGGTTGATGATCCAAAAGCCGTCCTCCTGCCGGCAATCGGCAGCGTGGGTGTGACCGTAGAGTACAGCATCGGCACCGGAGGCACGGGCATCCGCCAGCAGTCGGTAAAGACCCATCTTCACGCCATGGCGATGCCCGTGGGTCATCAGAATGCGTACGCCGGCAAGCTCGATCAGTTTCGTTTCCGGATCGGGAATCCAGCCCCGGTGCAGGTCGCAGTTGCCGGGCACCTGATGGAAGGGAATATGGGGGAATTCTTCCAGCATGGTCTGGCCGTCGTTGTAATAATCACCTAAGTGGATCACCGTGTCGGGCGCGGTGGCCTCGATACAGCGGCGCATGAAGCCCAATGACGCATGGGAATCGGAAAAGACAAGAATTTTCATAGCACAATCAACCTTCCTTGCTGCATATATTAGCATTATAACAGTGATCGTGACAGGAGGCAATCCCATGGACAAAAATTTTGCGAATCTTTCGCCAGAGCAAATGCGTGCTTTGGTAACCTCACCGGCTGCTAGGGAATTGATGAAAATGCTGCGTGATAACCGCGATGTCGCAATGGATGAAGCGATCCTCGGCGCAAAAAACGGAGATCAGGCGGCGGTGCAGCGCTCACTGGCGGCAATTTTGTCCGATCCGCGGGCAAAAGAACTCTTAAGGCAAATACAGGAGGGACAGCATGGAAGAAATGGAAGATAAGCTGGGAGCGATGCTGAATAACCCCCAACTGATGCAGCAGATCATGTCCATGGCCCAATCCCTTGGCGGTTCACAGCAAAGTCCGGAACCGCCCAAGCAGGAGCCGTTTCCCGGAATTGATCTGGCCATGATACAAAGGCTGTCCGGCATTGCCCAGAAAAGTGGCATCGATCAGCGGGAAAAGGCGCTGCTGCGGGCATTGGAGGCGTACTTAACAGGAGATCGGGTAACACGGCTGGAAAAAGCCATGCGCGCGGCGAAAATGGCGCGGATGGCTACCCAGTTTTTTGGGCAGCAGGGTTTGCTGGGAAGCGGGAGGTGAAAGAATGTATAACCGATATGTGCCACAGGCGGACGGGTCTTACCGCCGCAACCGAATGGAGGAAGCAAAACACCAAAGACCGGTCGAGCAAAAAGCGCAGCACCGGCATGAAAATGCTGCGCAACAGGAAACGTGCCTACCGCAACCCAGTCGGGAACACAGTCCTCATCAGGGCAAGCAGATCGGAGGTTTCCTGCGGCAGCTGCTGCCAAAGGATTTTGATACCGCCGATCTGATCATCGTGCTACTCCTGCTTCTGCTGGCAGGCGACTGCGAGGAAGATCGCAATACCGCCATGCTGACATTGGTGCTGTATTTGTTTATGTAAGCGAAATTGTTGTTTACAATATTTAGTAGGGAACGGTGTCCTCAGCGTTCCGACCGCGAAGCGGAACAAAATAGAATAAACTTAACGATTTAGGGGGCATCGAACCCCCTAAATCGTTTCGGAACGCTGAGGACCGCGTTCCCTACGGAGCTTCGCTAAACAACAATTTATCTTTCCGAGCGGAAAGCTTCCGATATAAAAAACTGCCTGCAGCTAATCTGCAGGCAGTTACGCATTTTGTGATCCTTATTTAGCTACAAAGCCCACTTTCTTGTAAACCTTGCGCAGGGTCTTTTCGGCCACATAGCTGGCCTTCTGTGCGCCGTTGCGGTAGACGCTTTCCAGATAAGCCTTATCCTTCATCAGCCGGGCGGCTTCCTCACGGATGGGACGCAGATGCTCCACAACGGCTTCGCCAACCATGGGTTTGAACTTGCCGTAGCCCTGACCTGCAAACTCGGCTTCAATCTCGTCGAAGCTCTTGCCGGTGACAGCGGAGTAGATGGTCATCAGGTTGGCAACACCAGGCTTGTTTTCCTTGTCGTAGCGGACGCAGTTTTCTGTATCGGAGTCAGTGATGGCCCGCTTGAACTGCTTCATGATCACCTCGGGGGCATCCATCAGCAGCACCCGGCCGGTGTCCTCGTTTTCCGATTTGGACATCTTGGCCAGGGGGTTGGTCAGGCTCATAACGCGGGCGCCTACCTTGGGAATGAAGGGCTCGGGAATTTTGAATACATCGCCGTAAATGCCGTTGAAGCGGCGGGCGATCACATGGGTCAGCTCCACATGCTGCTTCTGATCCTCGCCCACGGGCACCAGATCCGGCTGGTACAGCAGAATGTCACCGGCCATCAGGCTGGGATAGGTAAACAGACCTGCGTTGATATTGTCAGCATTCTTGGCGGACTTGTCCTTGAACTGGGTCATGCGGCTCAGCTCACCGAACATACTGTAGCAGTCCAGAATCCAGCCCAGCTCCGCGTGCTGATGCACATGGCTCTGGATAAACAGGGTGTTTTTTTCGGGATCCAGGCCGCAGGCGATGTACTGGGCCAGCTGCTCTAGAGTACGGCGGCGCAGATCAGCAGGGTTCTGCCGCACTGTGATGGCGTGCAGGTCTGCCATAAAATAAAAGCAGTCATATTGATCGGCCCGCTCAGCCCAGTTCTTCACCGCGCCCAGGTAAGAGCCCAGCGTCAAATCACCGGAGGGCTTGATGCCCGATAGCATTCTTTTCTTTGCAACGATTTCTTCCATAAAAACACCTCTTTGTTGGTCATATAAATTGTTGTTTGCGCTACGATACTCGGTCATTGCGAACCAGTGACAGATGTCACTGGTGTGGCAATCCCCTAAGTATTTTAGGTGCTTTCCGTTGCATTTCCCGTCTAACCAGGGGATTCCCACGCCAGTGTGCGCACTGGCTCGGAATGACCTAAACCTAGTAAACAACAATTTATCATACTAATACTTGCATTCTACCACAGCTTTATTGTTTGCGCAAGGGAATTTTATCCATCTTTGCGGTGGATGTCCAGAATATGATGGGATGTGCCCACCATGTCAGCACGCTCACAGATGGCAAAATGATATTTCAGATACAGGCTGAAAAAGTCATCATCCATATCATCAATGACACTACGCATATAATTGGTTGCCATATCGGTGCCCACATAATGCAGCCGGGTGGCGGAAAAATTCGACATCAATGCATCAATATCCTCTCTGCGGTACAGCTCAAACAGCTCTGCCGGGTCGGAAGATGCCTTGAAGGTAACAGGATCTACCAGCTTTTGATATTTTTCTTGCTTCAGCATCCCCTTGCCGAAGCAATACTGCACTATGGTGGCATCGTTTCCGCAGTAGGCGGCGAAAAGAATGCCACCCTTTTTCGTTACCCGCAGGGCCTCGGAGAGGGCCTGCTTTTGCTCCGCTGCCGTAAACAGATGGTACATGGGGCCAAGCAGCAGCGTCATGTCATAGCTGCCATCAGCCAGGAAATGCAAATCCTTGGCATTGCCTTGGCGGATGGTGACCTGTTCGCCCGGCTTGGTTTTTTCATTGAAAATATCAATGTTGTGCTGCACAAGCTCCACCGCATCCACTTCGTAGCCTGCTTGCGCCAGGGCATGACTGTACCGTCCGGTTGCTGCCCCAATCTCCAAAATCCGCATTCCGGGCTGCAGATGTTTTTCGATGTAGCGCATGGTGGTCAAATACTCCACCTGCCCGTGCCTGGACAGCAGGCGGCCATCTTCATCGTATGAACTGTAGAAATCGGTCAGCGCTTTCAGTGTTTTCATAACGATCCCTCCAAATAAAACGACGGTGTAAGCGTTGCGCCTACACCGTCAAAACATTTTTTTCACCTGTGGTGAATCAATGGCGTGACAATGTAAGCCCGTCCCGACACCAGTAAGGGACGAACCAAGCTGCCATCTTGCAGGAAACAAACCGCAGCATTGTCACAACCTCCATTTTTTCTTATCGTATCACCGTTTTGCGGTGCTGTCAACTTTTTCTTTCCGCGCGTAGTAAAGATACAGGCACAGGTCGATGGTGACCATGGTAAAGTTCAGAATATACATACCCAGCACATACCACACCACATTGCCGCTGAGAATTTTACCGAAGATACCGCACAGATAGCCGCAATCAATGAGGATCAGAAAGGCAAGGCTCTTACCTCTGGGAGACTTGTTCTTTAAGGTGGTGCGAATATTGTTGGGCCAGGAGCAACCAAAGCAGATCATCATGCAGATCTCTAAAATTTGACCGATTTGTTCCATTGTTTACATCCTTTCTACAGTGACCACAGTCAAGGTATCTTCTTCTACGGTAAACCGTATGTCAAATCCGGCAAAGGTCAAGCCGTAGATCCGTCCCGGCTTTCGCTGGTAGCTGGGTCGGGGATCATGGCTCAGCACCTGCACTGCGGCCTTACGCTTCTTCTCCGGCAAAATTTCCAGCAGCGGGGCAGGGAAGTCCACCTTCAGCAAAAAGTCCCCGGCGGTATCCGTAAAGCCGCCGATGGCGTCCGGCTGGCAGTCAGCATAGGGGATGTAGGGCTTGATGTCAAAAATGGGGGTGCCATCCATCAGATCCGCACCGCCTACATGGATCACAGTGCCAAATTCCACTGTTTCCTCCACGCCCAGCAGCTTCACGCAGGAAAGCCCCAGATTGTTGGGACGGAAAGGCGAGCGGGTGGCGAACACGCCCATGCGGGTATTGCCGCCCAGTCTGGGCGGACGTACCGTGGGCGACCATTCGGTGCGCACAGCCTCGGAAAACTGCCAGATGATCCACAGATGGGAAAAACCTTCTATACCACGCAGTGCGTCGGCGTTGCGGAATTCCGGCTCGAATACGATGGTGGAGCGAAGCTCCTGCACCAGACCGCTCTGTCGGGGAATGCCGAATTTAGTGGAAAAATCGCTTTTCATCCGGGCGATGGGTGCAATGTTGATGCTTTGCATATCAAACCCTCACTTTCCGAAAACAAAAAGAAATCGTGAAGATCAGTGCCAATCCCAGAGAGATGGCCGCACCTGTGCTGCTGCCCAAATAGTAGGACACCACCAGGCCGCCAATCCCTGCCAGCAGAGCAAACACCACAGAAAAGATATGGTATTGCTTTATATTTTTAGCCACATTCCGGGCGGACGCACCGGGCAGCACCAGCAGGGAATTCAGGATCAGCAGACCAACAGAAGAAATACTCAGTGTTACCACCACCGCAATGGCGGCAGAAAACAGGGTGTTGCTTAAAATCGTGGAAATGCCGCGGGATGCCGCCAGTTGCGGGTGCACCAGCGTGAGGGTCAGCCGATTGGAAAACAACACCCACAGAATTACCACCGCCACCAACACCAATGCCAGCACGCCGATCTCACTGGGTGTGATGGAGAGAATGTCACCGATGAGGTATTTGTTGTATTTGGTAAAGCTGCCGCCGCCCCAAGTGGCTACGAAAATGCCCAAGGCCACCGCGGCGCTGGAGAATACGCCGATCAGCGTATCCGCCGCCTGATTGCTGCGGCTGCGCACATAGGAAAACAGCAGGGAGAAAACCACAGAAAAGATTACCGCGGCCCAAGTGGGCGCTGCCAGACCGCAGATACAGCCGATGGCGATGCCGGTAAAGGCCGAGTGGCCCAGGGCATCGGAAAAGAAACTCATTTTACCGGTAACCACCATGGTGGACAGAATACCGAACAAGGGCGACATGATCAAAATCGCCAACAGCGCATGGCGCATAAATTCCCAACGCAGCATTTCCAGGGGGAGAAGATCACAAATGGCATACCAAATATCCATTTACAGCCCTCCTTTCATGTGAAAAGCGGCGCGGAACTCCTCGGAATGCAGTACTTCGCTGGGCTTTCCCAGCTTTTTCACCGCATGGTCAATGAGCACCACCTGATCCGCATAGCGCGGCAGGGAAGAAAAGTCGTGGGTGGTCATGAGGATGGACAGGTCATATTCCTTGCGTATCTCGTCCAACATATCCATCAGCGAGTGCATACCCTCCACATCCACGCCGGACAAGGGCTCGTCCAAAATCAGAATATTGGGCAGGGGCTCCAGCGCCAGCGCCAATAATACACGCTGCAGCTCACCGCCGGAGAGGGTGCCCACCCGTTTGTCGATCAAATCGGTGGCGTGGACACGGTCAAGACATTCCAAAACCTTTTCCCGCATGGTTCTGCCCAGCCCAAGAAAGGCGGGACGTCGGCTTTGACAGCAGGCAAACAGATCTGCCACGGAAAGAGGATCGCCGGGATCAAAGGCAGGGGACTGGGGAACATAGCCGATCCGGGGCTTTCTGCTGCGTTCGCCGGGGGCGGAAAAAGCGATGACGCCATCGTATTCCCGCTGACCGAGAATGGCCTTCAAAAGGGTACTCTTGCCGGCACCGTTGGGGCCGATCAAGGCCACCATTTCCCCGCAATGCACGTGCATATTCACGTTTTGCAGAATCTTATCCCCGCCGATGCGCACATTCAAATTCTGTACGCGCAGACAACAGGAATCCCCACAGCCGCCACCGTGGAAAAACAGCTTCATTTCAAAGCCTCCCTGAGCGTATCGATGTTATGGTACATAGCGGCAAAATAATCCTCGCCGGCCATGGCCATGTTGAGAATATACAGATTTACGCCGGTCTCAGTGGAAATGATCTTGGCGGCGGAATCCGCACCGTTTTCCTCCATAAAAATGCCGGGTAAATTGTGCGCGCGCACCAGCTCGATCAGCTCCATCAGCTCCTGGGCAGATGCCTCACTGCCGGATTCTTCCTCCACTGCGGCCAAAATCGTCAAATCGAGACTGTCTGCCAGATAGGTGAAGCCATCGTGGAAAGTCACAAGCTCCCGACAGGAAAGGTGACCAAGCTGCTGCTTTGCGTATAGCTCCAGCTTTGTCAGCTTCTGCATCAGGTTGTGCATATTGCTCAGCAAGGTTTCGCTGTGCTCCGGGTAGACTGCGCGCAGACTGTTGTAGATATTCTTCACCATGGCTATGGCGTTGGGGATGGACAGCCAGATGTGGGGGTCGGTTTCGTGAGAATGTCCTTCATGATCATGGTCGTGACAGCCCTCCAGCAGGGTGATACCTTCGGAAGAATCAATGACCTTCTTATCTTTTAGCACATCCTGCATGAAATCTTCCAATCCCGCGCCGTTTATCACCACAAGATCGGCAGCTTCCACAGCCTTTACCTGGTTGACACTCAGAGAATAGTCGTGCAGACAGCTGACATTTTCTGTTACCAGCCGCTCGACGGTCAAGCCGGTACCCTCCACCAGCAGGGAGGTAAACTGATAAACCGGCAGAGTGGTTGCCACAATATCGGCGGCATCTTCTTTCGGGGCGCAGCCTGCCAGCATACCGACCAGCAGAGCTGCAACACATAGACAAGCAATTTTTTTCATTAAAGATCCCTCGCAATTGAATAATTACCTAATTATAATAATACCACATTCTGTCAAGGCAAAGATGCGCCTGAAAAATAAAAAAGCCGCCTGCCGGCGGGTTTCCTATGTAAGCAATTAGTGGGTCTCCAGCCAGGCGTTGACCTTGGTCTTTGCCAGACGGATGATATCCTCAGTGGGGTAAGGAGAAGTCTCGCCGCCGCCAACGTGCAGGAAGTACAGACCGCCTTCGGTCTGGTACAGATCCTCCTCATAGCCTGCGGGGTCACCGTAGGTGCCGAAAGAGTAAGCCTTGATCAGAGTAGCGGTCTCGGTGTCGTACTCCTTCTTGCAGATGATCTTCTTCATGATTCTGACCTCCTTTCGGGTCGAAGTGCATGGGGTTATTATATATATTTTTTGGAATATTGCAAGGACTTTTTTGTGAAAAACCAAATTTTTTTACAATTATTGTTTGAAGCAATCAGTTTGCTTGCAAAAGAGGCTGGATAAATTCGTCATTGTGCACAATAAAAACAGCGAGGATCCGCTTGCCAAAACCCCCTCGCTGCAATATAATAAGCTAAATTGTTGTTTACAGTATTTAGTAGGGAACGCTGTCCTCAGCGTGACCACCGCGAAGCGGAACAAAATAGAATAAACTTAACGATTTAGGGGGCATCGAACCCCCTAAATCGTTTCGGAACGCTGAGGACAGCGTTCCCTACGGAGCTTCGCTAAACAATAATTTATCTTACTATCTGTCGAGGCGGTGCAATTATGCGTGACATACCCATGTTTACCAGCGAGTACGGCGTGGCCAGTTTGTTTCTGAAAGAAATTCCTTACCGCGGACGCGCCCATATCAAGATCCAATCCTCTTTGGAGCCGGAAAAGCTTCTGGAGGAATGTATCGGATTCTGCCGGGCCTGTGGCGCAGAGTGGATCGATGCGGCGGGCCATGAATATTTGCAAGCGTATCCGCTGATCACCAGCCTGAGCCTTATGACCAGACCCTTAGAGGGGCTGCCGACGGTGGATGCCTGCCTATTTCCCATGACGGAAACCACCATGCAGCAATGGCTGGACATCTATAATGAACGCATGGCGAATATCCCAAATGCCGCCTTTATGGACAGCAAGGATGGCAAGGAACTGCTGCAAAAGGGAAGCGCCTATTTTGTTCACAAGGATGGGCAACTGCTGGGCATCGGCGTTGCTGCGGGGGATTTTATCGACACGGTGATTTCTGCCAGACCCGGGGCGGGGGAGACAGTTCTGCGCACCCTTGCCACGGTCCTGACAGAGGACACAGTTCGTCTGATGGTGGCCGATGCCAATACCCCTGCCGTACGGCTATATGAACGGCTGGGCTTTGTGAAAGTGAAGGAGCTTTCCCGTTGGTACAGAGTCCTGTAAACGGAAAGTTGCCGTGGGCAGGAAATTCGTTCACAAAATATTCAAAAACCCCTTGCATTTTTTGTAACTTTATGTTACCATATTATTACCACCCGGTAATCATCGGGGAGAAATAATTAAAGGAGAATTTGGTTATGAAGAAATTGATTGCTCTACTGCTGTTGGTTGTTGTTCTGTGCACCCTGCTGTGCGCTTGCAGCAAGTTCACCTGCGACATCTGCGGCGAAGAGGTCGTCGGTAAGAAGTATACCGAAGAATTCTTTGGTGAGAAGATCGAGTACTGCAAGGACTGCAAGAACGATCTTGAGGATCTGTTGGGCTAATAAACCATCTACATATTCACAGAAGCGGATGCCCCAACGGGCGTCCGCTTTTTTTATTGCGCTGTAAAGAAAAAACACTTGACAAGCGCATTCCTATGTGCTATACTACCGCAGGTATCAAGGCAAAAGCCTTGACAGGAGGTTTTCATGAGCGCAATTGATCTGATTCTGCTGTATGATTATTACGGCGATCTGCTGACCGATCGGCAGAAGGAATGCTTCGAAATGCGCTATTATCAGGACCTTTCCCTGGGCGAGATCGGCGAGGAGCTGGGTATCAGCCGCCAGGGTGTCCATGAAAACCTGAGCCGCGCCGAAGCCCTGCTTCGGAATATGGAGGCCAAAACCGGCTGCGCAGGCCGGGATCAGGCCTGCCGAAAAGCGGCGAGTACGATTCTGGAAGCTGCAAAATCCCTTTCCGGGTATGCAGACCCCATTGTGTCCGCCCTGGCAGAGAAGATCATTTCTTCTGCCCAGGGTTTAGAGGAGTAAACGACTATGGCATTTGAAGGCTTAACCGAAAAAATCAATAATACCTTCAAAAAGCTGCGTGGTAAAGGCCGCCTGAAGGAGAGCGACGTCAAGGAGGCCATGCGAGAAATTCGGCTGGCGCTGCTGGAAGCGGACGTCAGCTACAAGGTGGTCAAGGATTTTATTAAATCCGTCACCGAGCGTTGCGTAGGCACCGATGTGCTGGAGGCGCTGTCTCCTGCGCAGATGATCATCAAGATCGTCAATGAAGAGCTGACCCGACTCATGGGCTCCGATCAGAAGCACATCACCATCAATCCCAACGGCCCTACCGTTGTGATGCTGGTGGGTCTGCAGGGTGCAGGTAAGACCACCAACGGCTCCAAGCTTGCCGGTCACTTTAAGCGCCAGGGCAGACATCCGTTGCTGGTGGCCTGCGATATTTACCGTCCTGCCGCTATCACCCAGCTGAAAGTCTGCGGTGAGAAGCTTGGGATTCCGGTCTTTGAGAAGGGCACCCAGAACCCCATTGATACGGCGAAGGAAGCAGTGCTGTACGCCCGTCAGCACGGTCATGATATGGTGTTTTTGGACACCGCAGGCCGTCTGCACGTGGACGAGCAGCTGATGGAAGAGCTGAAGAACATCAAGGCAACCGTCAAGCCCGATGAAATTATGCTGGTTGTGGATGCCATGATCGGCCAGGACGCGGTCAACGCGGCCCAGAGCTTCAATGAATGGCTGGATATTGACTCCGTCATGCTGACCAAGCTGGACGGTGATGCCCGTGGCGGTGCAGCGCTTTCTATCCGCGCGGTTACCGGTAAGCCCATCAAGTTCTCCGGTATCGGCGAAAAGCTGGAGGACATCGAAGTATTCCACCCTGACCGTATGGCTTCCCGTATTCTGGGTATGGGTGATGTGCTGAGTCTCATCGAAAAGGCGGAAAAGGCTTTCGATGCGAAAAAAGCGGCTGAAATGGAAGAAAAGCTCCGTTCCAGCAAGTTTACGCTCCAGGATTTTTACGACCAAATGGTGCAGATGAAATCCATGGGCTCCATGCAGGATCAGCTTGCCCAGCTGCCCGGCGGTGCCGGTCTCAAGAATGACAGCCTGGATGAAAAGCAGATGGCGCATACCGAAGCCATCATCCTGTCCATGACCCCCAAGGAGCGGGAAAATCCCAATATCATCGGCGCCAGCCGCAAGCGGCGGATCCCCGCCGGCTGCGGACTGAAGGTGGAGGATGTGAACCGGCTGTTGAAATCCTTTGAACAGATGCAGAAGCTGATGAAGCAGTTCTCCGGTCCCGGTGCCGGCAAGAAGATGAAGCGTATGCGCGGCTTCGGCGGCATGGGCGGCTTCCCCGGTTTTTAATGGTTCGTTATAAGCAAAAAACGCTTTACGATATATTTATTTTAAAGTATTTTTGGAGGTGAATCTCATGGTTAAGATCAGACTGAGAAGAATGGGTGCAAAGAAGGCTCCTTACTACCGTATCGTTGTTGCTGATGCCCGCAGCCCCCGTGATGGCCGCTGCATCGAGGAGATCGGTACCTACAACCCCCTGGTCGAGTCCAACAACATCACTGTTGATGTGGAGAAGGCTCAGACTTGGATCAAGAACGGCGCTCAGCCCACTGACACTGTCCGTGGTCTGCTGAAGAAGGCCGGCGTGCTGTAAAGCGTCCGGAAGGAGTCCGAAGCAATGAAAGAACTTTTGCTGTATATGGCAAAGAATCTGGTGGATGATCCCGATGCAGTCACCGTGACCGAAATCGATACCGAGGACGGTAAGGTGCTGGAGCTGCGTGTCGCTGAAGGCGATATGGGCAAAGTGATCGGCCGCCAGGGTCGGATCGCCAAGGA
>JAZRBW010000049.1:0-8396 GCA_045635305.1 Faecousia sp. | reverse complement strand
GTCACCGAAGGTGACTGATGAGGTGTAGGCTGCGAAGCAGCCGTTAATTTCCATTTTGTCGCTTTGCGACACCACCTCATCCGCCCCAGTGTGCCCACTGGGGCACCTTCCCCTCAAGGGGAAGGCTTTGGCGGCTGCGCCGCTAATATACTAAACAACAATTTACCTTACGAAAGGCGGTGAGGTTTTTGGCGGTAAACGATTATATTGCGGTGTTTGATTCCGGCGTAGGCGGATTGAGTGTGCTGCGGCATTTGCGGCAGCGGATGCCCCAGGAAAACTACCTCTATTTCGGTGACAACATCAACGCCCCTTACGGCAGCCGCTCTACGGAGGATGTCCGAACCTTGACCCTGGCCGCTGTGGAGACCATTTTGGAAAACTGTCCCGTGAAAGCCCTGGTGGTGGCCTGCAACACGGCAACTGCTGCCGCCATCCGGGATCTGCGGAAAAAATACCCGGATCGCATTATCATCGGCATTGAGCCGGCCCTAAAGCTGGCTGCGGACAGGTTCCCTGGCGGACACATCGGTGTTATGGCTACCGAGGTGACCTTGCGGGAAGAAAAATTCGACAGCCTGCTGCACCGCTTTGATGCCGGATGTACGGTGGAAAAGATACCGGCCCCCGGCCTGGTGGAGCTGATCGAGTGCGGAAAAGCCGATTCGCCGGAAACAGAGGCGCTTCTGGAACAGATGCTGCGGCCTTATGTGGGCAAGCTGGATGCTCTGGTGCTGGGCTGTACGCACTATCCCTTTGCGGCAAAGACCATTTCCCGGGTATTGGGAGATGGGGTGGCCTTGCTGGACGGTGGCGAAGGCACCGCCCGGGAGACTCAGCGCCGCCTGCACGCGGCAGGGCTGCTGCGAAGCAGTGGCTCAGGAGAATTAAAACTCACAGCCAGTGGCGATACCGAAGCATTTTCCCATTTGGCGCAAACGCTGCTGCGATAAGCGGCTTGGAAAAAGGAGAGAACATATGGAAAACAATATCCTGGTCATTGGCATTGCCGGCGGTACCGGCAGCGGCAAAACTACCCTGATGAAGAACATTATGGAGAAGTTTGGCAATGTGGTTACGGTGCTCAGCCATGATAACTACTACCGTCGAAACGATCATCTGACCTATGAAGAGCGCTGCCTTATCAACTACGATGAGCCTGCCGCCCTGGAAACGGATCTCATGGCCCGCCAACTGGAGGCGCTGCGCCACGGTCAGGCCATCGAATGCCCCGTGTATGATTTTTCCGCCCATAACCGCTCCAATGAAACTGTGTGCATTGAACCCCGGCAGGTTATCATTGTGGAAGGCATCCTGATTTTTGAAAACGAGGAACTGCGGAATTTGATGGACATCCGCATCTTCGTGGATACCGATGCGGATATTCGGATTTGCCGCCGTATCAAGCGGGATGTGAATAAGCGTGGCCGTACATTGGAATCTGTCATTACCCAGTACCAGACCACCGTCAAGCCCATGCACGAAAAATATGTGGAGCCCAGCAAGAAGTACGCTCACATCGTGGTGCCGGAGGGTGGCAAGAACTGGGTGGCGCTGGATATGATTATGCAGTACATCCGCCGCCATCTGGAGGGGAATGTATGAAAAGCCTGATTTTCGACATTGACGGTACGCTGTGGGATTCCCGGGCGCTGGTGGCCGAGGGCTATAATATCCAGCTGTGCGCGGAGGGCTATGACCACCTGTGTGTGGATGCCCAGGTTCTGCGCCCCCTGTTCGGAAAAACCATGAGCGCCATTGCCGATGTGATTTTGGCAGAAATCCCTGTGCCGGAACGCTATGCGCTGATGGAGCGCTGCATGGACACGGAGAATCAGTATCTTGCCCAAAATGAATGCAAAATCGGCTACGAGGGCGTGAAGGAAACCCTGGAGGAATTGAAGAAAAACTATCGCCTGTTTATTGTCAGCAACGCCCAGTGCGGCTATCCTGAACTGTGCATGGAAAAACTGGGAATTGCGCACCTGTTTGAAGGTCACCTGTGCTTTGGCGATACCGGAACGGAAAAGGGAGAAACGATTTTGGAGCTGATGCGCCGCCATCATATCGATGACGCGGTCTACATCGGTGACACCCAGGGCGACTATGAAGCGACTCTGGTTGCGAACATTCCCTTCATCTGGTGTGAATTTGGTTTCGGCGATCCGGAAGGCTATGCCGCCAAGCTGGAGGATTTCCGCCAGCTGCCCCAACTGTTGAACAAATAAACCGAAAGGAAGGAAATATTATGATCATCTGCCCCTGGAAAGACATCAAAAAGTACGCATCGATGCTCCCCGGCATCGAGGAGGCCTTCGATGCGGTCAATGCCCTGACCGAGTACGAAAACAAGAAAAACTATCCCCTGTCCGATGGCAACCGTTTCTTCCTGGCTGTGCAGGGAACCAAGGAGCCTGATGTGGCCGAGGCGCACCGCAAGTACCTGGATATTCAGTACATCGTCAAGGGCAAGGAAGTGGTGGGCTACGCACCGCTGGAGGATTGCCAGATCGTTGGCGAGTTCAACGAGGAGAAGGACATTGGCAAGTATACCGGTCCTTTCGAGTATATCACCATCAACGAAGGGATCTGCTATGTGGCCTTCCCGGAGGATGCCCATATGCCCGGCCGTCATTTGGATGTGCCCAATGACTTTGTGAAGGTGGTTGTGAAGCTGAAAGTATGAACGCCACCTGTTACGAATGCCATCTCAGAAAGAATCTGGAAACGGCTGCCGCATTAGGCGATGAAAAGACAGCTACCGCTTTTGCCAGGGATCTGATGCGATTGTATCTGGAAGCACCGGAGGATGTGGCCTCGCCCTGGTTTGGCCCCGGTGTGACGGAACTGTTCCAGAAGTACTACGGCTTGGGCGAGGATCGCTATATTCAGGAAAAAGCGGATTCCAACCGTTTTGTGATGGAGCGCTTCGATGCCATCCAAAGTCGGGTACAGGCCCAGAAAGATCCGGTGTATGCCGGCCTGCAGTTCTCTGTTTTGGGGAATTATTTGGATTTTTCTGCCCTGCAAGGTCAGGTTTCCTTCGAAAAACTGGATGAGATGCTGGATCTGGGGCTGGCTATGGAACTGGATCGGGATTGCTATGCGCGTCTGTGCAAAGAGCTGGAAACAGGCAGAAAGCTCCTGTATTTGACAGATAACGCCGGGGAAATCGGCTTTGACCGGATTTTCGCTGAGGAGATTCAGAAAAAATATCCCCACCTGGAAATTGTTTTCTGTGTCCGCGGCTACCCGGTGCTCAACGATGCTACTCGGGAGGATGCGGCCTTTGTGGGCGTGCCCTTTCAGGTCATTGACAACGGCAATCGCATTGGTGGTACGGAGCTGCGCCTGCTGGGGAAAGAGGCCCGGGAAGCCCTTGAAAGTGCCGATGTGATCATCGCCAAGGGCATGGGCAACAATGAAACTCTCTACGGCTGCGGCTGCAATGTGTACTACGCTTTTTTGATCAAATGCAAGTTTTTCGAGCAGCGCTTCGGCAAGCCCCTCATGACACCCATGCTGGTGGCAGAAAGAGAATAAACGAAAAGACCGCGGAACTGACCGCGGTCTTTGCTTATTTTGTGAAGATGGTGGTTAAATTGCGGACGGCGGTGGGATCGTCACCGATGAAGGTGCAGCTGGCACTGCCGATATGCTCCAGAGGGGAATCCGCGCCGATGTCGGAAACCTGCAGATGCAGATAATCCTCCGCTTTCGCGCCATCGGGCAGGCGGTAGATGTAAAACTCCGCCTTGGAATCGCCACCAGCGTTCTTTTCGATGGACTTCAGGATCAAAATATCTTTTGTGCCGATCAGTTTGCTGGTCTGAGCGCGCTGGGTAGCATTGGTATTATAATCGGTGACATCGCTGCCGGAGAGCAGAAATACACACAGGCCAATGGCAAGAGCGATCAGCAGCAGGCCGATACCAATCAGCAGCTTTGTTTTCTTTTTCATGGCCGCGTCACCTGCTTACAGCGCGTCCAACGCTTCCTTGATGGAACCGATGGTGTACAGTGAGCCAAAGCACAGCACCACGCCATCGTGACCTGCCAGTTCTCTTGCGGTGCGCACGCCATCTGCAATGCTGTCGCAGGCGGTGGCCTTGGCGCCCACACCCTGCAGGTGGCTTGCCAGCTCTGCGGCAACCAGACGGCGGGGGTTGGGAGGGGTAATGCACACGAATTCCTGCACCAAAGGCATGACGGGCTTGTACATATCGCCGTAATCCTTGTCAGCCAGAACACCGGTCAGGGCAATGACTTTGCGATCTTTCAGATAGTCCTGGATGTTCACCACCAGGGCTTCGATGCACTGGGGATTGTGGCCACCGTCAATGATAAACAGGGGATCGTGCCCCACAATGTCAAAGCGACCGGGCCAGCGGGCGAATTTCAAACCGTCACGGATGTTCTCCTCGGAGATGTTCCAGCCCTTTTCCTTCAGTGTGTCGATAATGCTCAGCACCACAGCGGCATTCTTCAGTTGATGCACGCCAAGCAACGGCAACTGCAGATTTTTTCTGTCACCGCAGTCAAAAACCTGGCCTTCCAGACCGTGGCTGTGAAGCTGCAGACCGTCGAAATCGGCTTTCTTCAGAGCAATATTCCGCTGGGCGCAAATATCCTCAAATACCTGTTCTACGCTTTCGCTGCCACGGTAAATAACGGCGTTGCCGCCCTCTTTGAAGATGCCGGCTTTGGTCTCGGCAATCTTTTCAACCGTGTCACCCAGCACCTCGGTGTGATCCAGGCCAATGTTGGTGATGACGGCCACTTCCGGGCATTCAATGACATTGGTGGCATCCAATGCGCCGCCCATGCCAACCTCCAGCACCACGATGTCGCAGCCGGCCCGCAGAAAATATTCAAATGCGATGGCGCAAACCAATTCGAACTCCGTGGGGCATTCCGCCATGGACTGCGCCAGCGGCTTTACAAACTCAGTTACAGCCACAAGCTCCTCGTCAGTGATTTCTACGCCGTTGACCTGCATCCGTTCGTGGAAACGATAGATGTAGGGGGAGGTGTACAAGCCTACCTTATAGCCTGCCTGCTGCAAGATAGAGGCGGTCATGGAAGCGGTGGAGCCCTTGCCGTTGGTACCGGCAATGTGGACAAATTTCAGCTTCTTTTCGGGGTTGCCCATCAGCCGCAGCAGCTCCTGGGTACGGCTCAGACCGGGGATGCTGCCCTTCCAGAATACACTGTGGATATATTCGATCGCTTCATTGACGTTCATAAACAATGCTCTTTTCTTAAATAATTTTTGTTTTCTTCAGTGCGGATACAATGTGCAGCGTGACATAACCGAAGATACCGGACATAACGGTGGCGATGCCCAAGCGGGTCACCAGCACACCAAAGACCATGTAATAGTTGTAGTAGCCGTACATCTTAGAATCCACATACAGCGCAAAGGTATTAAACAGGGACGCGATGATGCCGGTCATAATACAGGCAAGCAAATAGAAGAAGATAACCTTGGATTTGAGCAAGCGGGATGCGGTGAAGTTCTTGCGGATAAACAGAAGCATGATGCATCCCAGTAGCAGACCACGCACACCCTCCGGCAGAGCCCAAAGTGCAGTGGTGGGGGTCAAACCGTAGGGGCCTAGCACCTGGGAAAGGAATTCGCCCATGAAACCAACTACGAGACCATCCAAGGGAGAAAATGCAACAGCGCAAACCACGACGGCAAACGATGCCAGGCTGATTCTGAGGATGTTGCCGATGGGAATCTTCCAGAAGCCCAGAACCACATACAGCGCGATCAGAAGCGCATCTAATACCAAACGCTTAATTGTAAACAGGGATTTTCGTTTTTGCATAAAAATATCCTCCTTTATGTTTGGCAAACGATCCGCAGCGGTTCCACACCAATAAAAAGACCCGACAAAAAACGTCGGGGAGGTTTTACAGATACGGATGACGGCAGACAAAGATCCTTTGCCCAACCGAGTATCGTTGCTCATACAGGAGGTAAGTCCAATATGACGCAGCGGGTGCGGTGACAGCATCGCAGAAATCTCCTTCGTCCTCCGGGCAACTCCCCGTCCCGGTGGCACTTAACGCGCTGTCTCCTACTCTGTTCCAGAGCATCATACAACATTTGCAACCAAAAGTAAATAGAAATTTTTCCAAAATGTCACTTTTTGTGCAGTAAATTGGGATTTATCGTTCCGATAGAACGGTCATCGCGAACCAGCGCGCACGCTGGTGTGGCGATCCCCAAAGGTTTTAGACAGTACTTTTCAATACGATTTTCCCCCTTAACCGGGGGATTGCACCCCAAGGGCACTTCCTCGCACTTCGTGCTCAGGGCGCCACGTCGCTTCGCTCCTCGCAATGACACTTTGATCGGTAGGTTTTCGCACATTAACGCAGCGATAAACGAAAATTTGAAACGAATCGCAAAAACTGCCGCACCCGGTAGGGTGCGGCGTAAAACTTATTGCGTTCGTTCCACATTCAACTCGTCCATCACAATATCCGGGTAGGGATTGACAATGACGGTTTTGTAGCTGTGGTAGATCACCATGCCGGGCTTGCCGTTGGGGATCTTCTTCACCTGCTTCACAGGGGTCATATCCACGGCGATGTTCTGTCCGCCGGCGGTTTCGGCGTAGTGGGCTGCCAGCTGGGCGGCCTGCGTGACGGTGTTGTCCGGAGGTGTCACACCGGCGCAGGCGATGATCACATGGCTGCCGTGGACTTTACTTGCGTGGAGCCACAGGTCATCCTTGTGAGCCATGCGGAAGGTCAGCTCATCGTTTTGCTGGTTGTTGCGGCCCACATAAATGGGATACCCGTCGGTAGATTCGAAACGCATGGGGGGCAGCTTGCCTTGCTTGACTTTTCGCTTGCCGCTGTCGGCTTTGAGATAGCCGGTTTCCTGCAGTTCCCGACGAATTTCCTCCAGTTCCCGGTCGGTTTCTGCCCGGTTCAGTTCGTCCAGAACGCTGCGAAGATAATTCAGTTCCTCCTCGGCCATGGTGATCTGCTTGGTCAGTTCCCTTTCCGCGTTCTTCATCTTGGAATAATCCTTGTAGAATTTGGCGGCATTTTGCTGGGGCGACAGGACAGGGGAGAGGGAAATGTCGATCAGCGCCATATTTTCGTCATAGAAATCCTCGCAGGCGATCTTGGTTTGCCCCTTCTGAATGCGGTGGATGTTGGCGGTGAGGATGTCACCGAGCTGGCGCAGACGTTCCCGGTCGTAGGTGGCTACCAGCTCCTTTTCCTGGATGGCGATCTTGCGGCTCAGACGCTGGCACAGATTGCTGACGGTTTTGCGCACCGCCTGGCTCTTTTGCCGCATGGCATCCTTCTGATCCCGTACAGTATAGTACATATCCAGCAGCCCTGAGAAGCTATCCGCAGTTTTGTAGCTGCCGTACTGCCGGATGGGGCAGAAGGCGAACTGCTTGGGCGTGCCGTCAGAGAGGGCATAATAGCAGGCTGTGGGGTGGGTCAGATGCTCCCGGAAGAACAGACAGAGATTGTCCGCTGTGCGATCTATGTCACCGTGGTATCCACGGTCCAGAATATCCTGTACCCGGGCATCGGTATCTCCGGCGGCAAACAGAGCCGCTTCGCGGCACACCAAGGGGGATAGGCCACCTAATTTATCCATAAGCCGGTCACAGAGCAGGTCTGCTCCAGACAAGGTCAGCAGGCCCATATAATCATCGTAATCCCAATCCAGAGGATTTGCCTTTTCCACAGGCTCCGGCTCCTGGTAGTACATACCCGGCAGGGCGGTGCGCTTGGCACCGGCATCCAGGCCGATACGCCGCAGACAGTCGATAATGCGGCCGTCAGCACCCAGCAGATAGATATTGCAGGTCTTGCCCATCAGCTCGGCCACCAGTTTTTTCTGTACCGCATCACCCATTTCGTCGATACAGTCGAAGGTGAAGATGGCGCAGCGTTCCATAGGGGGCTGGGCGATGTTCACCAACCGTGCGCCGCTTAGGTGCTTGCGCAGCAGCATACAGAACATGGGGGGCTCAGCGGGGTTTTCCGGATTGGCGGTGGTTAGGTGGAGTCGGGGTGCGGCGGGATTGGCGGCGATCAGCAGCTTGGCCCGGCCTTCTTTATGTTTCAGTTGCAAAATCAGGGTATCCCGGCTGGGTTGGTGGATCTTGTCCACCCGGCCTTCGCCAAATTGACGAATTTCCGACAGTACCGCGGATAAATAAAAAGCGTCAAATGCCATAATGGCCTCCTTGGTAAGATAAATTGTTGTTTACCAGATTTGGGTCATTCCGAGCCAGTGCGCACACTGGCGTGGGAATCCCCCGGAATATGGGGAAAATGCTCCGAAATCCTGTGTCTAAAACCTTTGGGGATTGCCACGTCGCCGCCTTTTGGCGGCTCCTCGCAATGAC
>JAZRBW010000048.1:0-4839 GCA_045635305.1 Faecousia sp. | reverse complement strand
GTTGTTTACCAGATTTAGGTCATTCCGAGCCAGTGCGCACACTGGCGTGGGAATCCCCCGGTTAGACGGATAATGTGACGAAAAGTACCTAAAATACTTAGGGGATTGCCACACCAGTGACCGAATCAAGGTATGATTGCCCCCGGCAATCATTGATATTTTGAATTCGCTGCGCGGGCACCACGGTCACTGGTTCGCAATGACCGAGTATCGTAGCGTAAACAACAATTTAGCTTACGATCTCACCCAGCAGGCCGTCGCGATGCAAGGCGGTGATCTTCACCTTGCGAATTTGGTTATGGAGATGTTCTCCCTCCACATACACCTTCACATAATTGGGGGCGTGGCCGGTAAACAACCCCTCCTCCATCTCCTCGAACAGCACCGCCTGCACTGTGCCAATCAGATCCTCCCGGTAGGCAAGGCTCAGTTCCGCTGCCACGGCAATGGCGCTGCGGCTGCGGCTTTCCTTCGTATCATTGTTATGCTGGCCGGGCATTTTGTCCGCCGGGGTGCCGGGACGGCGGGAGTAGGGGAAGATGTGCATATCGGCAAAGCCGCACTTGCGGATAAAGGCCAGACTTTGGGCGAATTCTTCCTCGGTTTCCCCGGGAAATGCCACGATCATATCGGTAGTGACGGCGCAGCCGGGGAAATATTTTTTCAGCAGCTCCACGCTTTCCAAATATCGGGCGGTGTCGTACTTGCGCTTCATGCGGCTAAGCACCGTGTCACAGCCGGACTGCATGGACAAATGAAACTGGGGGCAGAGGTTGGGGTATTTTGCCATCTGGCGGCAGGATTCCTCCGTGATGATTCTGGGCTCCAGGCTGCCCAGACGGATACGCACATCCGGCACAGCCTGACAAATGGCCGCCACCATATCCGTCATGGGGGGCTTGCCCGGCAGATCCGCACCCCAGGAGGCAATTTCGATGCCGGTGATGACGATTTCCTTGTAGCCACGCTGCGCCAGTTCTTTTGCCTGGGCCACCGCCACCTCCAGCGGTGCGGAACGAATAGGGCCACGGGTATAAGGAATGATGCAGTAGGAGCAGAAGTTGACGCAGCCATCCTGCACCTTCAGCATGGCTCTTGTGCGCTCTTCCAGACCGCCGGCCGGCAGAATTTCAAAGCTGCGCCGCCGCAGCGCCGCATCCACCGACTCCCGGTAGACCCGGTTTTGGGCTGCTTCCACCAGCAGATCCACAAATTCCTGGCGGTTGGCACTGCCACCGATGAGATCCACCTCCAGGGCCCGCACCGCATCGGCGGCGTGCTGGCTATAGCAGCCGCAGACAGCGATGACAGAATTGGGATGGTTCTTGCGGCAGCGACGAATGACAGCCCGGTTTTTCTTGTCCGCTACAGCAGTAACGGAGCAGGTATTGATCACGTAGCCGTCACAAGTCTCCTCAAAATGGCCGATTTCGTGGCCCAAATCTGTCAAAAGCCGCTCCATAGCCTGGGTTTCATATTGGTTTGTCTTGCACCCAAGGGTGTAAAAGGCGAATTTCATAGGCATACTCCCAGCTTTGTTTTCCTTATTATATATCAGAATGCGTCATTTGTAAATGCCTTACACCCAACCGCAAATTGGGATTTATCGCACACCTTGCGGTGTGCTGTAGGGAACGCGCTCCTCAGCGTTCCGAAACGATTTAGGGGGTTCGATGCCCCCTAAATCTTTAACTTGCATCAAAAAAGCCGCTTCGCGGACGGAACGCTGAGGACAGCGTTCCCTACGGGCGTGTTTGAAACGGAGCGATAAACGAAAACTGGAATTCCCGTTGCAATTTGCACAAAACAGGCGGCTTTGTATGTTTCTCTCTGCATTTTTTGAAAAAAAGTTGTAAAAATTCGAATTTTTCAGTTGATTTTCTGAAAGCTTTGACATACAATAGGTGAGCATTGCGCCGAAAGGAGGCCCCATCATGCTCAATATCGTTCTGGTGGAGCCGGAGATTCCGCAAAACTGCGGCAACATCGCCCGCACCTGCGCCGCCACCGGCTGCCGGCTGCATTTGATTCGCCCTCTGGGGTTTGACATTTCCGAAAAGGCTGTCCGCCGGGCAGGTCTTGACTACTGGCATCTGGTAGAGGTTTTCGACTATGAAAACCTGGAGGACTTTTTCGCCAAGAACGATGTAACGCAAATGTGGTGCCTTTCCACAAAAGCGCCCAGAAGCTACACCGAAGCCATGTTTGAGGACGGCTGCTATCTGTTTTTCGGCAAAGAAACCAAGGGTCTGCCGGAAAGCTTCCTGGAGGAACATCGGGATGCGTGCGTGAAGATTCCCATGCGCTCCGAGGCCCGGAGTCTGAACCTGAGCAACGCCGTGGCCATCACTGTATTCGAAGCCCTGCGGCAGCTGGATTTCCCCGGGCTGCTGGATTATGGCAAAATGAAAACATAAATATACATTGTCATTCCGAGCCAGCGCGCAGGCCAGCTCGGAATGACACATAGGTTTGGAGGAACATATTATGAACTACAACAAGAAGTCTATCGAAGATATTGAAGTAGCCGGCAAGCGCGTTCTGTGCCGCTGCGATTTCAATGTGCCCACCAAGGGTGGCGTCATCACTTCCGACAAGCGCATCGTGGCCGCTCTGCCCACCATCGAATACCTGGTCAAGCATGGCGCCAAGGTGATCCTGTGCTCCCACATGGGTAAGCCCAAGGGCGAGTGGAAGCCCGAGCTGAGCCTGAAGATCGTTGCTGATCGCCTCAGCCAGCTGCTGGGCCAGGAAGTGATCATGGCTGCCGACGTGGCCGGCGAGGACGCCAAGGCCAAGGCTGCTGCCCTGGAAAACGGTCAGGTTATGCTGCTGGAGAACACCCGTTACATCAAGGGTGAGACCAAGAACGACCCCGAGCTGAGCCGCGAACTGGCTTCCATGGCCGATGTGTTCGTCAACGATGCTTTCGGCACCGCGCACCGTGCCCACTCTTCCACCGCCCGCGTGGCTGATTACCTGCCCGGTGTTTCCGGCTACCTGGTTCAGAAGGAAGTTTCCATCATGGGCAAGGCTCTGGCCGATCCCGAGCGCCCCTTTGTGGCCATTCTGGGCGGCGCCAAGGTTGCCGACAAGCTGAACGTCATCAACAACCTGCTGGAAAAGGTAGACACCCTGATTATCGGTGGCGGTATGGCCTACACCTTCGCTGCTGCTAAGGGCTACACCGTTGGCAACTCCCTGCTGGACGAGAGCAAGATCGACTACTGCAAGGAAATGATGGCCAAGGCTGAGGCTAAGGGCGTCAAGCTGCTGCTGCCTGTTGACTGCGTGGTAGCCGCCGGTTTCCCCAACCCCATCCCCGGCCCTGTGGAAGTCAAGACCGTTGCCATCGACGCCATCCCCGGCGACATGGAAGGTCTGGATATTGGCGAGAAGACCGCCGAGATCTTTGCCGACGCTGTCCGTAACGCCAAGACTGTTGTGTGGAACGGCCCCATGGGCGTGTTCGAGAACCCCACTCTGGCCAAGGGCACCATTGCCATGGCACAGGCTCTGGCTGACAGCGACGCCATCACCATCGTTGGTGGCGGCGACTCCGCTGCCGCCTGCGAGCAGCTGGGCTTTGCTGACCGCATCACTCACATCTCCACCGGTGGCGGCGCCTCTCTGGAATTCCTGGAAGGTTTGGAATTGCCCGGCATTGCTTGCCTGCAGGATAAGTAATTTTTTAAACTTGTGTCATTGCGAGCCAGTGCGCACACTGGCGTGGCAATCCCCGCCACCTTTCCGGAAACCTAAGGGGATTGCCACGGTCGCTCTGCTCCCTCGCAATGACATTTTTTCGTAAAGTTTCCCACTGAATTTGAAATTTCACATCGCTTTCGATGTACATATAAGGAGAACTGACCTATGAACCGCAAATATCGCAAGACCGTCATTGCCGGTAACTGGAAAATGAACAAGACCCCCTCCGAAACCAAGGAGTTTATGACCGAATTCAAGGGACTGCTGCCCAAGGGTCGCTGGTGCGACATCGCCCTGTGCGTTCCCGCTGTTTGCATTCCCACCGCTGTTCGCGCCATGCGTGAGACCCGGGTGGGCATCGGCGCGGAAAACTGCAACGCCAACGCCAGCGGTGCCTACACCGGCGAAATTGCCTGCAATATGCTGACCGATGCCGGCTGCAAGTACGTCATCATCGGCCACAGCGAGCGCCGCGCCATGGGCGAGACTGACGCGGATGTCAACGCCAAGGTTCTGGCCGCTCTGAACGCCGGCCTGATCCCCATCATGTGCTGCGGTGAGAGCCTGCAGCAGCGTGAGACAGGCATCACCGAGGAATGGATCGCCATGCAGATCAAGCTGGGTCTTCAGGGCGTACCCGAGGAGAAGATCCGCAAGGTGGTCATCGCCTACGAGCCCATCTGGGCCATCGGCACCGGCCGCACCGCTACCCCCGAGCAGGCCGAGGAAGTCTGCGAGCACATCCGCAGCGTGGTGCGCAAGCTGTACTCCTCCAAGCACGCCCGCGCCATCTCCATCCTCTATGGCGGCAGCATGAACGAGAAGAACGCCTACGAGCTGCTTTCCATGCCCGACATCGACGGCGGCCTGATCGGCGGCGCTTCCCTGGTGCCCGAGAAGTTCGTCAAGATCATCGAGGCAGCAAACCAGCCCACTGAATAATCGCAAACCGTGGGCAGCCAACCGGCTGCCCATGTGCTTTTTGAACGATAAATTGTTGTTTACGCTAAGATATTCGGTCATTGCGAGGAGCCGCCAAAAGGCGGCGACGTGGCAATCCCCTAAGTATTTTAGGTACATTTCGTCACATTTTCCGTCTAACCGGGGGATTCCCACGCCAGTGTGCGCACT
>JAZRBW010000047.1:0-7731 GCA_045635305.1 Faecousia sp. | reverse complement strand
ACCGCGAAGCGGCACAGTTTTGTACAAACAAAACGATATTTCGATTGAAATGAACGATTTAGGGGGCATCGAACCCCCTAAATCGTTTCGGAACGCTGAGGACAGCGTTCCCTACGGAGCTTCGCTAAACAACAATTTAGCGCAGGAGGAACAAATATGCGCGCGATATTAACAAGAGTCAAATCCGCTTCCGTCACCATTGACGGCCAGGTAGTCGGTAAGATCGGCAGGGGCTTTCTGATCCTGCTGGGCGTGGGTCCCAATGATACAGAAAAAGAATGCCGCTACTTAGCCGAAAAAGCATTGGGTCTGCGGGTTTTTACTGACGAAAACGATAAAATGAACCTGGGTCTGGAGGCCGTAGGCGGCGAAGTTCTGGTTGTCAGCCAGTTCACCCTCTACGGCAACTGCCGCAAGGGTCGCCGTCCCAGCTTCACCGATGCCGCTGGCCCGGCGCTGGGTGAAAAGCTGTACGAAACCTTTCTTTCCATCTGCGAAGAATTGGGCTATCCGCCCCAGCACGGTCGCTTTGGTGCCGATATGCAGGTGGAATCCGTCAACGACGGCCCGGTGACCCTCATTCTGGACACCGACCAGCTGATGGACACCCCCAGAAGATAACAGGAGGCATCCTATGCTGAAAATCCATACCCTCCCCCTTGGTCTGTACCAGACCAACTGTTACATTGTCCATAACGAAGGCAGCAAATGCTGCATCGTCATTGACCCCGGCTACGAAGCCAACACCATCCTAAACCGCACTGCCCTGTTGGGTCTGGAGGTCGAGGCCATATTGCTGACCCACGGTCATTTTGACCATGTGGGCGCTGTACGCCAGATCGCTGCCGACACCGATTGCAAGGTTTACCTGCACGAAAACGAACTGACGCTGCCGGCTGCCATGACCGACGGTCCCCTGTATTACACCAACCTGTACAGCACAGAAGGCACTGTGTCTGCTGCCGGGCTGGACATCAAGGTGCTTCACACCCCCGGTCACACCCCCGGCTCTGTGTGTCTGCTGATAGCCGATGTCATTTTCTCCGGCGACACCCTGTTTGCAGGCAGCATGGGCCGCTGCGATTTCCCCGGCAGCAACATCTTCGATATGCGCAAATCCCTGCGCAAATTGCGGGATCTGCCCGGTGATTACCGTGTATTCCCAGGTCACGCCCAGGACACCACCCTGGATTACGAACGCAAAACCAATCCCTACCTGAGATAAATTGTTGTTTACAGTATTTAGTAGGGAACGCTGTCCTCAGCGTTCCGACCGCGAAGCGGCACAGTTTTATAGAAACAAAAGGATAATTCGATCGAAATGAACGATTTAGGGGGCATCGAACCCCCTAAATCGTTTCGGAACGCTGAGGACAGCGTTCCCTACGGAGCTTCGCTAAACAACAATTTACCTTACCAAGAGGTACATTTATGAAACTGACATTACAAGGTCACAACGACCTTTATGCCGTAGAGCAGCTGCAGCTGGCGCTGTTCCCGGACAATGCCCAGGGTGAAGCCATTTCCGCCCTGCACCGGGGCAAGACTTGGCTCACAGCCACCACCAAGATCACCCTGGACGGCAAAACCGCAGCCGCTGCGCGGCGCATCAAAGCCGCGGACGAAACGGTCCGCAGCCGCCGCAGAGCATTGCAGCAAAGCTACTATCTGGCCGCAAAGCAGCTGCTCCCCACCCTGCCCGCCTGGGGTGCGCTGGCCGGTGTCCGCCCAACCAAAATCACTACCAAGCATCTTTTGGAGGGCGGCAGCGCCAATTCTGCGGATAAACTGCTGAAGGATGTTTACTTTGTCACCCCCGAACGCAGAAAGCTGGCCATTGACTGCTCCCTTTCCACAGCGAAAGCTGCCGGTCTGCTGGAGGAAAAGGATGTTTCCTTGTATGTGGGCATCCCCTTTTGTCCCACCCGTTGCGCCTACTGCAGCTTTGTCAGCCGCACGGTGGGCAAACGAACAGAGTTGATCGAGCCCTACCTTCAGGCGCTTATGCAAGAAATCCGTCTGACAGGCAAGTTGATGGCAAATTCCGGCCGAAAGCTGCGTACCATTTATATAGGCGGCGGCACCCCCACAACTCTGTCCGTCTCCCAAATGGAACTGCTGCTTGACACCATTGCGGCTTCCTTCGACCTGAGCCGTTTAATAGAATTTACGGTAGAGGGCGGTCGTCCAGACACCCTGAACGCAGAAAAGCTGCGCTCCATCGCTCAGCACGGTGCAGACCGCATGAGCATCAACCCCCAGACCATGCAGGATGCCGTTCTCAAGGCCAGCGCCCGACCCCATAAAGCCGCCGATGTACTGCGCGCCTATCAGGAGGCAGTGGATGCCGGCTTTAAGGCCATCAATATGGACTTGATCGCAGGCCTGCCTATGGACACCGTGGACGGCTTCAAAGCCTCTCTGGATGCAGTAGCTGCCTTGAACCCCGCCAATATCACCGTGCATACACTGGCACTGAAAAAGGACGCAGACCTGTTCCAGCACCGGGAAAACCTGCCCACTGCGGCAGATGTGACCGAAATGGTGGCCTATGCCACCCAGAAGCTGACCAAGCTGGGCTACAAGCCCTATTACCTGTACCGGCAGAAATATATGTCCGGTTCTTTTGAAAATGTCGGCTGGAGCCGGGATAACCTGGACTGCCTGTACAATATCTACATGATGGAAGAAGTGCACACCATTGTTTCCGTGGGCGGCGGCAGTATCAGCAAGGTTAACCTGCCCGACGGCAAACTGGTCCGCTTCCCCAACCCCAAATTCCCCGAACAGTATATCGAAATGCTGGATACCGTGCTGGAAAAGAAAAAAGAAATGTTTGAACTGCTGCGATAAATTGTTGTTTACCAGATTTAGGTCATTGCGAACCAGTGCGCACACTGGTGTGGCAATCCCCCGGATTATGGGGAATTGCTCCGAAATCCTGTGCCGAAAACCTTTGGGGATTGCCACGTCGCTTCGCTCCTCGCAATGACAGTCCTATTGTAAACAACAATTTATCTTACCACCTGAAAGGAAGGATTCTTCTGGACACATTGATTTCCAATGTCACCGTTGTGACTATGAACGAAAAAATGGAAGTGCTGTTCGGTGCGTACATTGGCATCCGGGACGGCAAAATCGCTTCTATTTCCAAAAAAGCGCCTGCCGAAGCCCCTGCCACCATCATTGATGGCACCGGCATGGTGGCCATCCCCGGTCTTGTGAACTGCCACACCCATCTGGCCACCACCGCCCTGCGCAGCTACTTGGATGACACCTGCCGTCAGGAGGCGCTGGAAAAGCAGCTTGCTATGGAGGACAAGATGGACTCCCGCTGTGCCAACGCTGCCGCCAAGCTCGCCATTGCTGAGTGCCTGCGTTTTGGTGTTACCTCTGTTTCCGACCTCTACTACTACCCCAATGCCACCGCTGAAGCCGTCAGCGAAACCGGCATCAAGGCCAATATTGCCTTATCTTCCTACCGCTACATCGACGAAAACGAAGAATTTGACTTCGACACCGACGAACAGTGCCAGGAACTGGTGCGGGTTGCAGAAAAGTGGCACGGTCATGACAACGGCCGCATCCGCATCGATGCCGGCATCCACGCGGAATATACCAGCAACCATCCTCTGTGGGAAGGTTTGGCTGTTTTTGCAGAGGAAAAGGGTCTTGGAATGCAGCTGCATCTGGCCCAGAGCCAGGATGAAGCAGATTCCTGTCTGGACCGCACCGGTTTGAGCCAGGCTGAGCTCCTTGGCTGCCACAGACTGTTCAATGTACCCACGACCGCCGCAGGCTGCGCCTGCATGACAGAAACAGACCGAAAAATTCTTGGCAGGAAAAAGGTCAGCGCCGTGGCCACCCCCATCGCCAGCGCCAAAACCGGCTGTCCCGTCACTCCCATTTTGGACTGCGTAAAGGCCGGCATGAATGTAGCGCTGGGCACCGACGGTATTATCGAAGGCGGCAACCTGGATCTGTTTGAGGTGCTGCGCAGCGCAGCCCTGTCTCAGCGCGCTGCCGCAGGCAATGCCGATGCCCTGCCCGCCCCTGCCGCGCTGATGATGGCCACCGTTTGCGGTGCCAGAGCCCAGGGTCGTGCCGCCGAGTGCGGCATGCTGAAGGAGGGCATGGATGCCGACATTGTGCTCGTTGATTTCTCCGCACCCCATCTGCTTCCCTGCCACAATGTGCTCTCCAGCCTGGTATTCAGCGTCAAGGGCGGCGATGTGGCCATGACCATGGTCCGAGGCAAGGTGCTGTATCAAAACGGCAACTGGCCCACCATTGACCTGAGTGAAGTAGTCAAAGAACTGACCGAATACGCCATTCCCCGCCTGTTCGCTGATGCTTCCAAATAAGCTAAATTGTTGTTTACAATAGAACTGTCATTGCGAGGAGCCGCCCAAAGGCGGCGACGTGGCAATCCCCAAAGGTTTTAGATACAGGCTTTCGGCGCATTTTCCCCATATTCCGGGGGATTGCCACACCAGTGTGCGCACTGGTTCGCAATGACCTAAATCTGGTAAACAACAATTTTTCGTTTCATCTCGTAAGGAGCGTAATTATGTCTGAACCAACAAAAAAACCGTCCTTCCTGCAGGGCACTGTGTGGCTGGCCTTTGCCGCCGCAGTGGTAAAAATCATCGGTGCCTTTTACAAGATCCCGCTGAACAACATCATCGGCGAGCAAGGATTCTCCTATTACACCACCGCCTATGACATCTATTCGGTACTGATGAGCCTCAGCATTGCCGGTTTACCGGTGGCTATGAGCCGCATGATCAGCCAGGCCAGCGCCCTGGGAAACTACAATCAGGTGCGCCGCACCTACGCCACCGCCCGTATCATTTTCATGACCATGGGTCTTCTGGGCAGCCTGCTGATGACCCTGTTCTGCAAGCAGCTTGCCCAGTTCCAACACCAGCCGGACGCCTGGCCCGCCATTGCCTGCCTGGGTCCCTGCATTCTGCTGATCTGTACCATGTCCACCTTCCGTGGCTTCTTCCAGGGACAGGGCAATATGCAGCCCACCGCCATCAGCCAGATGCTGGAGGCAGTCTGCAAGCTGATCGTAGGCATCGTTCTGGCCCAGGTGCTGCTGAAAACCACCGGCAGTGTGGCCTATGCCGCCGCGGGTGCCATTTTGGGTGTCACCAGTAGCTGTATTCTCTCCGTCATTTACCTGTTCTTCCGCTATCGCGGTGCCAGAAAGGCTCTGCCCGTAACCCACGAGCCTGTGACCGGCTACTGGCAGACTGCCAAGCAGCTTTTGAGCATCTCCATCCCCATCGCCATTGGTTCGGCAGGTCTTTCCATCCTGACCATGCTGGAAACCAAGTTCTACATGGGTCAGTTGCTGAACCTTGGCAATACTCAGGATGCCGCCGACACCATGAAGGGCATCTATGACATGACCAAGACCATTTACAATATGCCCATCGCCTTTATTACCCCCATTGCCGTCAGCATTATCCCTGCCATCACCACCAACATAACCCTGAAGAATCACAGTGGCACCCGTACCACCGCGGAATCCGCCATCCGCATCGCGGCGCTCATCAGCGCCCCCTGCGCTGTAGGTCTGTTTGTACTGGCCGGGCCCATCACCAACCTGCTGGGCGGCTACACCGGCGAAAAGCTAGATCTTTCCACCATGCTGATGATGCTGCTGTCCATCAATCTGATGATCCATGCCACCATTTTGGTGAGCAATGCCATCATGCAGGCACTGGGCCATGCCAATCTTCCGGTTGTCAATATGCTCATCGGCGGTGTGCTGAAGCTGGGCTCCACCTATATTCTCTCCGGCAATCCCAACATCGGCATTCTGGGCGCACCCATTGGTGCCACCATTGGCTATTTGGCCATCATTATTCTCAACATTTTCACCCTGCGCCGCTGCACCGAGCAGCCTCCGGCCGTGGTGCGGCAGATCCTGCGGCCGCTGCTGTCCGCGCTGTGCATGGGCATCGCCGTGTTTGCAGCCTGGTACGGCCTGCAGTTGTTTACCACCAGCCGTCTGATTCTGTGTGCCGGCCCCATTTGCGTAGGTGCTGCGGTTTATGCCGTCGCTGCCATCAAGTTCCGAGCCCTCACCCGCGAGGACTGTTTGCTGCTTCCTAAGGGTGAAAAAATCGCAAAAATCCTGCATCTATAAGAAAAGAGGTAACATATGTGAACAAATCCGAACTGATTGCCGCTGTGTCCGCCCACACCGGCATGAGTAAGAAGGACGCGGAAATAGCCGTGAACGCCACCTTCGATACCATCACCGCCACACTGGTCAGCGAAGAAAAGGTTCAGCTGGCTGGCTTCGGCAGCTTTGAGGTCAAGACCCGTCAGGCTCGCGTAGGCCGCAACCCCCGCACCAACGAGGCGATGGAGATTCCTGCCGCCAAGTCCCCCATTTTCAAGCCCAGCAAAATGCTGAAGGATGCAGTAGGTAAGTAATATGCGACTGGATAAATATTTGAAAGTTTCCCGCCTCATTAAGCGCCGCACCATTGCCAACGAAGCCTGCGATAACGGCCGCATCAGCGTCAACGGCAGAGTGGTAAAGGCCAGCTACGAGGTCAAGATCGGCGATAAAATCGAGATCACCATGGGCCCCCGGACGGTGGCCGTGGAGGTTCTGCAGGTAGCAGAAACCGTGAAAAAAGACGATGCCGCCGCCATGTACAAGCAAATATAAACAAATCGGTGCTGCCAATTCGGCAGCACCGATTCTCTTTTTTACCGCTTTACTTTGGCATACAGCTGATTCATCAGCTTCCGCAGGGGCTGGAACAACACTGCCGCAATGACGAAATTGCCCACGCAGTGGGTCACATCAAAGAGGAGACCGCTGGCCCATTTTGCCACCGCATAGGGCACACCGCCAATGAAAATATCCACTATGCCGCACAGTGCGCCAAACAGCAGCCCAAATACGCCGGATACCAGAGCCCAGCCAAGAGGCTCTTTCATCTTCCGCAGCAGAATTGCCACCACCGCAAGAATGGTCCACACATACAGGTAATAGATATTCCACACGCTGATGCCGTAGTAGAGGATCTCCATAACCACGAAAATATACACAGGATACAGACATTTCCAGCCGAAGGTGACCGCAAACAGCATCACCAGCAAACTCACAGGCTCGATGTTCGGAAGCGGGCCCATGACCACCTGCAGCGCAAAAGTCAGCGCCGCTAACATACCAAAGAGAACCATCTCCAGGATGGTTAGGGCGTGCTTAGAATGTTTCATATACCAGTCGATAAACGCCGCCGTCGGTCAGCACAATTCCTGCGGCGCTGGTGCTGGCGTAGGTGTCGCCCTCATATAGTGCCCAGTAAGCCCCATCCTTGGCCCAATCCAGCATAATACCGTCCACAGATTCAATGGTGAAGCCAAACTCCTCCGAAGTATAGCCCGTAACCAGTTCTTTTTCCAGCAGGATCTCGGACAGATACTGGGCCTCTGTTTCGTAGGTCAGCGTCTTCACCGATCCATCCGCATAGACAATTTCAATGGTGATGTTCTTCACACCATCCTCAGGTTGGGGTCTGGTAGCAAAATATACTCCCAGAAAGATGCCGATGAGTGCCACCAGCGCGACGATGGCAACAATAATTTTCGTGTTTTTCTTCATAAAATACCTCCTAAAAAAGTAAGATGCGGCACCACAAAAGGGTGCCGCAGCCGTTTTTCTGCGGCAAACGCACTTCCCATAACGCGCAGGAA
>JAZRBW010000046.1:0-7056 GCA_045635305.1 Faecousia sp. | reverse complement strand
GGTTACCTTCCAGCAGATGACCGGCGTTATCAAGGCTGAGGTTCTGGCAGCCGGCTAATTTGATACTTGACAGGGTCGCCTATGGGCGGCCCTTTTTTTAGAGATTTCGTCACCGTTTGCGTCGGTTCTCCATAGAATGGCGCGGAGGTGTTGTTTATGCTGATCATCCAAAAATTCGGTGGAACATCGGTGGCGGATCCGGAACGGATCCGCAATGCGGCCCGGCTGTTGGTGGAGGCTGCACAGGAGGGAAATCAGGTGGTGGCAGTGGTATCTGCCCAGGGAGATCTGACGGACCGTCTGCTGGAGAAGATCGATTCGATCACGGATCATCCTTCCCTCAGAGAAACGGATGCCTGCGTGTCCGCTGGAGAAAACATATCCGCAGCCCTGGTGGCGATGGCGGTGGAAGCCATGGGCCAAAGCGCCGTCAGCCTTTCCGGCTGGCAGGCGGGGTTGATCACGGATCGTACCCATGGCAATGCCCGCATCCGCTTTCTGCAGGGGGGACGCATCCGCCGGGAATTGCAAGCCGGGAAAATCGTTGTGGTGGCAGGTTTTCAGGGCGTGGACAGCGAAAAAGATATTACCACCCTGGGCCGAGGCGGCTCCGACACCACGGCGGTTGCCCTGGCGGCCCTGCTGGAGGCAGATCGCTGCGTGATCTTTACGGATGTGGATGGTGTCTACGACAAAGATCCCCGGAAATTCCCGGATGCGGTGAAGTATGAAGCTGTGGACTACGGGCAAATGCTGGAGCTGTGCAGCCGGGGAGCCCAGGTGCTCCATGACCGCTGCGTAGAGCTGGCACGGGATCATGGGATCCGTATCGAGGTGCGCTCTGCATTCCGGGATGTGCCGGGCACGGTCGTGGGCCTGCTGTAACCATTTTAGCCAAGTACCACAAAGGATATTCCATGAAAAGTCGGAAAGATACATTGTTGTTTAGCGCGACAAAACAGAAGTGTCATTGCGAACCAGCCCGCAGGCTGGTGTGGCAATCCCCAAAGAATATCAAGGTGCTTTTCGGCACATTTCCTTTTCATCCGGGGGATTCCCACGCCAGTGTGCGCACTGGCTCGGAATGACAGAAAATTTGGTAAACAACAATTTATCTCACCAAAGGAGGAAACCATGGACGAGCAAACTTTGGCGCAGCTGGCAAGCGATGTGCTGGGGCGCATTTTTATAGAGCTGGAAGCCTCCGGCCGCCATGTGCATATCACCAAGGCTCAGGCCCAGACCCTGTTCGGCCACGATCTGACCCCGGAGCGTCCTCTTTCCCAGCCGGGGCAATATCTGGCCAAAGAACGTGTAACACTACAAGGCCCAAAAGGAAAATTCTACAATGTAGCCGTATTGGGGCCTCCCCGCAGCGAAGCCCAGGTTGAAATTTCCCTCAGCGACGGCAGAACCTTGGGCATCAAGCCACCCATCCGGGAATCGGGAAATGTCAAAGATACCCCCGGCGCAGTACTGGTGGGCGAATGCGGTACTGTGACCATCGGACAGGGCGTTATCGCCGCCCAGCGGCATCTGCATCTGACCCCGGACAGCGCCGCCCATTTCGGGGTGCGGGACAAACAAATTGTCCGTCTGCAGACCTTCACCGCCCGACCTCTGGTGTTTGACAATGTAGTGGTACGGGTCAGCTCCGCCTTTTCCGACCGGGCCCATCTGGATTTCGACGAAGCCAACGCCTGCGCCATGGAAAAGGGCGACTTGGGAAGGATCCTCCCATGACCCGGGCGCTGCTGATTGGCGATGCGCCCACTGTCCTGCCATTTACCTATGTGACAGATGGCGCATACGAGGCGGTAGTGATCGGCTCTCTTCGCTTGGGACAGCTGCTCCATTTCCGGGAGGAAGCGGTGCTGACCGCCCTGGCGGAGGGAAAACCGGTATATCTATACACCCCGGGTCTGCCCCAGGCACCAAAAAATCGGGCATTGGCTGCCGCGCTGACCACAGCGCAACGGGAACTGAAGAACTGGGGCGTGCTGTTCACCGACGGCAGCCGCCGCCATCTGGTCACCGCTGAGGAAGCCAGGGCCTTGCGTCGCAAGGGGCAATTCCCTGCCCCCGGCGCGGTACTGACACCACTGGCAAAGGAAATTTTAGAGCAGTAAATTGTTGTTTACACTAAGATATTCGGTCATTGCGAACCAGTGCGCACACTGGTGTGGCAATCCCCCGGAATATGGGGAAAATGCTCCGAAATCCTGTGTCTAAAACCTTTGGGGATTGCCACGTCGCCGCCTTTTGGCGGCTCCTCGCAATGACAGTCCTATGGTAAACAACAATTTACCTTAGCAACAGGAGGAATCATTCTGAAAATTGGAACTGTAACCGGGTCGGTATGGGCTACCCGGAAGGCCGCCTGTCTGTCCGGCCACACCTTTCTGGTGGTCTATACTGGCACGGAAGAGCTGGTCGCCGCCGATCAGGTTGGCGCGGGTCCCGGTGACCGGGTGCTGCTGGTGACCGGCACCAGTGCTTCGCGCTACTGCATGGATGCGCCGGTGGATGCGGTGGTGGTTGCGATTCTTGACCGGGAGGACAAACATGGCCATCTATGACATTATCATCTGGATCATGGCAGTTTTTGCCATGTTAGGTGCTGTCGATCGAATTCTGGGCAACCGCATCGGTCTGGGTAAGCAATTTGAAGAAGGCATTCTCGCCATGGGTTCTCTGGCGCTGGCCATGATCGGTATCATTTCCCTGGCACCGGTGCTGGCAAATGTGCTGGAGCCCATCGTCGTACCGGCATACCGTTTTTTAGGTGCTGATCCAGCCATGTTCGCCGGCACCATCTTAGCCTGCGATATGGGTGGCGGTGCGTTGGCCGCCGAAATGACCGAGAACGCTCAGGCTGCCGGTTTGGGTGGCGTCATCACAGGCTCCATGCTGGGGGCCACCATCGTATTCACCATTCCCGTAGCGCTGGGCATCTTGCGCCAGGAGGATCGTGGCAATCTGGCAAAGGGTATCCTTTGCGGCATCATTACCATCCCGGTTGGCGTGCTGGTGGGCGGATTGGTGGCAGGCTACCCCATTGGAATGGTGCTGCGCAACCTGGTCCCCATCGTGCTGATCGCGGCACTGATCGCCCTGGGACTTTGGCGGGCGGAAAAGGCTATGATTAAGGGTTTTACCGTCTTTGGCAAGACGATCACTGCTTTGATTACCGTCGGTCTGGCGGCAGCCATCGTGGAGGCACTGACAGGCGTTGCCCCAATCCCCGGTATGGCGCCCATCTCAGAGGGCTTTGAAACCGTCGGTGCCATCGCCATTGTGCTCGCAGGCGCATTTCCACTGGTATTGGCCGTGACAAAGGTGCTGGAAAAGCCCCTGATGAAGGTTGGCAGTAAGCTTGGCATCAATGAAACTGCCGCAGCAGGACTGGTGGCAAGCCTTGCCAACTCCATCGCTACCTTTGGCATGGTTAAGGACATGGATGACCGGGGCAAGGTGGTAAATATCGCTTTTGCGGTTTCGGCAGCCTTCGTGTTTGGTGATCATTTAGGCTTTACGGCAGGTTTTTCACCGGATCTGCTGATCCCGGTCATTCTGGGCAAGCTGGCAGGCGGTATCACCGCCGTGGCTGTGGCTCTGCTGCTGACAAGAAAGAAAAATGGTTGAAAAAGGAACGGTCTGTGGTATAATAATCACAGACCGTTTCAAATTATCGTTTATTGTTCCCACATTCGGTCATTGCGAGGAGCGAAGCGACGTGGCAATCCCCCGGTTAGGGGTGAAAATGTATCGAAATGTACTGTCTATAACCTTAGGGGATTGCCACACCAGTGTGCGCACTGGTTCGCAATGACTGGCCTATCGGAACGATAAATCCCAATTTACATGAAGAGGTTTCCTTATGATTCCGTTTCAAAAGATCACCTCAGCGCTGCGGCCTGCCATGGAGCCTGCGCTGCTGAAAAACAACAAAGGCTGCGAATATTCCTTCACCAACATGCGTATTTGGGGTCGCCAGCAGGCCGCGTATTTGGATGGTTTCTGGGTCATTTTCGCCCAGTTTGACCGCAGAGCTGTCTATCCCTTCCCGGTGGGAGAGGGAGACGTGCAGCCTGTGCTGGATGCCATCATTCACGATGCCCGAGCCCGTGGTATCCCCTGCTGCATCACCGGCTTGAACGAGGAAAATATTGCCACTTTGGAAAAGTATTATCCCGGTGCCTTTAAGGTCCATTGCGACCGGGACGGCTTTGACTATGTGTATAGCATCGATGATCTGGCAGAGCTGAAGGGCCGCAAATATCAGAAAAAGCGAAACCACCTCAATCGTTTTCGCAGTTTGCACCCCAACTGGCGGGTCGAAACCCTGACACCTGCCAATATGCAGGCGGTAAAAGATATGGCCGCAGACTGGTATCGCGCCAGAGAAGAACATGACCCCCAGGGGGATTACGAATTGGAAAAAACCGCCCTTTGCCGCCTGTTCGCCCATTTCGACACCCTGAAGCCGGAGGGACTGGTGCTGCTGGAGGATGACCGGGTGCTGGCCTTTACCGTGGGTTCTTTCCTGACGGTGGACACCATCGATGTCCATTTTGAAAAGGCCCGAGAGGATGTGGACGGTGCCTACACCGCTATTAACCAAGCCTTTGCCCAGCATTTACGGGAAAAGTATCCTGCCCTTCGCTACCTGGACCGGGAGGAAGATATGGGTCTGGAGGGTCTGCGCAAGGCCAAGCTCAGCTACTGTCCCGATCATCTGACAGAGAAATACTGGGCCCGCCTTTGGGAGGAAACCGATGAACCTTGATCATCCCAAGCCGTCGCAAATTCCCCAGCTTCGCAGTCTGTGGAAAGAAGCCTTTGGGGATACGGATGCTTTCTTAGATCATTTCTACACCATTGCCTTCTCCCCGGATCGCTGTCTCTGCGCGACCATAGATGGGGAAGTTGCCGCCATGGCTTATTGGTTTGACTGTGAAGCATACGCCTATATTTACGCTGTTGCCACCGCCGAAAAGCACCGGGGTAAGGGTATCAGTCATGCGCTGATGGCCCGCATCCACGAAATTTTGACCCAGAGAGGCTATGCCGGCTGCATCCTTGTGCCCGGTGAGGAGAGCCTGCGCAGGTTTTACGCCGGGATGGGCTATGAAAACTGCGGCGGTTTGGAGGAATTTGATGCAAAGGCCACCACGCCCCTGCCCCTGCGGAAATTGGGCAGGGAAGAATATGCCGCATTACGAAGACAATATCTTCCCCAGGGCGGCGTGATTCAGGAGGGTATCAATCTGGATTTCCTATCCTGCTGGGCAACCTTCTATGAAGCACCTAATGCCTTGGCCGCCGCAGTTTGGGAGGAAGGAAAGCTGCTGGTGTTGGATCTTTTGGGCGACACACGGCAAGCGCCCGGTATCGTAGCCGCTTTGGGCGCAGAAACCGGCTGGTTTCGCTCCCCCGGCGAAAAACCTTTTGCCATGCATAAGCCCCTGAACGGCAATATCCCACCCAAATACTTTGGCTTTTGCTTTTGAGCCTTGACGATTGAAACAAATCGTGTTAGAATAGGACCACTCGCCGCTGTGGTGGAACAGGCAGACACAAGGGACTTAAAATCCCTCGCCCTAAAAAGCGTACCGGTTCGATCCCGGTCAGCGGCACCAAAAAGGACACTCCGTGTGGAGTGTCCTTTTTGCATGATGCAGTATTTCAAATTTTCGTTTATCGTTCCCCTATTCGGTCATTGCGAGGAGCCGAAGGCGACGTGGCAATCCCCCGGTTAGGGGAAAATCGTATTGAAAAGTACTGTCTAAAACCTTTGGGGATCGCCACACCAGCGTGCGCGCTGGTTCGCGATGACCGTTCTATCGGAACAATAAATCCCAATTTGTCCATTTATCTCAGAATTTTGTGGCATAGCCGCAGCGACAGCAGAGGTCTTCCACTGCTTTTCGGCAACTGAAGCCTTCAACGATGGCTTTTGCCCGGGGGCTTTCCAGAATATCCGTCAAGTTCTGCCGGAACACATTACCCAAGTTGATCACGCCGTCGCTATCCAGGCAGCAGGGCACCACCGTGCCGTCACATAGGATACCGAAGTGATCCTGTAGGCCGTAGCAGAAAACCTGATCGCCATTGTGCGGCCCGTTCTGATCCGGCCAGGCAAAGCGGTCGCCCCATTCTAAAAACAGGCCGTCCCGAATGCGGTAGCCACGGGTATTTTCGACCCAAGGTTGTGGGAAAGCGGCGCGGAAAAACTGTAGCACAGCATCATTTTTGCCGTCGTCACAACCCTTGTTCCACAGCCGCAGGGAGATTTTGATCCCGGTGTCCCTTGCCCTTTCGATGAAATCCACGATTTTTTGCAGATAGCGGCGATGTTCTTCCGTGGTGCCCTCCTCGAAGCTGTGGACGGAAATATTGACCTTGTGCAGTCCCTCCACCAGCAGCGCATCGCCGAAGCGGTCCAAAAGCGTGCCGTTGGTGGTGAGCATGGGGCGAAAACCGGCTTGTCGCGCCATTTGAATAAACCTTGGCAGCAGCGGATGCACCAGAGGCTCGCCCATAAGGTGATGGTAGATATACCCGGTCTTTCCCTGCAACTGCCGCAGAATATGGGCATACTCGCTTTCCGTCATCTGCCGCTTTGCGCGGCTGTGGCCGTGGCAAAAGGAGCAATGCATATTACAAATATTGGTGATCTCCACATACACACGGGAATACATACGCCCACCTCCCTTCTCCTGCCATTATAGCAAAATTTGCCCACCCTGACAACCCCAACAAATTGGGATTTATCGCTCCGTTATGCGCCGAAGGCGCCTACCTTCTCCCGGGGAGAAGGTGCCCCCGCAGGGGGCGGATGTGGAATGCGGGAGGTAACCTACGATGCGGTATAGGTATCAGACATTCTGATGTGTTACGCTATTCTAGGTCTGAAAATACCTCAAAATAATAACATTTCTGCCCGAATTCCACATCCGACCTCGCTTCGCTCGACCACCTTCTCCCCGGGAGAAGGTAGTGCGGCTTCGCCGCTGTCGCCCCAAAGGGGCGACAAATTTCAATTAGCAACAG